>DGXM01000096.1 GCA_002396325.1 Treponema sp. UBA4232
CCGTACTCCGTTGTCCTTTTTGACGAAATTGAAAAGGCTCATCCTGACGTGTTCAATGTGCTGCTTCAGGTGCTTGACGACGGAAGACTTACGGACGGGCAGGGACGGGTGGTTGATTTCAAGAACACCATAATCATCATGACGAGCAATCTTGGTTCCGACTTGATTCTTGAGGCCGCTTCGAATGATGAGACGGATGCCGTGAAAGAAAAAGTCAATGCTCTTTTGAAGCAGACTTTCCGGCCTGAATTCCTGAACCGCATTGACGAAACTGTGATGTTCAACAGGCTTGGAAAAGAGCACATCAAGGCAATCGCTTCCCTTCAGCTTAAAAGGGTGGGAGCCCGTCTTGAAGACAGAAGGATTTCTCTTGTCACTGAGGATTCCGCGCTGGACTTTATTGCCGAAGAAGGCTACAATCCGTCATTCGGTGCCCGGCCTGTCAAGCGTGCAATACAGACTTATGTTGAGAATCCTCTTGCAGGCATGCTTCTTGCGGGAAAAATTCCCGATGGCTCCGTGGTGAGGGCATCATGGGACGGTAAGTCTTACGATGAGAATGCGTTGACTTATTCGGTCGAGCACCCTGTGAAATCTGCTTGAAGGAAGCTGCATTGAAAAAAAAGTTTTTGATTTTGGCTCTTGCGCTTTTTTGGGGAAGCCTTCCGGTGTTTTCAAGGACAGGTCTCGGTGTTCAGGGCGGAGTGGGAGTAGGAAATCTTCCGTTTCATGGAGAAGCGGGAATTACCTTTAAGCTTTCCACTGTGCCCGTCACATTCGGACTTGATTATTCTTTCGCAAAGGATTTTCAGGGAATCGGTGTCACTGCCGACTGGTGGGTTGCAAATCCGAAGCTTTTCGGAATGTTCAAATTCTACTACGGGCCGGGATTCGCTTTTCATTTTTACAATCCGGGAACACAAAATCCGGGAATCTTCGTTGCGGCGAGGGCTGTTCTTGGTGTGAACGTGTTCGTTTCGGATGTGGTGGAATTTTATGCGCAGCCTGCCGTTGAGGCGGGATACGGCACTTACGGCGGATTTGTGTTCAAGGTTCCCTTGGATGCAGGAGTCAGATTCTGGTTCTGATTGAAGTGTTTTTGCGGCTTTACAAAAGAGAGACCGGATCCACGTCGGACTCGATATAAACGTTTTGCGGGGCGGTGTATCCGTTCAAAAGATTCGAAGCCATTTTCTGAAGCGCCCCGATGTTTTTTCCGCGAAGAAGAATCTGATGCCTCCAGTTTCCGGCCACAAGTTCAATCGGACATTCGGCAGGTCCCATTATGTCTGTGCCCGGGATTTTGTTTTTCCTCAGTATTACGGCGGCTCCCTCTGCGGCTTTTTCTGCGGCTCCGGGCACGGAAGACCGGAATACTAGGCGCAGCATTCTCACGAACGGCGGAAATCCAAGCACATTTCTCTGTTTGATTTCGTTCGCATAAAAAGTGTCTATGTCCCCTTTGACCGCCAGTGCTATCGGTTCCATGTCGGGGCTGTAGCTCTGCACAATCACTTCTCCGTCGGGGAAAAATCTTCCTGCACGGCCTGCAACCTGGGTGATAAGTGCGAAGGTGCGTTCGGAGGCCCTGAAATCCGGGAGATGCAGGGAACTGTCGGCAAGTATCACGCCCACAAGCTTGAGTGCCGGGAAATTGAGTCCCTTTGCGACCATCTGAGTGCCCAGCAGAATCGAGTATTCCCCTTTTCTGAATGCATCCAGTTTTTCCTGAAGCTCGCCTTTGTGGCTTACGCTGTCTGTGTCCACGCGCAGAATCTTTTCATTCGGGAAAGTTGCTTTGACTTCGGCTTCTATGTATTCCGTGCCGAATCCTGAATATCCCACATCGAGGGATCCGCATTTCGGACATTGATGCGGCGGTTGTATTGAATATCCGCAGTAGTGGCATCTGAGTCTGTTTTCCGCTTTGTGATATGTCATTGAGACCGAACAGTTCTTGCATTTCATTTCAAATCCGCAGCTTGAGCAACGGAAAAAATGTGTGAATCCCCTGCGGTTCAAAAAAAGTATTATCTGTCTTTTTTCTGCAAGGGCGGCTTTCATCCTTTCTTTCAATTCTCTGGAGAGGCAGTTTTCCTTGTTCTGTTCAAGGCTCAGATTCACGCTCTTTATTTCAGGCATTGCTCCGCCGGCAAGTCTTTGAGTGAGTGTGTGTCTTTTTATGGTGCCGTTTTCCATTGCGCTCCAGGCTTCTAGCGAGGGAGTGGCGGAACCCATCACCAGCGGAATTCCAAGGGTTGTGCATCGGTGCATGGCCACTTGTCTTGCGTGGTACCTGGGGGTGCTTCCGGCTTTGTATGAGGCATCGTGCTCCTCGTCAATCACAATCATTCCCAGATCGGGGACAGGGGCAAAAACTGCGCTTCTGGCTCCAACGACTATGCGGGCTTCACGGTGAAGAATACGTCTCCATTCGGAAAGTCTCTGGCTTGGCGTGAGTTCAGAGTGAAGGACTGCGGCTGTGTTTCCGAATCTGCGTACAACCGCTTTCACCACCTGGGGAGTGAGTCCTATTTCAGGCACAAGATAAATCACGCCTTTGTTTTTCTCAAGTATTTTTTCCGCCGCACTCAGGAATACCTCGGTCTTTCCGCTTCCTGTCTTTCCGTAAAGATAATGGAAAAGGCGTTTTTCGTCTCCGTCAAGAATTCCGTTCACCGCAGCCTGCTGTTCCCCGCTGAGATTCTTTTTTTCAAAACTGTCTTCCGTGTCCGAAAACGAAAATCCCGAGGCATCGCTTTCCCGTTTTCCTGAAGGAATCATCGCAAACACGGCTTCTCCTATGGCGGTCAGATAGTAGCGGCTTACCCATTTTGCACTTTCGTACAGTTCCCTCGTAAGAACCGGCTCGGTGTCAACATATTTTGCGGCGGCACGGATTTTTTCCTCTCCCACGCTGCAGGTAGGCGGAAGTGTGTCGTACAAGGCCGTGACAATCCCCGTCATCCTGCGGTTTCCGAATCTCACTTCAACGCGGCGCCCGAAAAGCACGTCTTCGGAGGCGTTTTTGTCTTCTTCGCTGATTTTGAGTGGCTCGTGGTATGTGAATGCCTGGTTCAACGGAAGATTCAGGACAACATCGATGTATCTGGACATTTTCAGCCCTGTGCTCCGTCGGCGGCGAACGGTTTGTCGTATTCAGGGCAGATTTCCTTCAGTTTCATTCGGAAGGTCTTCAAATCCTCCCATGCAGGTCTTTTCAAAGTCTCGTCCCTTAGGAGAGCCGAAGGATGGTAGGTGGCCATAAGCGGTATACCGTTCAAATCGAACATTTTTCCGCGCAGGGAATTTATTCCTTCCGATGTGTGCAGCAGATTCTGTACGGCGCATCTTCCCATGGCAAGGATTGCTTTCGGTTTCAAGAGATGAATCTGGGCCTGAAGATATCCTGAACAAGAGTCTGCTTCCTGCGGTTCAGGAGTGCGGTTGTGCGGAGGCCTGCATTTGACTATGTTTGCTATGTAGCAGTTTGAAGATCTGCTCAGGCTGATTGAGGAAAGCATTTTGTCGAGAAGACAGCCTGCCTTTCCCACGAACGGACGTCCTGTTTTGTCTTCTTCCTCTCCGGGGCCTTCTCCCACTACAAGAACCACGGGATTTTCCACGCCTTCACCGCAGACTGTGTTTGTGCGGGATTTTGAAAGTGTGCAGGCATGGCATCGGGCAATTTTCTCTCTTAAAGCCGCCAGTGTGATTCCTGAGGAAGCATCTTTCTGTTCTACGGTGTTGTCTTTTTCTTCTATCGTTTCTTCCGAGGAAGCAATCCTGTCGTCCTGAAACAAGTTTTCATCCATCTCGAATTCCGTGACGCGGTAACCGGCGGCCGCTGAAATTGAAGCCTTGAGGAAATTGTAAATGTTCTTTTTTTCGGTTGCCGTCATAATCAGTCCTGTGTTGAAAAAATGCCGTTGGAAAGTCGTAAAAGCAGCAGACTTTTGCAGCTGGCTCTGGTTAAAATCATCGTAATCTCCCGTTGCGTTGGACGGGTTCCAAATCCGAAATATTATACACTATACTTGCTTATTCTGCAATAATTGTGTACACTGTGACTTGATATTTTTTGAAACGGCCTTTTCAGCAGGCTTTCTTGAGGTTCAAAATGAAAACTAAAAAATGTGTTGTCCGTCTGCTTTTTATTCAGATTCTTCTTTTTGCCGCAATAGGCAGGGTTTTCTCTCAGACTTACATTTCAGTTCCTATTCAGGATGAAGTCTATCTTATTTTGAACAACGCACAGATGAGGGGGCTCTGTCCGTCCCTTCCTGCATACAGGCCGTACACGGAAAAACAGGTTGAGACCGCCATAGACACTCTTCTCTCTCTTGATGACGGGAAGGTGAGTCCAAAAGAAAAGGCGGTGCTTGAGGCTGAGAAAAAAAGACTTTTTTACAGAAAAACCGGATTCGATTTCCACCGTGCCGCTTATTACATTCACACATCCCCTGACAAAGTGGACATTTCGGCAGACATAGGCGGAAGATTCGGAGCTTTCTTTTCTGACGGACTTTACAACACGGGAAACTCTTTCGGCATGGATCTTGTTCCTGCTGTGTATATAAGAGGAAACCTTGGAAGCCACGTTTCGTACAATGCCGATGTTTTTGGTGATGTTTCAATGGCTCCGCTTACGTATCTCGGCTCCACTGTAGTCACGAGTCTCCGGGGAGGCACAAGCACGGCCACTGTGGGAACAGACATCTGGGCACACGAGGCTGAAACAAATCCAAGACCGGCCACAGTGAATGTTTTTGACAACCGTGCATTTCTTCCTTTTTCCTATACGAAGATTTGGGACGGCTCCATTTACATGCTTTCCAATATGACGGCTTCGGGGCTTTCCGGCTGGCCTGACGGCGTGGGTTTCGGTTTCGGAATGAATGCCGAGATAAACGCATCTTTCCTGAATGACCGCATCTTTTTCCGCTTCGGACGTGTTTACCGCGAGTGGGGCGGTATGGATGACAGTGCAAGTCTTATCCTGAACAGCAGGGCCCGTCCTTTCCTGAGTCTTGACGGAATTATCACAATCTTCCCGTGGCTCCGCTTTTCATTTATTACCGGAGTCCTCGAAATGCCGAATGCCATCTATATTTCAGGCGAAAATCCTTATGTCGAGGCAGCCAGGTATCAGAATGTGTTTTCTTCCGATATGATTGAGCTCGATTTCAAGTATTTCGATATGAGTCTGGGTACATCGGCAATCTGGCCCAAGCGTTTTGAACTCGGGTATCTTTTCCCGCTTTTCAACAAGGTGTTCTATCAGAATAATATCGGAGACTATGACAACATCAACCTCTTCCTCAATATGCGCGGAAAGTGGCCGGGAGTCGGAAGCGTCTGGTTCTCCTTCTACCTTGACGAGATAAACGGATTCAGCAAGGAGGGTGGAATAAGGTCGGGATTGGAAGCATTCACCTGGGATCGTGCAATGTTCGCTTTCCAGGTAGGTGCGAAAGCTGTGGTTCCGTGGATTCCGTTCACAAATGTTTCTTTGCGCTACACAAAGATTGAGCCTTACTGTTACACACACCAGATGCTCAAGAATACACCTTGGTTCCCGAGCACGTACATCTCCGAAAGCTATACAAACAACGGAACTTCCCTGGGATATTATCTTCCTCCGAACTCTGATGAACTTAGAATCAGTTTCGATACCCGTCCCACTCCTTATGTGAATGCAAATGTGACGTATCAATTCATAAGGCACGGTGCGGATTACGGATCAAGACAGGTTGACGGAAGTTCTCTTTACTCCGAGCTTTCTCCCGATCACCGCGGCAATATGCGCAGTTATTTCCTTCAGGATGGTGCGTATCAGTGGTTCACAATGCTTTCGGGAGCCGTCAGCTGGAGACTTATGCAGTTCAATGTCCCTGTAACACTCAATGCCGGTGCGGGGCTTGTGTATTCATGGTTCACCGATTCGGACGGAAATCTCGGAGAAAAGGGCAGTTACAGCGTCATAAACACCGAAGAGTATCCGCAGAGATTCGGAATGGTTTTGTCAGCCGGCGTAAAGATTTTCTATTAAAGACAGGGGAACCGGAATGACAGACATTTATGACGAATCCTACACCGAGCGTTATTTGGGAAAACTCGGCGAACTCACTCTAAAGGGTGGAAACAAAAAGATTTTTGAAAAGCAACTTGTGAACAACACAAGACTTGCCCTTGAAACCGTGGATGCCCATGTGTATCTCAGAAACGGACGCCTTTACATAAGAGCCACAAAAGAAGCCGCTCCCGCAGTGGAGTATGTCCTGGATCATCTTCTTGGAATTACAGGATGGGCAAAAGTGACTGTTACTGAAAAGTCGATCGAGGCAATCACAAAAGCAGTAACGAAACTCGCCCAGGATGCAAAGGACGGAGGAGCACGCACGTTCAAAGTGGAAGCACGCCGTGAAGACAAATCGTTTCCGTTGAATTCCTATGAAATCTGCGTGGAGTCTGCTGGGGAGGCTTCCGACGGTGGAATCCTTGAAGTGGATGTGCATAATCCTGATGTGACCATAAATGTCGAGGTGAGGGAGGAAGTGTTTGTCTATTCCTCTCAGCACAGAACCTGCCGTGGACTTCCTGTCGGTGTGAGCGGAAAGGGCCTTCTTCTTTTGAGCGGAGGTCTGGACAGTCCGGTTGCAGGATACAGGATGATGAGACGCGGAATGAAAGTTGAGTGCGTTTATTTTCATTCGTATCCATACACTTCGGTTGAAGCCCAGCAGAAAGTGGAAGAGCTTGCCGCCAAAATTGCAGACTACGGTGTTGACACTCATTTGAACATAATCTCCTTCACTGATGTGCAGATGCAGATAAAGAAAAAATCCCCGGAAGCCTTTGCTACCCTTATGCTCCGTCTGTGCATGATGAAAGCCTCGAATCTTCTGTGCGGAAGAATACATGCCGACGCCATAATCACAGGGGAAAGCCTTGGCCAGGTTGCAAGTCAGACCGTGGAAAATCTTGCCGTGACCGAAAGTTTTGCATCCCTTCCATTGTACAGACCTTTAATCGGACTCGACAAAGAGGAGATTGTGGCCACCGCGAAAGAGATTGACACTTACGGAACCTCGATTCTGCCGTATGAAGACTGCTGTGTCCTGTTCAGCCCGAAACATCCTGTTCTGCGTGCAGACATTGAAGAGGCCCGCCGCATTTACGAGGGAATGGAAATCGATGAGCTGATTCAAAAGGCCTTCGACACAAGGGAAATCAAACGGTATTCACTGCGCGGGACCGTCGAAAAAAGATGGGGCTCAAGGTGATTTTTTTCCTCGGTTGATTTGTGAATGGGGAGTCACCGGAAACTGAAGTTTTTTGATGTTCCCTAATATAAACTCTCTTTCTGCCGATAATGAAAGCGTGAAACTGTCATGCAAACTGATGGCCACGGTTCTTTTCGCCGCTGCAGGATTATTGCCGCTACAGGCTCAGACCGCCGCCGAACAAAACGAAGAAACTCAGGAAACACGGATTGTTCCCCTTCTTTTGGAGGGAATATGGGAAAATTACAGCCGCTACGTTGTTTTTGACTCAGGCTATCTTGCATCCTCGGGGGAAGCCGTGCCCCAGATTGTGCTCAGGACATTCTACCAATGGTACGATGACAGGGCCGCGGAAAGCCATGAATATTCGGAAACAAATCCACGGGACGACAACAACACCACTGCGTCATCAAGTCCCGCTCAGGAAATACGGATCACGTTTGTGCCCCTTACGGACGAGCTTTTTACGGAAGATTACGGCATCACGACGGTGCAGGAAGACGGAGACGTGCTGATTGCGGAAAGCAATCCCTCGGGTGCATGGGATATGGTCGTGGAATTCGGAGGCCGCAGACTCGGTGGAAAAAAGCAGTACCACATCCCGATTGCAGTTATCGGCGACAAGCTGTATCTTAAATTCGCAATCAAAAAAGAGGATTCAGATTCTGTTCCCGTAAGTCCTTTTTTGGACGGCACTGTTCTTGAGTCGGGAAATATTCTGGCCGGTTACTGGCAGGATGCGGGAAATGCAAACGGAATTCTTGCAAGCATTCCTGTGGAAAACACGGAGCTTCTTTCTTATTACGTGACTGACGACGCTGTATATCCCATCCGCTATTGGGAGACTGATATGGAATACGATTCTTCGGCAACGGCATATTTTTCAGACAACGGAGAGGATTTCAGTGTCCCGAAGCATTTGTGGGTGGGCGACAGAAACTATACATGCACGGTCGGAAGAAGAACACAAATCCGCAATATGAAAAAGACAGACTCTCTGCCTGAACCTCATACCGTGAACTCTGTTTTGGTGCAGAAGAATACCACTGATGAATACGGAAATCCCATCGAGTACACGGTGAGGACTTCGACAATCTGCGCATTCGGGGAGCCTTATCTTACTCTGACCGACGGAACGCGCACCATTGAGGAAATCATCAGAATCAACAATGCACGCAGAAAGCCTCTTCCGCCGCCGCTTTTCCCGCCGCACGGAATACTTGACTTTGACTGGAGCATCATCGACGATCCGCCTGAAGACTGGAACAGACGGATGCTGGATTTAGGAAAATAAGCGGAACCTCACTTTCTCTTCACGAACTGGATGTAGTCCAAGAGCATTCCTGTGTCTCCGTTTTTGTTGCCGGCTTTTGCCTGAATGGAAATGAGGACTGTTCTTGGTTCGTCAATGGTGAAGTAGACCGGAGTTCTTGTGGTGAGCTCAAATGTTCCGAGCGGGGGATTGCTTGGATACATGCGGTAGGGATTTTCGTCTATGACCACGTAGAATGCCGACTGTTCGCTTTTGTATGCCTTTTCCGAAACAAGACATTCGTATGTGCCCGCCGGAAGCTGGACTTTCATTTGGGCCTTGGACGCTGCGTTTTCAATTCTGATTGCATATCTGCTCGATGCATTTTCATCCTGAATGATGACGCACTGGCTCAAAAGCATGGATTCACATTCATATTTTATGCCCGCGCCTGAAAATTCAACAACGGGAAGATCTGTAAGCACCATCGGCTTGACGACGGCTTCCTCTTCTTTTTCTTCTCCAGACTGTACGGCTGCGGCTTTCGTTGACGCACATCCTGCTGCAATCGACATCAACGCGGCCACGGCTCCTGCACACAAAAAAGCTCGTTTCATAATCACTCCTATTAAATCGTTCAACAGCGGGACCCGGATGATTTTCCTGCCCGCCGCAGTATTCTTAAGGGAACCTTGATAATTTTATTTTTCCGATGTCGCCTTAATTTCAATATAATATCATAAAATCCTGTTTTTGAACAGTATGCCGCTAAAGTTTGGGGACTCTGGGGCGCGCGAGGTTTTTCAGCATGTTCTGAAGAAGTTCATGCGCCTCTTCCGCGTCAACGGTTTTTGACGGCTCGTGATATGTTATGAGATGTTCTGGAATCTCGTCCAGAAATCTGCTGGTCTGACATTCAACAGAGGCATTCATCTTTCTTCTGTGAAGACATGACGAAATGAAGAGTCTGTCCCTTGCTCTTGTGACGGCAACGTAGAAAAGCCTTCGCTCTTCTTCAATGGCGGCATCTCCTCCTTCTTCAACAGCTCTTGCGTGAGGCATGAGTCCTTCTTCCGCGCCTGCAATGAACACAACCGGGAATTCAAGTCCCTTGCTTGCATGAACGGTCATCAGGTTCACCTTGCCCTTGTCCTGTTCCCCGTCATCCAAATCGTCCCTGGAGAGAAGGGTTATGCGGTTCAGGTAGGCATACAGGCTTGTGTCCGGGTTTTCGGGGTTGTTTTCCCATTGTTCCATGCTTTTTATGAGACTTTCCACGTTCATCATCTTGAATCTCGCGGCTTTTTCACTTTTCGGATTTTCTGCAATCAGATAGTCAAGGTACTGTATTTCGTCAACAAGACTCCTGACTTTTTTGGAAAGGCCTTTTCCGCTGAGCATTGTCTTGAAATTGTCAATCAGAGAAACGAATTCCTCAAAATCGGCTCTGGTGGAGGCGCTTACAGGGCAGTTTTCCAATGGGGCTGCAAGGATTGTCTGTATTGCTTCCCACAAAGAGGAGCCCATTGCGTCCGCCACATTGTTCACGGCTTCGATTGCGGCTCTTCCTATTCCACGGCGGGGAGTGTTTATGATGCGCAGAAGATTCACGTCGTCATCGTGGTTTGAAATCACCCTGAGATAGCTGATTACGTCTTTTATCTCCTTGCGTTCGAAAAAACTTGTTCCACCGCTCATCACGTAGGGAATGTTTGCCTCAAGGAATGCCTCTTCAATCGGACGGCTCTGCGTGTTGGCCCTCATCAGAACACCGAAGTCGTCGTATTTTCTTTTTTCCTCGGCGCAGATGCCCTGTATGCTTTCGGCTATGAAATCCGCTTCTGCGGCTTCGTTTTCCGGCATGAAGATTTCGATGGGGCGTCCGTCTCCATTTCCGGACCACAGTTCCTTGTCCTTGCGGTTGGTGTTGTGTCTTATGACTCCGTTTGCTGCGGCAAGAATTGTGCCCGTTGATCTGTAATTCTGCTCAAGGCGTATTTCCTGCATTCCCGGAAAGTCTTTTTCGAAATTGATTATGTTCTGATAGTCCGCACCACGCCAGGAGTATATGCTCTGGTCGTCGTCTCCCACTACCGCGACGTTTCTGTCTGAAAGAAGATGCATGAGTTCGTACTGCTGATGGCTTGTGTCCTGGAATTCGTCCACCATTATGTAGCGGTAACGGTTTTTGTATTCCTGAAGGACTTCGGGATGCTCGTGGAAAAGTCTGATGGGCAGGGTTATAAGGTCATCGAAATCCACTGCATTGAAAAGTTTGAGACCTTCCTGGTATCCTGTGTAGAGAGCCTTGTACTGGTCTGCATCCGAAGTGAACTGCTTGCGGCCTGTCTTTATGTCGCTGAAAAGAACTCCGATTTTATATAAGTCAAGGGCCTCTGCCGTGAATTTCAAGTCCCGTCCCGTTTCTTTGATGAGCGCATATCTGTCAGTCTCGTCGTAAATGGAAAAATTCGTCCTGTAGCCAAGTTTGTCTATGTCCTGCCTCAGAATTTTCACTCCGAACGCATGGAATGTGCTGATTGTGAGGCTCTGGAGTTTTTTTCCAGTAAGCTGCTTGATTCGGTCTTCCATCTCTTTGGCGGCTTTGTTCGTAAAGGTGAGGGCGAGAATCTGACTTTGCGGAATGCCTTTTTCCAGCATGTTTGCGATTCTGTACGTGATGACCCTTGTTTTTCCGCTTCCGGCACCCGCGATAATTAAAATCGGACCGTCTATTGTTGTGACGGCCCGGTACTGCTGCGGATTCAGCTCGTTTTTCAAATCTTCTTCCAATGACATACCCGGACATTGTAATTCTATTGTTAAAAATAGTAAAGTATGCTACAATGGTAGAACAAGGTGATTTCTTATGGTCCTGCCGTATCTGGAAACCGCCTGGCACTGATCTGCCTTCATTAAGAAAATTCTTGATTGTTTTTAAAGGAGTTTGGCAAAATGAATAATGCTGTTGCCGCTTTTTTGGGGAAGCACAATTTTCCCGTTCACATGGACGTCAACCCGGTGATTGACGCACTGCTTTTCGATATGCACGAAGGTCTTTCCGGAAGACCAGCAGCCCAGGACATGATCCGCACTTTCTGTAATCCTCCTGCCAAAAGAGCTGCCGGTGAAAGCGTGATTGTCATTGATGCCGGCGGCACGAATTTCCGCTCATGCCTTGTTACATTCGACCAGCAGGGAAAGGCCGTCATCGACTTCATGGAAAAAACACGCATGCCGGGAATCGAAAGGGAGCTTTCACGCAGGGAATTCTTTGATCAGTTTGCAGAAAATCTTGAGCACTTGAAGGACAAGTCCGCGAACATCGGATTCTGTTTCTCATATCCAATGACCATTACCGAAGACGGTGACGGAATACTTTTGGGCTTCTCAAAGGAAATAAAGGCCCCCGAAGTCGTGGGATGTCACGTTGGAAAAGAACTTGCACAGACGCTTGCAGCCCACGGATGGCAGAAAAAAGTCCACATTTCCATGCTCAACGACACTGTTGCGGCATTGCTTGCGGGTGCCGCCTGTCCCGATGAAGGAAACCGCTACTCATCATACATAGGATTCATACTTGGCACTGGAATGAACGGAGCCTACATACAGCCCGCCGACAGCCGGTACAAGGGACTGAAGGAACAGATTATCGTATGCGAGAACGGGAAATTCGACAAAGCCCAGCGTTCGGATTTTGATGTGGCCTATGACAGGAAATCCGTGAAACCGGGCTCTTCACTCCTTGAGAAGATGTGTTCAGGCGCATACCTTGGTCCGGTAAGCTATGAGGTGATTCATACGGCGGCAGAGGAGGGGCTTTTCAGCAGGAAATTCGCAGAGAGTCTCCTTGCAATCAATTCCCTGACCCTTATTGAAATGGACGCTTTCCTCCATGCACCTTTCGGAACAGGCTCAATTCTCGGAGCAAAAGCCGCGGAGTCAGCCACAATGGAAGATTACGACACCCTGCACCAGCTGCTTGATGCCGTTGTCGAGCGTTCTGCACGTTTCACTGCCGCACTTCTTTCTGCATGCGTCATTAAGAGCGGTCGTGGAACCAATGCCGCGGAGCCTGTGTGCATCCTCTGCAACGGAACCACGTTCTTCAAGACATACAAAATCCGAAGCCGTGTTGAAGGTTACCTTGACGAGCTTTTGGTAAGACAGAGAGGTCTTTTCTATGAAATCATCAGCCGCGACAACGACATTACTCTCGGAGCCGCAATAGCCGGACTCATTGGAAAATAACAAAATGCAGAGTCAGCTCGAAAGACTGAGGTTTTTCGAGGCTCTCAAAATTCGAAAATCGGTTTCCCGAAAGCACAAACGGCATTAAAACATTTAAATATTTTTTTCGGGGGGCCGATAATCTAAAAAACGCTTGGAGAGCCGGGTATTATTCCTGGGTTTTCCGCAAGAGGGGAAAACAGTGGCACGAGGCAAGGTTCTTGGTAAGTCAATTATACTCATAATTTTCATCATTATAGTGGTCATTTTCGGACTCATGTGGTTTGATTTTCTTGGAGTCATTCAGGCAAAGAAACTTTTTTCTCCTGTGTACCGCCTGCTGAAGATGGAGCCACAGACCACGGTTTCCGCTTCATCACCTGCCGACTTGGCTGAAGAGGATCTTGACAACGCAAGATGGGCAAAAAGACTTGAAGCCCTTGATGTCCGCACCGAAGAACTTGACAAGCGGGAATCGGACATTCTGGCCGGCGAGGAAAACAACGCTCAGATTGC
>DGXM01000125.1 GCA_002396325.1 Treponema sp. UBA4232
AGAAATCCCGAGTTCTGTCTGGTCTCACGCGAATAGGTGACGTTGTGAGTGTTCAAAAGCTCCATAAACTCGTCAGTCTGCATTCCCAGTCCAACAGTGCGGAATTCCTCTCTTTCATCCGTGCTCCCCATCAAAAGCATGGAAAGCCCTCTTCCTTCAGAAATCTCCTTGCGCGAAGAATCCCCGTCATCCTTGTATCCCACGAAATAAACATCGCCAAGAATCACGGTATTTATCTCGCCGCTCACAATCTTTGCCCTGAATTCGGAAAAATCAATGGGCTTTTCCCCCCGCATCGGAAGGAAATTGGAAATGAGGAACAAAACAGCAACCACAAGCAAAAGAACAGAAATTATAGGAAAATGCTTTTCGGGTCTGCCGCCTTTTTTGTCATCAGGATCCACGGAAAACTTGAAGAAGTTGTAGGGATCATCATTTTTTTTGTCATCTTGAGTGCTCATGTCTACCTCTGTGCGCCGTAAAATCCGCCGTACAATGCAGGGCATCGCCGCAGATAGGCTCTAAAAAAATTTCCGTGCACTCCAAATGAATTTCAGAGGCCCTCGTAGGAAATCTTTCTATTATAATATACGTAAAAAAAACGCTTTAGTCGATAGGAATTTGAAAAGAACGTGTTTTTTTAAAAAAAGACAGAGCATGTTTCAAAAGTCCTGCACTCTTGCAAACCGCTCTGCCATAAAAACTCATGCCTCTACATGCACAAGATTTCCGCCCTCGCTCTCCGCGTAAACGGACTGCCTGGCGCGGTAAGGATTTTTCATCGTCACAATGCGCTCCCGCAAATCCGAAAGCTGAACCCTGAGCAGCTGCCTGTTTCTCTCATTCTGAGCAAGCACCTGAGTCTGAAGTTTCGTAAGGTCATCCTGAAGTTTTTCAATAGGCACAATGTCCTGAGGATTGTAAGTGGAAGTCCTTGAACTCACATAAAGCTTCTGCATAGGCCCGATCACCTTCTGCAAAGAGGAAATCCCCCTCACAATCTGGGTCTCCAGCTCACTGTGGGCAATAAGCGCATCCGCATCTTCCTGCGCAATCCTGCTCTCCTGCATCTCAAGCACACGAAGATATTCCCGGAATTTTGTACGCTGCTGCTCAAGCAAAGTCCTAAACCTGCGCAAAATGGCAATACGCTCGTTCAGCTCTTCCTGACTCAAATTTTCTTCCATATTATTCCCACCTTTTCCTAAAAATCCCAGTCGTCAGCCGGTAATGCTAAGCGAAGGACTGTCCACCGGCATACGGACAGTGTTGTTTGCGTGAGTATTAGCCGCAGTGGCCCAGGAATCCCTCAGCTGGGAAAGAAGATCGTGCACAAACTGCAGTTTTCCCTTGTCATGCTTGATTCCGGCCGCCAAAAGCTCCTTGTTGAAATAAATATACAAAGCCATCAGGTTCTGGGCAATCTCACCGCCCTTCTCCATATCAAGGCTCACCTGAAGCTCCGTGATAATATCCTGCACTTTCTGAACGTGAATGCCAAACTGTTCGATGTTGTCCGCGGCAATCTTACCCTCGAAATCAATCATCCCAATGGCATCCTCAAGATGAGAAACCGCACCGTCATAAAGCATAACCACAAGCTTCCCCTGACTCGCAGTCTTCACTCCAATCTCCCGGTACGTGTTGTATCCGCTGTAATTTGAATATGACATCTTTCACCCCACCGTTTTAAGGACACTTCAATAAAGCATCCCGCATAGTTTATCCATAAGCCCGATCCGAAAAACCGAAAAGGACTCATCCCTCTCATCGGAAAAAAAACTGCCTGACTTTAGTGCTTTTTCAAAAAAGAAATGATTTTAATGGAAAAAAGTTGCAAATCAAATGGATTTTTTTTATGAATTCGGAGGACAGGCCAAAACAGCGGCATCCGCGCACCGCCGTATATCCCGCTTTCCGCAGCTCCGCTAACGCTGCGGCCCTGACGGTCGGCCTCCGGCCCTGCTTCAATCGGGCCTAAGTGGCAAATCAGGAGACTTTCTGAAAACAAAATTAAAAAAAAACAGCCCGGTTCACAACACTGCATCGAAGCAAACCGGGAAAAGACCTGTTAGTTGTCGGGAAGAAGAACTGTAATCAAAACAGTGCCTACGCGCTGATCCACCGCAAAAACCGATGGCCGGCTTCCAGAGGCAACTCCATTTGACCCCATGGACATTTCCCTGCTCGCCATGGAAGAAGTGCCGTCGGCGATGAAATGTACGGAAGCCTGCTTTTCACGCTGAGGATCGGTGGGCTTTCCAGAAAGAGAATCAATGCCGCTTTCCTGGCCTGCATAAACCGGGACTTCCCTTTTACCGTTGATATCGGATGTCGGAGTCATGGCATTGGAATCTCCCGGAGCAGGAAGGAATCCATCGGGGTCATCGCCTGCATAAACCGTCGGAGAATCAACGCCGGGTCCCATCGCAACCAGGCCGGCCTCAATATTTGAATTTCCTGCGGCACTGAAACTGAAAGACGTACCACGGACAGAAGCCGTTGCAACCGGGGAACTCACTTTGAAGTCAACCCGCTTTCCCGCAGTCTTGTTCACTTCCGCGTGAACCCTGCCGCTGTCCAGATAGAGACTTGTCTGCGTCTTTGAATCATTTGAAGCCAGCTGCTCCAACGTCATTCTGGTAAGGGCACCCAAAGTAACCGTCGAACCGTCTACATTCAGACCCAATGAAGACTTGAAACCCGTCGAAATCACCGATCCCTTGGAAATAACGTCACCCACGCGCAAAGCTTTCCACGAAGAAGTTCCCTTGGCCTGCACCTCGGCCTTGCCGGAAACGGACACAACCTTCGCCTCCAATCCGTGGGCAGAAACCGCTGTCAAAAAAGCCAGTGCAAGTGCAATCAAAAATCTGTCAGTTTTCCTCATATCGAACCTCCAGTATCCACAAAGACATTCATAGTCCGTTTAGAACGAAATAGCCGCATTAAGCTTAAACGATGTGCTGTTCTGTTTTTCAGAAGCACCCCAGTATTGGCTCACATCAAGACCGAACACCACATCGGTAAAGAGCCTGTATTGAACATTTGCATTCCACTGCACGCCGGAATATGCAAATCCTGAAGCGCAATCCATCACAACATCAAAACCGACCCCTGCAAGAAGCCCCTGCAAAGGCTTTATCGTGCCGGAGACCCCCATCTTCAAAAGTCCCGTATACTCAGGCACTGAATACGCATAAGTGGACTGCATGCTTGTGAACCCGCGGAAAGGCTTCATAAAACCGTTGTCACCCGAAGCATACACCGCAGAGAATGTCGCGGAAGACGAAAGGAACGGCGGGTAATAAGTCACCGACAAATCAGTCAGATTGCTCACGCCATTGTCGATTCCCAAAGTGGTGCTGAAAGTGTAAAACAGATCCTTCACAATGGGGCCGTTCAAACCTGCGGTCGCATAAATGCGGTTGTCTCCGGCATTGCTTCCGTTGGGGCCTGCCGTTCCTATCGCAAAAAGGACCTCTGCCGTAAGCGTCTGGTTGGCAAAAAGATACGGGAACCTCACTGAACCGCCGGTCACAACATAGGGAGAATTGAAATTGTAAAGATAACTGCTTCTGTTTCTATATGTCGATGACGAAGAATTCAAAATGGTGGCAAACTGGGAGTTCGTGAGCCCGGAATATCCGGCATAGACCTCCGCCTGTAGAAAACCTGCATCGAAGACAGCCTGAGCACCGTCAAGGTTCTGCCCCACAATAAGTCCGGTGACATCGCTCACAAAGAACCGGCCTGCACTCACACGGAGCTGATTTTCACCGAAATCAAAACGGAAACCCGCCTTCAGAAGACTCAAATCCAAACACCATACAAATGTACTGGAATTGAATTTGTTCATATCGGGAACCGAATAGCGGAAAAGCGCCGTTCCTTCAGCCGCAAGGTAAAGATTTATGCTGTTGTTGAAAGGCTGCCTCACCCACGCAGTGATTCCGTCCTGCTGGGAAAACGACATCGGTGAAAAATCGTTGGTGTAAAGACGGGTGCCGTTGTTGAAAGTGCCTCCGAAATCAATCGCAAAGGCAGATGCCACGGTGCAAAGAGCAAGGGCAAATGCACAGAAAGTCTTTTGAATCATCTTCATCTTGCGGCCTCCTCTTCTGCAAGTTCCATACAAGCCGTGATTATGTTCACTGCCTGATGCCCCGTAACCGTAGAAGACGGATCCGCAGAGGGGGAAATTATGCCCAAAGCCTGAAGCTGTTTGAATGCATAGCGCGGAGATTTTGAAATCTTAAAGAAGAGGCTCTTTTTAATATCCCAGGCCATGCTGCAGACACCGGCCACCTGCGCGAGCGTCACAGCCGAATCCGCCTCAGCCTTTTTGGGGAGATACCCGGCAGAAACCAACGCACGGAAAGCCGCCTCATCGGAAGACTTCTCATCAATCATGTCCCGGGCCATAGCCGCAAAATAACAGACCTGTCCATACGTAACCTTTTCAGACTCTATCAATGCCGTAAGTCTGTCTGCGGACTGTGCGCATACAGATGATACTGCGAGTAAAAGCAAAGCCGCCAGTACAAAAATCTTTTTCATGTACCTCTCCATTCAAAAAAAAAGGAAACAATATTTCCACATTAATCAACACTTCCATTCTATAGCATAATCAGCTTTTTTTCAATCAAAAATCTTCAATATAATTGATAATTTATAATTTATAATTCACGACAACTTCATAATTCAAACCCACATCTCTTAAATTGCGGTTTTCCAGATAGTGTGGTATAATGTTTTTCTATGGAAAAGAGGACTAAATCATTTCTTTCAAAGACTGCCCCCCTGTGGATGTTTCTGCTGGTTTCGATATTCTGCGCACTGCTTGCCGCATTCAAAGTAACCCAAAAACTAGACTATAGATTTTACGACACCATGCTCGGCTGGTCCAAACCGCCGAAAGCCGTAGACAATATTCTGCTGGTGGACATAGGCGACACCGCTTTGAACGAATACGGTTCCTGGCCGTGGACAAGAGACATCCTTGCAGACGTTATGCTAAGACTCAAGGAAATGGGTGCAAACACTGCCATATTCGATATTGAATACCTCACCCCCTCCTCCCTCACCGTTTCAGACAACATAAACCAGGTGATGGAAAATGCCTGTTCCGAAGGAGAAGCGCAAATCACACAGGGAATTTCAGATTTTGCCTCCTACATCCAGAACGGAATGATTCCCACCGGAGAAACCGTCGCCGCATCCGAAGAACTCATCCACAACACCGTTGCCCCGTCCTTCGAAAACATATTCCGGCAGATTTCAAACGGTCTCAACGTAGACAACGACGACTACTTTGCCCGCTGCCTCCAGTTTTTCGGAAACTCCTCCCTCACAATCAACATGCGGGAAATACAAGTTGACGTAAGTCCTGAAGACGAAGATTATGCCGCCAAAAGATTTCTCTTCGCAAATGTGGCAGATTCATCAAATCTCATAGAAGCAGGCAACGAATATTCGTTAAGGGAAGAAAAATCCGAAGAGGGAAAAGATTTTGTCCCCGCAGTCCATTCCATAATCTCACACGCGGCAGGTGCAGGCTTCACAAACGTTGTCGTAGATCAGGACGGAACCAGACGCCGTGTTGAACTTTTGAACAGCCACGGAAACGGACTCTACACAGGTCAGCTTGCGTTCGCACCTTTGGTCAGAGTGCTCGGAGTTGAATCAATGGAAAGAAAACCCCGCTCGCTCATTCTGCACGGAGCACTTCTTCCCGGCAAAACAGAACGCAAAGACATCAACATTCCGCTCGACAACCACGGCCGCATGCTCATCAACTGGCTTCGCGAAAAATATGAATACAGCTTCAAGCATCTCGGTGTCCAGAACATCAAATACATGGACGACGGTGAAAACGGAATTTTCGAATTTCTTCTGACACTCGCCACAGCAGCTCCCTCCGACATCTCTGAAACCGGAGCACTCTTCACGGAACAGGCTGCGGAGCTTGCCCAAAACTACATGGACATTCTCCAGATGAAGGAATGGCTTCTCTCTCTCTGCGAAGGATATAATATAGAAGGAAACGCTATCGGGGGCGGCATAAGCGGAAGCGACTATGAACAGTATTTCCAGCTCAGAAAGGATTATTTTGACGAAGTGTCATCTTTCGCCACGTCACTCTCTTCACTCACGATTTCAGACCCGGATCTTCTTGAAACCGTTCAAGCCTTCGTTGAAACCGTCGAAATCTACACGGAAAACGACACTCTCATGCGCGACTACATAAACGGTGCATTCACAATCATCGGAAACTCAGCCACGGCAAGCACAGATCTGGGTGTCACACCTTTCTGGAGACGATACGCAAACCTCGGTACTCACGCAAACGTCGCAAACACAATCCTGCAGGAAGATTTCATCCGCTATGTCGATGTCTGGTGGGGATTCGCATTTGTATTTGCATTCTGCCTTGCGGTAATCATCAGCACAAACAGTCTTTCAGCCGCAAGAAAATCCGTGTGGGGAATTCTCTATCTTGTCTTACCGGTAGGTATATTGATTCTGATGATGGTCTTCTTCCGCATCTACACACCGGTTACGGTACCTCTGATTCTTGCGGCACTGACCTACATCCTTGAGCTTGCAATGAGTTTCGTCGTCACCGAAAAAGACAAAAACACACTCCGCCGCGGATTTGCTTCTTACGTTGCTCCTGAAGTCGTAAGCGAGATTGTTAAGGATCCTGCGCTTCTGGGATTGGGAGGAGTCAGCAAACGGATCACCGCACTATTCAGCGATGTAAAGACTTTCTCCGGCTTCACGGAGACAGTGAACAATGTAGCCACCGAAGACATAAGGGCCCACAACGAACTGGTGAAGGCAGGCAGGGAAAGCGGAAAGATTTTAAGCGAAGAGGAAATCAGTGTTCAGGGAGCCGCAAAAGGAGCTTCCCGTCTTGTTGCATATCTGAACGACTACCTCGGTGCCTTGAGCGATGCAATCATGCTTGAGCACGGAACCATCGACAAATACGTCGGTGACGAAATCGTGTCATTTTTCGGAGCCCCCATTTACGATTCCAACCATGCCTGGAATGCCTGTGTTGCAGGAATAAGAATGCTTCAGGCAGAGGCGGAATACAATAAAACCCACGGCAGCGAGCTTCCCATAAATCCCCGCACCGGAAAACCTTTCTTCCTGCGCTCCAGAGTCGGAATCAACACCGGAGATATGGTTGTCGGAAATATGGGAACAGAGAAGAAACTCAACTACACCGTGATGGGAAACAACGTGAACCTTGCATCCCGTCTTGAAGGAACAAACAAAGCCTACGACTCATGGATCATGTGTTCCGAAAGCACCTGGGTCGAAGCAGACTCCGGCGAACACAAGGACAAACTCGTGGCAAAAATGCTTGACTGCGTGAAAGTCGTAAACGTTGAAAAACCCGTGCAGATTTACAGCATCCAGGGACTGCGGGCCGAAATGAAACCAGAAGAGATTGAAGCCGCCGCACTTTTCAACAAAGGTATGGAATGGTATCTCAAAGGACGGGAAACTCCCACCGGTGAAAAAGACAAGCAGGACTTCCTGAAGGCAAAACATTATTTTGAAGAAGCCGACAGATGTTACGAAGGAATAGACAGCCCCGACAAAGGCATTCTCTCAATGGAAAAAAAGATGATTGAACGCTGCGACGATTTCTTTACGAATGGACTTCCGGTAAACGAAAAAGGCATCGTACTTCCATGGGACGGTGTTTACACAATGAAATCAAAGTGAGGAAATTATGAGCACAATAAATTTAAATGGTTCAGCCTGGACTCTTTCGGCCTCGGAAAAAAAATTGAAAATCAGCGGTGTTCAGATGAACATTCCCGGCGACGTTCACTCCGCATTGCTCCGCAAAGGAATCATCCAGAATCCCTATTGGCGGTTCAATGAAAAAGACGTGCAGTGGGTCGGAAAGGAAAAATGGCTCATCTCGCGTACTTTCGATTTCCGCAAAGAAGAAGGATTCCGCACCTACCTCACCATGTCAATGGCAGACACCTATTTCACCCTGTACATAAACGGAAAGACTGCCGGACGCGGAGACAATTATTTCCGTCTCTGGAGATTCGACATCACAAATCTTCTGAAAAACGGAAAAAACACAATCTCCGTGGAATTTGACTCAGCCGAAAAACGCGCAATTGCAGATGCAAAAAAAATACCGTATCCCGTACCCTGCTCGCAATACGATATGTTTTCCCCGCACAGAAATATGAGCCGCAAAATCCAATGTCACTCCGGCTGGGACTGGGGCCCATGTATCATGGCCTGCGGAATCTACGGCGACATATCGCTTCAAACCGTAAGAGAAGGATACATACAGTCCGTCACAATGAACACAAGTCCTGTGGTACGCAGGAAATTCGACGGTTTGTGGAATGCAAAAACAGGAGTGCGCTATCATTCGCTTTCAGACAAAAAAATGAATTTCAAAATCACTCTGAAAGGAAACGGACTTGATTTCGAAACTGTCATTCAGGAAGATGCATTTGAAGGCGACAACGAATACACCTGGAACCTGCGGGTTGAAAATCCGGAATTGTGGAAATCAGCAGACGAATTAAAAGACGAAGGACTTTCGGAAAACAGCCTCTACACTCTCACAGTGACAGCATTGAACGCAGATTCGGAAGATGACGACAGCATGGAAAAACAAATTGCGTTCCGCACACTCTCGCTCATTGCAAAACAAGACAGCTACGGATGCAGTCTTTATTACGAATTGAACGGCAGAGCTGTTTTTGCAAAAGGCTCGAACTGGATTCCGGCCGATTCCCTTCCCGAAAGATGGACTGAAAGCCGCTACAGAACACTTTTGCAGTCAACCGTAGACGCAAACATGAACACACTCCGCATCTGGGGAGGCGGCAATTACGAAAGCGATTTATGCTATAATCTTTGCGACAGACTTGGACTCATCGTTTGGCAGGACTGTGCATTTGCCTGCTCGCTTTACCCTGCAACGGAAGAATTTCTTTCAAGCGTGGAACAGGAAATCGAAGACAATGTTTACCGTCTGCAGCATCATCCCTCTCTTGCAGTGTGGTGCGGCAACAACGAGGATTTCGGAAGCCTCACATGGTACGAAGAAAGCCGTAAAAACAGAGACCGTTATATTGTTGATTACGACAGACTCAATCACGGCTGCATTGAAGCCACAATCAAAAGATGCGATCCCGATCACACATGGTGGCCCTCATCCCCATGCGCAGGCCCCGGCACATTCGGCGACAACTGGCACAACGACAGCGAAGGAGACATGCATTTCTGGAGCGTGTGGCACGAAAAGAAAGACATGGAAGCATACCTGGAAATCAAACCCCGCTTTGTTTCTGAATTCGGTTATGAGTCTTTCCCGTCAACAGAAGGTATTTTGGAATTCGCGGAAAAAAAAGATTTGAACCTCACATCCCCGGTAATGGAGTGGCACCAGCGTTCGCCCGGAGGGAACTCAATCATTCTGGAAAATTTCAGCCGCTACTTCCGCTTCCCGAAAGGCACTGAAAACATGATTTACTTAAGTCAGGTGCAGCAGGCACTCGCTGTAAAAACCGCCGTTGATTACTGGAGAAGTCTGCGACCGCACTGCATGGGAGCCGTCATCTGGCAGTTGAACGATGTCTGGCCGGTTGCATCATGGTCTTCACTTGAATATTCAGGCAAATGGAAACTTCTTCATTACGCCGCAAAAAAATTCTTTTCACGTGTTGCACTCTCACTCGTAAAAAAAGACGGAGTTGTTTACCTGAATGTAGTCAACGAAAGTCTTTCAACAGTAAAAGCCGAAATCACGGTCCGCATAATCAACTTTGAGGGAAAAGATGTTGCGCCAAAAATAAAGATTCCTGCATCCCTTAAAAGCGACACTGTGAAATGCGTTTGGACATCCGAATTCAGCAAGCTCCCCGTGAAATGCGATTCGAACGAATGTTTTGTGTACGCGGAAATGAAGGCCGCAAGCATAGACGGAAGAAAGCAAAACTTCTACATGAACGACACGCTCTTTTTTGAAAGATGGAAAAAATGCGAAATCGGAATTCCTGAAATCAC
>DGXM01000117.1 GCA_002396325.1 Treponema sp. UBA4232
CATAAATTGTAAATGGATTGTTTGATAAACTTGAATTTGTAGAGAGGAAAGTAAAATGAAAAAAAGCGTTAAACTATTGTTTTTGTTTTCTGTGTTTTCAGCATTTGTTTTTGGGTGTTCAAAAAAGAATTACGAAAGTAAGTCGGATGTTGCTGAATCATCTGCTGTTGCGGAAAATGTGGCGGCAAAAGAAAATGAAGAAAAGCATATTGTAAATCGAAATGATTTTGTAATTCCAGGAAAAGACGGCAGGCCAAATGAAGTTGATATTGAAAAATATCTTTCCGACAAAGTTCATCGCTTTCCGGTGGAAGAAACCGATGTTGTGGAAGAACTGAAGTCGGATGATGGGAAAACATTTTCATTGGTGCTAAAAAAATCCGATGGAAGAGAAAAATGCCGCATTGAAAATATTCCGGCAGATTCTTCGAACACTAAAAGCAATGGTGTTTACGGGAGTGTCTTATGGAATATAAAACCGGACTCTTCGGTTGCGGAAATAAGACGGCTGAGCGATAATCGGCCTGTTGAAATAATTGTTTTTGACTGGTTGGTCTGGTATTTCAACAGTATTGATGAGGACAACATCATCTGTGTTGATGAGGGGGAATATAATTCGGTCTATTCTAAACTTTACATTCCGATTGAAGGAAGTCTTGCCGGAAAAAACATGGCGGTCATCATCGATGATTTTGCGGACTTGGTCGATCCGAAGAATCTTGCGGATCCTAAGGCGGTGTACTATTACAAGGATTGCGAGCTTATGCTGCTTGCGCGGAGTAAAAGTCCGATTTTCTTTGACGGAAAAACTTCGTATTGGTTTCGTGTGGATGGCAAATCATGGATTCCCGGAGTATCGGTCTATCTTCAGGAAGGGACTTTTGACAGGCTGCCTGAAGAAGATTTGACGGTCGGTATTGCATATGAAAAAATCGGGGACGGAGCATGGTTTACTGTGGAAACTGATGACGGCTCGAATCTCAGGGTAAGAGAGACATCTGATGCTGGCGGTGGAAAAATACTTGCTGCTCTGCCTAACGGTTCCTGGGTGTATGCGACCGAGCAGACTGTGGAAGAAGACAATGTGGACGGAGCTACAGGAAGGTGGTACAGAATCCGTTATCCAGAAACGGGATATGTGTTCGGAGGATATTTAAAGAAGCACGAAGATGTCGGGACGCTTTCATTCGCAGACTACGAGCTCGACAGGTACACTCTTCTGCCGGGGGCAAAAACAAAATTCACTGCATACGAAGCCCCGACAACAAAGTCAAAGGTCCTTGGTGAATATGATTTGGCTGATTTCAACACAGATCATGTTGTATCATCAATGTACCGGAGTGGAAAAGTCAAAGAAGGAGATGTCGAGTCCTGGTGGATTTATGTTTCCGAACCGTTTCAGGGATTTGTTTTTGGAGATGGTTTTCTGTTCAAATGAAATTCTTCCGGCTGTGACGATGAAACAAGCATGGCCGGTGAATTCAAAATAGGTCCAATGAGCATGGGGCACCAGCACATAAATGCAAATAGCCGGAGGTTTTTGAGAAAAGTCAATTTGTTGCGGCGACAAGTGAATAAATGATTGAGACAGGGATAATTCCGACAAATGATAGAATAAATGAAATGCAGGTGAAAGACAGTGCTTTCATCATGCGGAATTTGTTTTGCATGGGAATAAGCTCTGTCTCATTGTCCTGAAGCTGGAGATCCGCGAAATTATTTATGGCTTTGAAATATTTCCGACAGTTGCCGTTGAACCACGCTCCTCTTGGAAGAATCAGGCTTTCATAGGTGTTCCATCCGACAAAAATATCATCTTTTATTTCTTTAGGGGAGTTCGAACTTTTGCTCAATGCTCTGACAAATTCCGGCATTTTGGAATTCTGTCTGTATGTGTAAATGTTGTAGGAAACGAGAGAGACAAGTCCGAGCACCCAAGGGAAGAACGGGGTAAAGAAAAATACGGAAGATGTTAAGTTTGCAAAACAGGCCGCACAGATGGACACGATGACAAGAGCCATTCCGCACCGTTGCTTGTGTTTGTCACTCAACTGTTTTTTGATGCCGCATCCGGTGACGATGAGGCAAATTCCTGCAATCACTCCCAATAGGCAGAGGAATAAAATGACGGTGAAAATTTTCAGGCTCATTTCCAAGTCTCCCAGATTTCCGGGTGGTATCCTAATGTTGCGTCTGTTTTCGAGTTTCTTACGATGGGAAGTTTCATGAGCAGTGGATTTTCAAGGAGCTTTTCTTCTTTTTCTGAATCATCAAGATAGGCGATTGAGGCATAATCTTTTGCGGATTTGTCGGTAAGGGATTCGACTGCTTGTTTCCGGCTTCCTTCTCTTTTTGCGATACAGGAAATGACACTTGACATTTCTGCCGGACTCATTCCTTTTTCTTTCAAATCAATAAACTGAAAACTGATTCTTCTTTCGCTGAAAAATCTTTGTGCTTTTTTTGTGTCGAAATTTTTTGATGTGC
Source organism: Treponema sp. UBA4232 (assembly GCA_002396325.1). Classification (GTDB taxonomy): domain Bacteria; phylum Spirochaetota; class Spirochaetia; order Treponematales; family Treponemataceae; genus Treponema_D. The sequence goes on from DGXM01000117.1 coordinate 2,488, forward strand.
CGAAAATCTGTATTCCCATTTTTTCCTCCGCTTGAATTATAGCATGAATGATTTTATTATTCCACAGTCGTGAAAAAAATCGAAGAAGACGAGTTGTACTTCAAAAAAAAACACCGCTTCAAGAATTTTCGCTTCCTGAAACGGTGCTTTCAAAATCAAATGACTTTAGAAATTACAGCGGAATGTTTCCATGCTTCTTTGCTGGTGCTACATTCTGTTTTTTGTTTGCAAGCACTTCAAGACTGCGGGCCACTCGCTCGCGGGTTTCTTCCGGATCGATGATTTCGCTCACGTAATCTCTCTGGGCTGCGATGGTCGGAGTCATGATTGTGTCTTTGTATTCCTGTGATTTCTGTGCAACAAGGGCGGCCTGGGAAGGGTCTTTCATCTCTTTTGCGTAGAGGATTCCAAGTGCTCCTTCAGCACCCATAACGGCGATTTCTGCCTTGGGCCATGCGTACACAAAATCAGCACCCAGATGCTTTGAGCACATTGCAATGTAAGCTCCGCCGTATGCCTTGCGCGTGATGACTGTGACCTTGGGGACTGTGGCCTCGCTGTATGCATAGATGACCTTTGCCCCGTGGCGGATGATTCCTTTCTGCTCTTCATCGGGACCCGGCAAAAATCCTGGGACATCAACAAAAGTTACGAGAGGAACATTATATGCATCGCAGTAGCGTACAAAGCGGGCAATCTTGTCTGAAGAGTCGCAGTTCAAAAGTCCTCCCCAGACCGCGGGGTTGTTCGCAACGATACCGACGGATTTTCCTTCAATCTTCGCAAATCCAACGACTGCCATCGAGGCAAATTCCGCCATCACTTCAAAGAAACTGTCGTCATCAACAACGCAGTCAATCACTTCGCGGATGTCATATCCCTTTTTGCTTTCCTCGGGGAGAACGGTTGCAATCCTCTTTGCCTTTTTATGCTCATCGTACTTGAACTTGGCGGCGGCAACAATTTCTTCACCGTAGTAGTGGGGGATGTAGTCAAGAAGTTTTCTGACCTGTTCGTAACATTCGTTTTCCGTGGCTGAGCGGAAGTGTGCCACACCGCTTTTTGTGGAGTGGATTGCAGCTCCTCCCAAGTCTTCGGCGGTAATGTCCATAGAAAGAACGCTCTTTACAACTTTCGGACCTGTGATGAAAAGCTGGCTGATTTTGTCAACTGCAAAAATAAAGTCTGTGATTCCTGGAGAATAGACTGCTCCACCGGCACAAGGTCCTGCAATGATGCTGATCTGCGGAACTGTGCCTGATGCGCGCACATTCTGATAGAATAAATCGCCGTAACCGCAAAGTGCGTCAACTCCTTCCTGAATACGGGCTCCACCGGAATCGTTAAGTCCGATGACGGGGCAGCGGGCCTCAATGGCTTTTTCAATCAATTCTGCAATCTTCTGTCCGTGCACTTTTCCAAGACTTCCACCTTGAACCGTGAAATCCTGGGCATAAACGGCGACTTTCTTTCCATTGATTTTTCCGAAACCTGTGATGACACCGTCGTAGGGAATTTCCTTTTTGTCCATGCCGAAACTTGTGCAGTTGTGGCGGGCAGCGGAATAGATTTCAAAAAATGAATCCTTGTCGCACAGTGCATTGATACGCTCAATCGCATGCAGCTTTCCCTTTTCGTGTTGTTTCTCGATATTGTAGTTATACTTTGCCATTTCAAACTCCTGTAGTTTTATTTGGGCGAGTTTTCAAAAAATCTTTCGATTTGAAAGCTCTATGCACGGAATGTCTTGTCTCCTGATGGCAATTGGAGTGTAGCATTATTCCGCATGGTTGTCAATATGACAAAAAGTGTAAATTTGTCATAATAAAAGTCTTAGAACAGTCTCTCCTTTTTTTCCATATCTTCTTTGGCCTCCAGAATCTCGCTGTTTGTGGGAATCCAAGGGTAGCGGTCGCGCAGAAGATTCGCGGTGACAAGCACGTCTTTGTCTTTTCCCTCGAAGGTCTTTTTGTATGCACGGTAGAATTCCGGGAAATCAATCAGCTGAACGGGCTCGCTTTTCACCAGTATGTCTGTGATCACCCATCTTTTGCCGTGGAATTCCAGATGAACCGTGTCTGTGCGATATTCTACGGAAAGTTCCTCCTCGCTTTCGTTGTAGACAAGGGCGTAAGTGACCTGATAGTCAACCGTGTCTTTGTTTTTTACAGGTCTTCCGTTCTCTTCGGTGAGAATCTTCGGGCGGGAGCCTTTTGCCGGACCCTTGCGGAACAGACTGCCTTTTGTTGTGTTTATGGACAAACCGGTAATTCCGAAGATGTTGTATTTTCCGTCGTAATTGAAATTCATCCAGCTGGCGGGGGAGACCAGGGCTTCCGTGGCTTCGTAGGTTTGTCTTGTGCGGCCTGCGACATAAACATTGCTTACCATGTCGTCGAAGGATTTTGTTTTTCCGCCTGAAGAGCAGCCCTGAAGTGAGACGCTGTCAAGATTGTTCACCGCGCTGTAGAACATTTCCACGGTTTCAAATGAGGTAAGGCTTAGTGATGTGGGCTGGTCCGCGTTGCCATCCAGGACTATCAATACAATGGATGATGCAATCAAGAGTGCTGCCGCGGCAATTCCGAGTGAGGTTCTGTTTTTGCGGAGCCATCTTTTTTTTCGGAGTCTTTTTTGGAATTGAGCCTGTTCTTTTTTTGAATTGTTTTCAAACTGCTCCTGGGAAATTGTTGATTTTCTTATGACCGGATTTAAGGAGCCGCCGGAGGGTATATCTCCGCTGTCTGTGAGTCCCAGCTCTCTGTAAAGATTCTGGAGCGGGAACGAAAGTGTGAAATCTTTTTTTGTACGGCCTTCCGAAGATTCATTGCCACTTGAAATTGCATCGCTGATTTTTTCGGCAATCGATGTGGACAGGGGATTTTTCCTTTTACTGTGGTTTACGATTTTCACTCCCCGGCGAAGAGCGTTGTCAACAAAGAAACTCAGTTTTTCATCCAAGGCCCAGACCGAGTTTTTCAAAGGGACAAAGTTTGCGTCGGAAATGTCGATCGTTCGGTCTTTTTTTGATGCGGCGGGGAAGGGAACTTTTCCGGTGAGCATACGGTATGCGATTGCGGACTGCGTGAAGTTTATTGCTGCGGCACCTGAAAGAATGGGGTTTATGAATCCACCCTGATATTCCGCGTAGACTTCCTCACCTGCACAGGACATTGCATTTTCGAACAAATCCTGCGGCAGAAAGATTATCTTCCTGAAATCCGAGGACAGAAAAATCCCTCCTGCACCGATTCCTGCTATGTCTTTTTTCTGCTTTACCGCACTTTCCATGGCACTCAAGGTCATTGCGGCGGCGTGAGTGACAAAGGCTTTTTCTGTGGCACCGAGTTCACGGGAAAAATCAAGGTCGAGCAGGGCTTTTAGTGTGCGCCCCTCAAATGCCGGACCTTCATACAAAACCGTTTCGTTTGCGGCACGGGCAGCGGCGTTGAGATTGTCGTCGGTACATTCGCGGATTTTCGTTCCGGTGAATTCCCATTGTGAAAACGACCATCCGTCATCCGTCTTTTGTGCCAGGAATCCGGAGTTTTTTATTTTTTCAGCCATGCGTGACTGCGAGAATGCTTTCTGGAGCATGTTTGAGTCCAGATAAAGATTGCTGTTTTCTGAAAATACAAAGAGTCTGTTCATTGCTTCCCTAACTTGAATATTGCTTCATCATTTTACCAGTTTATTTTTTTCCTGTATAGTGGTAAGCGGGAATTTTCCAAAAATGAGGCTGCTGTCTTAGTCTGAAAGATGCCATCTGCGGGTAATGCTGATGTGCACGAAATCTCCGGCGGCGGGAAGGTCTGCGCTGAGGGAGTCTGCCTGGGCGGTTAAAATGCCGTCTTTTGCCATCGGGGTGCTGATTGTGAGCATGGTTGCCGCGCCAAGGAACGACACTGAGCTTACTCTGCCACATTCATCTTCGGGGTATGTTCCCGGTTCTGTTTTTTGCACTGAAATCCATTCCGGACGGACCATTGTATTTTCATCTGCGGAAAGGAAATTCGCCCTTCCCACGAAATCTGCGGTGAATCGGTTTGCGGGTGAAAAATAGACTTCGCGTGGAGTGCCCTGCTGCTGAATCCGCCCTTTGTTGATTACAGCGATTTTGTCTGACACCGAAAGCGCTTCGTCCTGATCGTGGGTCACGTAGACTGTGGTGATTCCGAGCCGTTTTTGGATGTCGCGGAGTTCGTCCTTTACCTGAGTGCGGAGTTTTGCGTCGAGAGAAGAAAGAGGCTCGTCCATCAGCAGAAGACTTGGCTCAAGTACGAGTGCCCTTCCCAATGCCACGCGCTGCTGCTGTCCTCCTGAAAGCTGGTGGGGGAATCTATCTAAAAGAGAATCGATGTAAAGGAATTTTGCAGTCCCGGTGATTTTTTCATTTTTTTCATCTGCGGAAATGGCCGGTGTGTTTCTGCCGTGTTTTTTTACGTTGAGTCCGTAGAGGAGATTTTGTCTTACCGTCATGTGGGGGAAAAGTGCGTAGTCCTGAAAGACCATGCCTATCTTCCGAAGATTTGTGGGGATGCCGCTTTGATTTTTTCCGTCAATCAGAATCGCTCCGCTTTTGGGTTCGAGGAATCCTGCAATCAGTCTGAGCAGTGTGGTTTTTCCGCAGCCTGAAGGACCGAGTAATGTGGTGAAAGAGCCTTTTTCCACATCCAGCGAAAAGTCTGAAATCGTGTTCGAGCTGTCGAATGAAAAATAAAGATTTCTGATGGAAAGCATCGGTGTGTTAGTTGGCATTTTGGCCTCCATGTTTTTTTGCAATGGATTGTGTGGCGGCATATCCTGCTCCAAGCACTGCGAATGTAAGGATTGTGAGTGTGAGTGCAAGGGATGCGGCCTGTCCCCAGTCCCCCTGTTCGGCAAGATTCAGAATTGTGATTGAGGAAAGATGCGTGTTGAATGAAACAAGGAAAATTACAGCGCTCACAGTGCCTACTCCGCGGACAAACGCATAAATGAAGGCGGAAAAAATGCTTGAGGCGGAAAGCGGCAGAATGATTGTGGCGAGGGTCTGCCGTCGGTTTGCTCCGAGAGATGCGGCTCCGTCGTCCAGGGTTGGTTTTATGTGTGAAAATCCCGTGGAGACGACTCTATAGCAAAACGGCATGAACATTACGCCCATGGAAATGACAATCAGCAGCGGAGGGACTCTGACGGAAAGTTTGTTTGCGGCAAGGGAAAGAGCCAGACCGAAAAGCGAGCCTGGAATTGCGGCGGGAATCTGTGCGGCGGCATCCAGAAGCGGCTTCAGGGGAACTGTTGTGCGCTGCGAAAGGTAAGCCGTGACGGTTGCGAGTGTGGTGGAAAGAGCGGCTCCCAAAAGCGCGTAGAAGATTGTGTTGCGCAGTTCTGGAATCCATCTTCCGATTTTCTTGATGTGGTCGAAGGTCGGGGCTGTGTTTACTCCCCAGACTTTCTGAATGCTGCCTGCGATGATTGCGGCGAATTGTGCGATTACGGCAAGCGATATGACTGCACAGAAGATTGTGAGTAAAACTTTCGCGCATTTTGAAGGCTGCACGGGAATCTGCATCTGTGTTTTTCCGCCTATGGTTGCGACTTTTGCTTTTTCTTTTGTGAGTGTTTTGTTCTGCAGGATGAACAGTATAATGGAAGGAATTAAAAGAATCATTCCCAGAATTGCAGATGTGCCTGCGTTGAGCCATCCTGTGAGCTGTGTGTAAATTTCCACTGCAAGCACGCGGAATCTTCCTGCCACAATCAGGGGATTTCCGAAATCGCTCAAAACGGAAACGGCGATGAAAAGAAGGGCCGAAAGTATGCCCGGTGATGAAAGCGGAAGTGTGATTTTGAAAAAGATGTTCAGTCTGCCGGCACCCATACCTCTTGCGGCCTGCTCCATCGAAGGATTTATGCCCCGGAGACTTTGCGCGCAGATCAGATATGCCATGGGAAAAAATGTGAGAGTCTGAGCAATCAGAAGTCCGGGAAATCCATAGAGCGAAATGTCCAGTCCGAGTAATGTGTGCGTAATGAATCCCTGACGGCCGATGAGAAGAATGAACGCAAGTCCGCCCACGAAAGGTGGTGTCACAAGATGGATGATTGGAACGAGGGAAAAGATTTTTTTGAAAGGGATGCCGCCTCTCACGACTGCATAGGCGTAAATGTAGCCGGTGATGACTGAAAGGAGCGTGGAGCATAGACATTCAAGTGCGGTGTTCCGCATGGCATCGTGCCATCTGGAAGATGTTGCCGCTTGGACAAAATCAGAGGCACGGGGAGTTATGGCCACACAGAACAGAGGAAAGATTATGCAGACTGCAAAAAAAATGACGACCGCAAACCAGATAAAAATCAAAGACAAGCTGCCGTCACCGAATTTTTTTTTCAAAAGATACTCCGGAAAAGACTTCCGTTTTGGGAAAGCCTATTTGACTTCCTTTGTCCAGCGGGAAAGAACCTCGTCCTTCTGTTCGGAAGCCTTCTGTGCATCATAATCTATTAAATCGATTTGTGCAATCGGGATGCTTCCTTCTGCGGCCTTTGCATCGGGATTTACGGGAATCGTGAAATCGAGCGAGCTCATCAGTTCCTGCGCCTCGGCACTCAGCATGAAGTCGACGAATTTCCGTGCGGCTTCAGGATTTTTTGTGTTCTTGAGGATTGAGATGCAGTCCACGTCTCCGACAGACTGAGGTGGTGCGATGAGTTTTATGTCGAATCCTTCCGCCTTGTATTTTGCCAGTGCGTGAAGATATGCGATTCCTATTGCATATTCGCCTGTTCCAATCAGTTTTGGCGGTGCACTTCCTGAATCGGGGAACTGTCCCACAAGTTCGGAAAGCGAAAGAAGATATGCCCAGCCTTCGTCCCAGCCGAGCCGCTGCAACTGATCCTGAACGAAAAGATACGCCGTGGAAGATGCGGCCGGATCTGTGAGAACAATTTCACCCCTGTAATCTGCATCAATCAAATCATCCCAAGTGGCGGGAAGAGCCTTTCCGGGGAATTTTTCCGCAAAACGGGTACTGTTGACTCCTATGCCGAGTGTGAGAACGCAGAAGCCTGTCCATGTTCCGTTTTCGGAAACCGCGTAAGAGGGAACATTTGCCGCTGCCGGGGATGTGTATTTTTCCAATGCGCCTGCATCATCAGCCTGCATGTGGTATGCCGTTGCACCGCCGAGAAGAATGTCTGCCTGCGGATTGTCCTTTTCTGCAATCACTCTGCTCACGAGTTCTCCGGTTGTGGCCCTGATGTAGCTCACGGGAATGCCCGTCTTTTTTGTGAACAGGTCGGTAAGGGCTTTTGTTTCTTCATCGTGGATGATTGAATAGACGTGGAGTTCCTGTTTGCTGCCGCAGGAGATGAGTGAAAGGGTTGCAATGAGTGTGCTCAACAGCAGTGCAATTCTTTTTGATGATTGTTTCATAAAGGCCTCCTATTTTGTTATGGGAACCTCGAAAAATTTTCAGGAACAGGTTTTCGAGATGTCCTTGTATTTTCCTTATTTCCTAGCAGAATAGTCTATAATAGACAAAGTGTCAATTACTTCACGGAGTCTCAAAAACTTAGGTTTTTTCGAGATGACATTGAAAATGGATTTCGTCCGCGGGGAAAAATCTGATTCCTAGACCCGTGAGGCCTTCTTGTGTTATATTGTCCGTATGAGAGTCCGGCGATTTTTTTTGATTTTTGCGGCAATGTTTCCGTTGCTTTTGTCTTCCTGTTCGAAAATCGAAGTGCATGTGCATGACAGGCATCTTTTTTCATATCCTCTGGTGAAATCCTACGCGGAAAAGCAGGGGCCTGTAACGCTGGTTTTAATTGACTATCATCACGATATTCTTCCCCTGGCACCCGGCAACGATGTTCTTGCAAGCTACAGCTGGGTGGGACGTCTTCTGCAGGAAAAACTGGTGTCTTCGGTTCTGTGGATTTCGGGGCGCAATTTGGAACTTCCGAACAGGGATGCCCGGATGGCATGGCTCTGCAGGAGTCTGTCTCACACTGACCCCGAAACGGAGGCCTTTTTTAAGTCGAAAGTGGTGCTTTGCGACTGGCCGGAATTCTGCCGGATGGAAATTCCTGAAAATTCCGTGGTTACAGTGGATTTGGATGTCTGCACGAAAAACCCCGGCCCTGATCCCGATGTCTTTGTTGAGGAAATTGCGGAATGGATTTCGTCTTTCAAACCGGAGCTTCTTACAATCTGTCTTTCTGCGGCCTATCAAAATGATTCTGAAGATGCGTGGAGATGGCTTTCGTCTTTCGCAGACGGATTCACTGCAGAATCGACGTGGTTCTTGGAGTGCGGCGATTTCGGAGAGGCTCCTGAAAGTCTTGAGGAAACAGCGGCCTGGAATCTGTGGCGGGAAAATCCTGACATCTTCAGCTGCAGTGCCTGTGCCTTTTACCCGGGAGGTGCATTGTGGGCGAATGCTCCCCTCGAAGCGCGAAATGCATTGTTCAAGAAAAAAATCCGGGCTGGAAACGGCGAGGCAGGTCTTGTGATTGAAAGCTGGGCGGAAGAGGGGCGTGCGGAAACAGAGAGGGCTGCAAATGGAAAAATGCCTCTTTATGTGAAAATGGCTTCGGAATCTTTGTCCGCATCGTGGCGTGGTGAGAAATTTCCGTCTCCTGAAATCTCCGTTGATTTTCAAAATGAAAAATCCCTGGGGGTGGCGGTGCGTTTTCATTCTCCTTGGAGCGACAAAGGCTGTCTTGCTTTTTACGGGGGACTGCGCGAGGAGGATATTCCGGCTGCCATCTCCTATTGTGCAGAGCAGGCTTCCAAAGACCCCCGCTACGGAGAGATGCAATCCGGTGTTGTGGAAGGACTTTTTGCGAATGTGTGTCTTTTTGGCGCCTGGAAAAAAATGGACAATCCCACCGACTTTCTTCCCGGTTACCACAGCATATTAATAGAAGAAACTTTATCGGGAAACCGCACATTGCTTCAGTCTGCCATAGCACTTGAGCGTAATTACGACAGGGAGACTTTTTTGAGCCATCTGAGTTCAAAGGCTGGCCTCGGCAGCGACGGATGGAAAAGTCAAAACCTCGTATTCTACAAATCTCCCACGGTGACCGCGTATAAAAGCCTTTCCGATTGACCGTAAACCTTGAATTCTGTAGAATGGGCGTATGATAAATCTTCAGGAAGAGCAGGAAAAAAAAGCAAGGTGTCTTTTAATCGGTGCTCCCAACCGTCTGCAGGAACCGCCGTTGGAACTTATGGCTCTTGTGGAAACGCTGGGCATGGAAACCGCCGGCACAATGGTTCTTTCACGCATTGAACCAACTCCTGCTTACGGAATCGGAACAGGAAAAGCTCAGGAAATCGCAAACCGCGCCAAGGAGATTTTTGCCGACTGCATCATTTTCGACTGGGAAATAGATCCTTCCAAACAGCGTAACTGGGAAAAACTTTCCGGAATCAATGTTTTTGACAGAAACGAAGTCATAATCCGCATATTTGCTCAGAGGGCGCAGACAAAAGAGGCGATGCTCCAGGTTCAGCTTGCACGGCTCACGTATTCTCTTCCCCGTCTTTCCCATATGTACGGAGACCTTTCGCGCCAGAGGGGTGGAAATTACGGATCAAAAGGAAGCGGAGAAACACAGCTTGAGTTGGACCGCCGCCAGATAGAGGACAAAATCCTCCAGATAAAGAAGGATTTGGAGCAGGTTGCCGTGAACCGTAAGACCCAGCGCAAAATGAGGGAAAAGGGAGGCATTGCATCCTGTGCATTGGTCGGCTACACAAATGCGGGAAAATCAAGTCTGCTGAATGCCCTGACCGGTGCCGACGTTCTTGTGGAAGACAAACTTTTCGCCACGCTCGATCCGACCACAAGGAAATTCGCCATTTCGGATGCCGCCTCGGTTTTGATTACAGACACGGTTGGTTTTATATCGAACCTTCCTCACACGCTGATTGATGCCTTCCGCTCCACTTTGGAAGAGTCCGCGCTTGCCGATGCCCTTATTTTGGTTGTTGATTCAAGTGACGACTCTTGTGAAGCTCAGTACACGCAGGTGTTGAAAGTCCTTGAGGAAATAAAGGCCCATGACATCCCGCGTATTGTCGTGTTGAATAAAATCGACCGCATAAAAGATGACGACGTGCGTCTTTCGCATTTGGAGACCGCTTTCCCGGGCGCATTGAAAGTGAGTGCGCATACCGGCGAGGGATTCGAGGAACTTCTTTCGCGCATGAAGGAGATTCTTCTGGGCTCTTTGGAAAACTACATCGTTCCGTCCACCCGTGCGGATCTGGTTGAGCTTGTGAGAAAAAACGGCACTATAGAAAGCGAGGAATGGCTTGATGACGGTGTGCACCTTAACGCCCGCATTCCGGGAACTATTGATGAAGAAGGAAACGCCAGCACAAGAACCCTTTCGCTTTTAATGCCTTATATGGGCATCCTTAAAAACTGAAGTCGTTAAAGACTTCCCTATGGTAAAGCAGGAGACTGATATGGCATACAGATACAGAAGATTTGAAGACGATCTCCCTTATGACGAAAGAGAATCCGTCGTGCCGAAAGTGCTCGGTGCAATCCTTGCGCTTTTGGTTTTGATTTTGGTGCTGGGAACCGTGTTTGCCCTGACCGTCGGAAAAAAGAAAGTCGGAAGCGAATACAGGCAGGTGGATCCCACTCCGCAGCAGGTTGTGAATATGTCGGCAAGAAAAGGCGGCAAACTCTCCACATACAATTCGCTGGGGCAGTTGAGACCTCTCACAAAGGCGGAAGGAGCCGGAAAAGACGGTGCCGTGCTTGTGGTTTCTCCGTGGTTCACATATCCCGAAGGCGACACTCCGCTGTTTGAGGAAATCTCGCAGAAGGACCGGCTTATAAAAAACGTGATTACCGAATATTTTGCGGGCCGTACAAAATCAGAGCTTCTTGCAATGGGTGAAAAAAACGTAAAGGCCGAACTTCTGAATCTGGTGAATGATCAGCTTGTTCTCGGAAAGATTTCTGCAATCTACTTCGACCAGTACATCTTCCTGCAGTAACACATGAAAATGTCTCAATGCGTGTCTTTAAAGACATTTTTTGAAACCTTTGGCAAAATTCCGTGTCAAAAAGAGAGAGGTTGAATATGCAGAATCCGATTTCTCCCGCAGCGGAAATAATAGTCTCTTTGGTTCCGATTGTCAGCATCGTGCTTGCTTCGGTTCTTCTTTTTTTTGTGCTTCTGTGGCGTCATCATGAAAACAAGCAGAGAATCCTGAAAGGCACGTATGAACCCATGAAATTCAATCTTCGTGCGTTCACTCTGCTTACGGGGCTTTGTCTCACAGGAGTGGGCATTGTTCTTTCAACTCTATTTTTCCTGCTGAACGGTGTCGATTGGACATTGCTCGGAGGTGCCATTCCGCTTTTCGTGGGATTCGCATTTCTTCTCTTCTATAAGATAAATCCAGATTTCAAAGACAAAGACGGACATGAAGACTGATGGAAAGCGCAGTGACGATGCAGCTCATATCCTCAGACGGGACAAGGCTCTGGTAAAAGATGTGCTCCACGGAAAAACGGAGTCTTTTGCCACCCTTATGTCGCTTTATGTAAAACGCGTCCAGGCACTTGGATTCAGCTTCTTCCGCAATCCCACCGATACTGAAGATTTCGTCCAAGATGTTTTTCTGAAAGTCTACCGGCATCTTGAATCCTTCCGTGGTGAAAGTTCCTTCGCCACATGGCTCACAAGAATTGCATACAACACCGCCATCAACACCAGAACCCGTGCCAAAGACGTGCTGCCTCTTGAAGGAGAAATCGAACTGCCGTCTTCAATTGACACCCCTGAAGAAACCCAGTTGAGACGTTTCACAAGGGAAGCGGTGCAGGAAGCGGTAAAAGAACTGCCTGACCAGTATGCCGTCTGCCTTATTTTTTATTTTTTTCACGACTTCAGCTACGAAGAGATTGCAATAATCACGGGCTTTCCCGTAAACACAATAAAATCCCATATCTTCCGTGCAAAGAAAATTCTTCGCCAGAAGTTGAAAGACTATTCGGTTCAATAGTTTAATAGTTCAATAGTTCAATCGAACAGGAGGCAATGTATGAAGAAAGACAAAATGAATTGCGAGCAGTACATGGAGCAGTATCTTGCCTTGGACAAAGGTCAGAGGGTGCCTCTTTCACTTTCAGTGCATCTGCTTTCCTGCAGAAAATGCCGTGAGGAAATCCGGGGGCTGGTTCGTGCGGAAAAAATAGCATCGGCGCCGGTGAAAGTCCCCGTAAATCTTGAGGCAGACTCAATCCGCCGTGTCATAGATTCAATCGACACCACTTACGCCGCCAAAAAGAAAACTTATCCGATGGTAAACTGGATAATCGCCGGAGTTGTTCTTGTCGGTGCCCTCATCGTCTTTGCGGTGCTGCTGAATCCTGCGAAAGTCCTGTCGTTCACCCTGTCAATGATTTTTGCGCTTCTCATCACGGGATGGGTCATGGCTTTCGTCGCAACGAATCTGGACTTTTTTGTAAAGCGGGTAAGAATCCTGAGGTTTGCCTAATGCATTGAAATATGCTACACTAGGCGCATGAATCTTTTATCTGTAAGCAATCTGTCCAAAATCGGACGGGAAAAACCTCTTTTCACCGGTGTCACATTCGGTCTCGACGAAGGCCACAAAGCCGCACTCATCGGTCGCAACGGCACCGGAAAATCCACACTGCTGAACACAATTGCGCAGGTCCTCCAGCCGGACGAAGGAACAGTCGTCATCAACAAAAGCGCCGGAGTCTCGTACTTAAGACAGAACCCCTCGTTCAATGCATCCGACACAATCCGCGACCACATCTTTTCTTCCGACAGCCCCAAACTCCATACAATCCGCGATTACGAAGAAACCTGTGCCGAAATGGAAAGCGGCATCAATGACTCGCTGCAGAAAAAATACGACGCGCTCACTCTCAAAATGGAGCAGGGCAATCTCTGGAATTACGAGTCACAGGTAAAATCGATTCTTTCCGTCCTTGGCATCAACGACTTGAAACGCAGAATGGGGGAACTCTCCGGCGGAATGGTGAAAAAAGTCGCGCTGGCCCAGGTCCTCGTTGAAGACACAAAACTCCTTCTGCTTGACGAACCCACCAACCATCTTGACATCACCACAATCTACTGGCTGCAGAATTATCTGGCACAAACCCAGCGTTCGGTTTTAATGGTCACCCACGACCGCTATTTTCTTGATGCCGTCTGCAATCACATTTATGAATTGGACCGCAACAGAATCAAACTCTACGTTGGAAATTATTCCGCATATCTTGAAAAGAAAACCACCGAAGCGGAAATAGAGGCCAACGCCGAACGCCGCATCGAATCCGTGCTCCGTGTGGAACGCGACTGGCTCATGCGTGGTCCCTGCGCCCGTGGAACAAAAGCAAAAGCCCGGATCCAGCATGACATGGCACTCATCAACCGTGAGAAATTCCAGACCGACAAAGGATTCACTTTCGAAGTGCAGGGCCGACGTCTGGGTGGAAAAATCCTTGAGCTTCACAACATCACGAAAAATTTCCCGAAAGGATTTGCCATGAAGGGGGAAGTCTCCCCCTCCGCGTCCACTGCGTCGGCCGCTACCCTCTCTGCGGGGGCCGCCCCCGCAACGCCCCCGGTCATCAGCAATTTCAGCTACACATTCAACAAAGGTGAAAAAATCGGAGTGTTCGGTGACAACGGATCCGGAAAATCCACGCTGCTGAATATCATCACCGGTGAAATACAGCCCGACTCCGGCACAATAGTAAAAGGCGAAAACACAGTCTTTGCATATTACAAGCAGAACCCCGTTTTCAAAAATCTTGATCTCACGGTTTTGGAATATGTGAAAGAAGCGGCGGAAGTCATGCACATGAACGACGGTACCACATTAAGTGCCTCTCAGTTTCTTGAACAGTTCGGCTTTGAAGGAAAAATCCAGCACTCACCTGTGAGCACTTTGAGCGGCGGTGAAAGAAAACGTCTTTTCCTTGTGCGGCTTCTTCTTTCGAATCCCAACTTCCTTATTCTTGACGAACCCACCAACGACTTCGACATCTTCACGATGAACATTCTCGAGCAGTTTCTTATGGGCTTCAAGGGCTGTCTTTTGATTGTGAGCCACGACCGGTATTTCATGGACAAGGTTGCAGACACACTTTTCATCCTCGAAGACGATGGTTCGGTTTCCGGCTACGTTGGAAAATGCAGCGAGTACATTGAGTACAGAAAAATGAAGCAGGCCGAAGAAGAGGAAAAATCAAGAAAAGAAAAACAGCAGAAAAAAAGCGAGGCAAAATCTTCCGCCCCCGTGCAGACCAGAACCCGGAAACTCAGTTATAAGGAACAGAGGGAATTCGAAGCGCTGGAAGAAAAAATCATGGAACTCGAAGAAAAACAGAAGACGCTGGAAGAGGCAATGTCGTCCGCAGATTACGCCACATCAAGTGCGGCAGGAGCCGAGTACACCTCCATCGCCAAAGAACTGGAATCCGCTTACGCCAGATGGGAGGAATTGGGCTCTTTAGCATGATTGACGGTTGATGGGACTGTCCAGTAAGTCCGCCGCACAGCGTCATCCCGCCCCAGCCATTCAGGCCTGCCACCACTGTCATCCCGAACTTGATTCGGGATCTCCTTTGCACAAGGGATGCTGAATCAAGTTCAGCA
>DGXM01000157.1:0-2569 GCA_002396325.1 Treponema sp. UBA4232
GCCTCGAGCGGCTCAATAGTTCCGCCGTAGCTTTTCACAAGTTCACGGAATGCCGTTGTCGCCTTGTCATACCTGAACATAATGCCTGCGTCTGTGATTGCTATGACGCACCGCTTTGCAATCAGGATTGCTTTTGTCACATGTGCGACAGCCTGCCCCTTGTTGAAAGGCGGATTCATTACGATAACATCATAATCTTTTTCAGGCTCGAAGGTCATACCTGCGAAGTCTTTTTTGTTGTGATTAGACCTTGCACCGAATTCCGTCCTAAACCTGCAAACAACTCTTTCTGCTGATCTTTTGTTATAATCAAATCCTTTTCGGGAGTTTTATTCAGCATTTTTTCAAAGCGATAATCGTCTATCTTTTGTATCAGAATTTCAATTAAATCCCTAAAAAGTTCTATACATATTCTAGTTACCACTACTGTACCTAGAAACAAGGGAATCAGCCATAAAATTATTTCTTGATTATTCATGGAGACCTCCGTATCCTATCGTCATAATGGGATTTTCTATTTTACTGCTTGCCATTTTAAAAGCTTTAATGAAAAGTTCTTGACATTTTTTCCTCCTATGTTAAACTATAGTTACTCTCGGTTGACCCACGTGGCCAGTCGAGGCGAAGATCATGAGGTGTTTTACAGTTCATGGTATGGCCCTCGCCCAGCAATGAGCAGGGAGAAACCCATAATTCGCAGTTTTCTGTGTGTGGTTTGCCCCAGTCTGAAAGGACTGGGATTTTTATTTACAAAGTTCCAAAGAATATATCAAATTATCTCCTCCTTTATATTCTTTAACAGTTATGTGTGCTATGGCTTTTTTTCCATTCCTTAATTTAAATCTTGTATCATACCTTTTTACACTAATCACGTCTGAGCTTCCGTTTTTATCAGGTGCAGATGAAATAAATTTTGATTGCTCATAGAGTTTTCCAATCCTTGTTATGCTTTCAAAATGCTCTCTTTCAGTAAATCCGTTGTCTTTTGACTTCCCCATAGCTTTACCACTTGTCAGCTTATCAATAGTCTTTGAGCTAATTCTTGCTATTTTTCCATCCAAAGAATTTTGATACTTTCCCTTTTTGCTACCCAATTTTTTCTTTGCATCTTTACGAAGTTTAGCAGTCCTACCATCACCTTTAAAAGCAAATCTCCCCTTTTCGTCCCTCGGATGTTCCCCTTCATCCCAGCGGAGTTCAAGGGCGTTCCCTATTTCTCTTTTTTTTTACCGCTGCTTTCACCGGATTCCTTCAGCGCAATCTTCTGCTGTGCCATGTAGGCATCGACATACTCGGAGGTAAGGGGCGCAAGGTTCACAGGCGCGAAGCGGATGTCTCCGATTGCCCCGTCTATGAGCGGGCGGTTCTCCATGCGGTTGATGTCGTTAAGGGAGAGCTGGCCGTTCGTGAACTGCTTGACGTAGTTTTCTATGCGGATGTTGCTGTCTGCCTGAAGCATCGCGTTTCGGTCGAACTCAATGTAACAGTCGGCGCGGTCGTAGATGGGCAGCAGAAGTCCCAGATGCTCCTCAAGCCTCCTGAGCCACGGGTTGAGCGTGAGCTGAAGGAAGTTTCTCTGCTGCTGTTCGTTGTTGTTGTACTTCGCGTCGGACTCGCCGAGCATGGAGAGCGGGACGCGGAAGATTTTCGCCACTTCCTTCGTGGTGTACGTGCGGTTCTCCACAAGCTGGCTCCCGGTGTTGTCCGGCATGTTGAGCGCGTCGGCCGTCATGCCCTGCGTCAGAATGAACGGGTCTCCCGCATGGTCGGGGCCTCCGTATGCCTGAAGAAGCCTTTCCTTGAGTTTTTTGGCATCGGCATCGCTGAAGTTCCTCTCGGTCTGCGGAACCGTGACTTTCAGCTTGGAATGGATACCGCCGTCGAAGCTCCGGGCAGCATAGCGGTCCATCGTGTTTCCGAGGCTTGCCGACTGGTAGGAGTATTCAATCGGGGAAAGTCCTCTGGGCCCCTCCCACACCATCGCCGGAATGTGCAGCAGCCTGTCGGCCGTGAGGTCGTATGATGAGCCGTCTGCATTGTAGCGGTACCAGTAGGAATTCCTGTCGGAGTATCCGTGAATCTCCACACGGTCGGGTGGAAGCGGATAAAGTCCCTGCGGGCGGCCGTCTTTGTCCCTGTCAATGAAAATGAAGGCGTTCCCCCGGAGGAGAAGGTGCATCATCAGCTGTGTCTTGAACGTAATCGGAAGTTGGTTCGGGTTCGGGCGGAGCTTCAGAAGGTCAGACAGGGGCGATTTGTCCTCAAGCATCCTTCCTCCGTCCGGAAGGCGTCTGTAAACACGGGCGGGAAGAACCGCCACGGCATCCGAGATTGTTCCGACACAGGCATTGACGGTGGCATTCGCCATCAGCTGGGAAACAGTCATCGACGGCCAGTAGTTCAGCGACTCCGCCGACCATTGAGTAGTCAGCCGGCTTATAGGCATGGCATCCGCAGTCCTGCGGATTTCAAATCCGAATATTCTCATGCCCTTACAGTCACTTTGCGGAAATCACACTAATTATTGTTTTTACATTTTCTCTATTTGCAATTTTATATTGATAATTGC
>DGXM01000157.1:2622-4341 GCA_002396325.1 Treponema sp. UBA4232
TTTTATATTGATAATTGCAATTTTTTTTTGTCCTTTTTCAAAAGCGTAATTTGCAATTCCTTTTTCTGTGCTTTATCACATTCAATAGACATACCTATTTTTGATTTCAGTTAAGACCGTTTTTGAACGCTCGCTATACCATGTTTTTTTTATGCAATCCCAAGCTCTTTTTTCAGTGCGCTTTGTGCAATGGCAGAGACATTCAGCTTTGCTTTTGCTGCCATGTCGTCAAGCCATTCGGGAAGCGTAATGTTGCGGCGGACGCTTTTTGATTTTTCCCTAAGTCTGAAAGCGTCCAGATCAACATCCACAAGGGAAGCAAAAGATTTTCCCTCGTCAAAGAAGGGGCTCTCTTTCAGCTCGATTTCGTCAATCCTTTTTGCAGCCGGGATTTCAGAATCTGTCTTGTCAAAAAGGGCATTGCAGATATAATCCTTTGCCATTGCAATGGCATCTGCAATATCCTTTCCCTCTGTCATTCCTTTTATATCGGGAATATAGACAAGAATCGGATTTTCTTTGTCGTTTGTTTCTGTAAAAATAACCGGATAAATTGCGTTCATAAAACTACTCCTTTGAAAAGATTTGTACCGCCCTTCCGGGCGGACGGCTCACAAGCCCCATCGTTTGATGATTGCTTTGGCAAGCATTTCGTTTATTTCCGTATGCCGTGGGACTTGCTCTTCGTCCTCGCCACGCTTATAAACATCGTGCTTTCCGCCGTGCCTTGCAAAAGCAAATCCTGCTTTTTTAAGCCGCTTAATCAAATCTTTTCGTTTCATAATTCTATTATACACACTTTATACACATTGTCAATAGATTTTGTAAATATTCTTTTGATTTTTCGCAAAGACGCACGGCAGGGCATCCGCCCCCGCCTTTTTTTAATAGTGCTGGCTGGCTGTCATAATACCTTTCTCCTGTAGCTTCACAATATGCCTTCTGCCCCGGGGTCGCCGTCCTCCAGCCATCTGGCCTGAAGCGTCAGAAGGCGTTCGTTGTCAGTGGAAGGGGACGCATATCTGGGCAGTATCTTCCTCGAAAAGTCAAGGCTCATCTGCTGGATGCGAGGGACAGGGATGACCTTCTTGCAATCGCAAGGATGAAGCTGGAGCGTTCTACGTCACACGAAGGAGAAATGACGGAAAAATCCTCACATGCCGGATAGAATGAAAAGAAAAGGCGGCCCCGGAAGAGACCGCCGCACCTGCAGGATTCATTTTTTCAATGTGCAGAGTTCATCCAGAACGTAGCGGCTCACAGTCTTCCCGGCTTCCCTCGCAAGGGTCTTCAGACATTCAATCTCTTCAGGTGTTCCGCTGATGGAAGTGGTCGCGAAGATTTTGAGTCTCCCCGTCTTCTTTCTTCCACCTCCGTGGTACCCGTAGCCGGAATACTTCGGCTTTTCAGATTCTTCCATGATTCACCCCCACAGTTTCCTGCATATGAAAAGAACGACTCCGATAATGAATCCCTTCACTACGGATTCCAAGATGATTCTAATGACTTCCCTCATTCTGCTTGACATAAGCCCCCCTTTGGGGTAGAGTACGAAGGTAGTGTGCGGCAGGAATCGAACCCCACCGCACCACCCCGCTAGCCGAAGATCAGGCGGCACACCGCTTCCGCGATTACCGCACCGACAACGGCTGCAAGGATTTCAGCAAGAGCCTGCCGAAGTGTCTTGACCACTTTGCAGGCTTTTTTCTTGCCACCTTT
>DGXM01000051.1 GCA_002396325.1 Treponema sp. UBA4232
ATGTCATGCTGAATGTCATGCTGAACGTGGTTGCGTGCAACCGAATTCAGCATCTCTTGTGAAAGGGAGATCCCGAATCAAGTTCGGGATGACGGTGGTCGCAAGCTTGGAATGACATGGGGAGTCATGCCAAACGAAGTTGTGTCATGCTGAACGTGGTTGCGTGCAACCGAATTCAGCATCCCTTGTACAGGGGAGATTCCGGGGCGAGCCCGGAATGACGGTGGTTGCAAATGTTCGGTGCTTCGGGAAAGGGATACGGAAGGCGCCGGAGGCGTTCCGAATTGAAAGCGCAGCTTCAAGGCGGAATGGAGGCGGATGCCGGAACCTGGAGCAGCCCGGTTTTTGCGTATGCAAAAATGCCCCCTCGTTATTAAAATTGCTTGTGTTCGTCAGGAAGCAGGTTCATTGTTTTCAGGAAATCCCGGAAAACTCCAGCTTTTCAATCTGACTCCGGCACCTTGACCCGACGCTTCGCGCCGAGTGTTGGTGATTGTATCTCAATAAATTCAAATCCGCAAGCCTTGGTTGAAAAACTCAATTCACCGGGTTTTTCGACATTGCATTTATTTTATTGTGGTGATGGAAGAAAGATCCTTCAAGTCAAGCAGAACCACTTTGTCTGCACTTGTGGTCACAACCACACCTTTGCTTGTGACGGTGATCGGAGTGTCTTTTCTCACCTGAACGGGGCTCTTCAAAAGCAGCTTCAGGTTTTTATCGTATTTACCAACGACCCATCCGGAGCCGTTCTGAATGACGCAGTAGTAATCCTGACCGTCGCGGACGAGAACCGATTTTTCTGAAACCGACTCCTTGCTTTCTGCCGTGAGCTCAAGTGTCTGTGCATCGAGCAGGCAGAGTTTCACAGCACTGTTGTTGCCTGTGGTCTCTCCGCAGATTGCCATGAATGCCACTGTGATTTCCGATGTCGAGTTTCCTTCCTCTTCGACTGTCACAGGGATTATGGTGCGGCCTCGGATTACTCTCACCGGAGATTCGCTTATAATTTCTCCGCTTGTGGAGTCGATTCTGACAAGTCCCGTGAGGTCGTTGTCCGCATCTATGAGTTTGAGACCAACGACTGCATTTCTGTCTGAAGCGTCTGCAAGGGCCTGCATAAGAATCTTCTGCTGATCCTTTGCAATCTCCGTGCGCTCACGTGCCGCCTCTGAAAGTTTTTTGTCGGCGTTGCTCTGGGCCTGGTTTGCTGCCTGCTCGGCCTGCTGTGTCTTCTGCCTCTGCTGCTCCGTCTTTTTCTTTTCCTCTTCGGCGGTCTGTTTTGCCTGTGCCGCTGCCTGCTGTGTCACTTCTGCACGCTGCTGGAGAGCCTTGTCGTCGGGGTTGCTCTTTGCCTGTGCCGCTGCCTGCTGGGCTGCCTGCTGGGCCTTATTTGCATCCTGCTGGGCCTGTGCGGAAACCTTCTGCTGTTCCTCAAGACGCTTGTTCTGCTCGGCCGCATTTTCCGCCGCCGCCTGGGCCTTTTCTGCGAAATTTCCGGCTTCGCGTTCCTTTATGTCCACCATATTCTGTCTTTCGTCAACACCGAGATTGTCTTCCTCGCGCATTGACTTGATGACGTTGCTGTCGCTGATTACCGATGTGTCTACGGTTGAAAGTCCTCCGTTCACATCGAAGAGGGGAATCACAATCTGTGAGGAACCCGGCCAGTCGCTCCATTTCGTGCTGAGACCGCATTTGTCTGAAGTGAGGTTTTTGGTCACCGTGGTCTTGTATTTTGCCTTGTACACATCGAGATTCTGGCGGTAGACCGCATTGTAAACCGTGATGAATGTCGCTATGGTGGATGCGTCGGACTCTTCGTATCCGTAGGCGGAAACAAGGTATCCTGTGATGATTCTGCGCAGATTGGTGATGTGGTCAACCGTTGCGTTTTCGTTTATGACGAGAATGTCAGCGTCAAGCTTGTTTTTTTCTGTTGAATCGACAGCGTGGATGACCGTGTATTTTGCATTCGCACCGTAAGTCGCACCATTGTTCACATTTGATGCCACCTGCCTTCCCAGGTTTCTTCCTATCTGAGTGATTGCGTCTGCGCTTTCGACCAGCGCATGGGGTCCTGAATAGCTCTCGAACTGTATGACTTCGCTGCTTGTGCTTCTAATCTCATCGATGTTGACACTGAGTGCGGAAACCGATGCTATGACAGCCAGTGAAAGTATCCCTATTACCACCCGCTTACTGCTTTTCATAAATCCTCCAATTTTGGTTGTCTCTAACTTTTTTGAAAATCATCGGGATCAACCTTATCCTGATTCTATATTATATCACCCTTTTTCTGAAAAAAGAAGTGTTTTTATGCTGAATTTATTGAAAGTTCAGTATTTTTTCCATCGTGACCCGCGCGTATTCCCTGATTGCTCTTGAATATTTGAGGCTGATCATTGCAGTCAGTATTCCGCGTCCTTTTTCCACGAAGGCTTCCTTACCCATGAATCGGCAGATTTCAAGCGTTGCATCACATACCAGTTCAAGAAGCTCGTCGTTTTCGTTGAATTTTTCCGCCACCTTGCCAAGTTCCGTCATCATAAGATAGCCGGGATCCCATGCGATGATTCCCGCGGCTTTTACAAGGCTCTCGAGTCTCCTGGGATTTTTGTTCCTCCTGATCAGAAGGGAGAGCGGTTTCTGGAATGCAAGGGTCTCTGTTGAGGCTGCAAGTTCCACGACTTCCTTTGCGTAGTCGGTGTGGGTTGCAAAATAGGGAAGCTCGGTCTGCGTCTGCGCGATGGATTGGTTCCACGCTGTGCCAATGGCATTCATTTCGTTTGTGAGAAGGGGAAGCCAGTCTTTTTCCTTTTGTCCGAATCCACCTTCCGAAAATGCTTTTTTCATTTCTGCCGAAAGAGATTCGTTTACGGCACGTCCCTGCGATATGGAAGAAACTTTGTCGGTCTTTCCGTAGAGTTCGCTGTAAAGGCCCGGTTCGGGTGTGGAAAAGGATGTGAGTCCCTGTGTGGCGGGGAGCTGCTTGACTCTGTAAGCTTCGAGAGTCCATCCTGTTGTGCAGAAAATCAGGAAGCCCTGGTCGCTGGGGATGATGTGGGTCCATTTTTTCTTGTCCGGGAAATCTGCACTCCATTCGATGAGGCCTGTGTCGGTGTAGCAGGAGGCGTTTTTTCCGCTGATGAGGATTATGCCCTGGGTTGTCCGTTCCGCGTGTTTCAGGGTTGCTGGAGAGCCGTGCACCGGGAACGAAGTGATGGTTTTTCCTGTGTCCGTGCGTATGAGCGTTATTTTTCCGTCTGAGAGTATTGCGGCTTTGCCCCTGTCGAATCCCCGGGTGATTAAGTGTGTTTTTTTTCCGTCTCCGGGGAGCATCCATTTCTGCTGCGGGACACCGTCGTTTTCCGTAAAAAGGGAGATGCTTCCGTCGCTGAATGTGACCAGAGCACCGAAATCCGTGGTGTCTGCATGTTCCACCTGGAAATCGGTTTTGAAAGGGCCTCTGATCTCACCGAAAGGACTTACCGTGTATGCCCCGTCCGATGCAAATAGAAAAACCGAGCCTTTGTCCAGCTGGGAAAGCGGAATGTCTTCGTTCTGCTCCTTTATGATTTTCTTCCATCTGATTGTGCCTTTTGTGCCGAAGCAGGCTATTTCGTCTTTGCCCCTTGCGAAAACCCTTCCGTCTCTTCCGGGCATCGGGGATTCTGTTATCACAAATCCGGAGTCTTTTGTCCATGCCTTTTTTCCGTCGTTCTGGAGCAGGGAAAGTTTGGTTCCCCCCGTCACAAGATAGAGCATGTCCCCGTGGGTTGCGGTCAAATACGGACTTATGCCTTCTGGAAAAGCCGTCTGCCACAAAATCTTTCCGTTTTCAGAAAATGCCGTAAGTCCGTTTCCTTCGTGAGGAGCCACAAATCCTCTGCTTGTCCTTACAGGCTGTGAAATCACTTTTCCGGTCAGAACCGTGCCCCATCCGAGCCTCGTTTTTGAAAGATTCACCTCGCTTGCGGAAAAATCCTCACCTCCGGCGTACACCGGGGATAGTGCCGTTAAAAGCGCCGCAAGCAATGCATTGAGCTTCCGATTGTAAAGTCTGCAGGTGAATCCGTTCTCTTTCATAAAGGCTCCTGTCTGTCAAACAACGCAAGGCTTTCAATGTGACAAGTCTGCGGGTAAAAATCAAGAAGATAAAGCTCGGAAAGCCTGTAACCGGCCCTTGTAAGGAATTTTGCGTCCCTCGCATGGGTGGCCGTGTCGCAGGACACACTTCTTATATGGGGAATTCCTGAGGACGAGAGCCATTTGCACGCCGCCTTTTCGATTCCGCTTCTGGGAGGGTCAACAACAGCCGCATCGAACGGTCCGTTTCTTTTCAATATTCCTTCCGCATGGTAGGAGGCCCATGTTTCTCCGCTCAGTCCGTAGCTTTCGTGCTTTTTTCCCTGAAGATTCGTCTCGGCGTATACCAGGGCATCCCTGTTGTGCTCCACGAGGGTCACATTGCTGAATCTGTCTGAGAGGAAAACCGCGAATGTGCCGCATCCCGAGTAGAGGTCAAGGGCATTGCCGCCTGAAAGTCCGCCCGTCGCCACAGGAATCGCTTTTTCAAGCACATCCAGATTTGATTGAAAGAACCCCTGCACGTCGAAGGTTATTTCATGCCCCAGAAGATTTACGGTGCATTTGTTTTCCTCGCTTGCGGAAGTGCCCTCAAACCGGGGTTTTATCTTCTTCTGTTTCTTTCCTTTGCCCCGGACAGGCATTTCCATGCCGGAATTTCTTTCCCTCTCGCGGGCCACCACGACACCGTCATTCGAAGGTGAGACGATTCTGTCTGAGCCGAACACATGGACTCTGCCGGAAGGTCTTTTCTCTCTGGGAGTGGATGAAAGCCATCTGTTGATTTCATCGGTGGCGATAGGGCAGTGGTCGACATCAATCACTTCGTTGGAGCCCCTTTTCATGAGTCCGCCGTCGTGGAACTGGAAGCGGCATCTGTAGCCGAAAGGGGATGCGCTTATGACTTTTATTTCCGGAACATCGACCCCCTCCCGCAGAAAGGCGTCGCGTAGAATGTCTGCCCTCAGCTTTTCCTGGTACGCGCTGTCGATGTGCTGCATGGAGCAACCGCCGCATATTCCATACAGCGGACACACGGGGACTGTACGGTGGGGAGACGGTTTTTCCACAGAGAGGATTTTAGCCACGGAATAATCCCTGAAATCCTTCTCAATCTCCACATCGAGAGTCTCTCCTGGCACGGCATAGGGGACGAAAACCGTTTTTCCGTCGATTTTTGCAATACAGTCTCCCCCAAAAACCATTTTTTCTGTTATAATAGTAGCTCTGGACATTGAATCCAGTATATCAGAAAAAAAACATTTTAGCAAATGACCGGAAATCCGGCCGGGCGGGGAATAAGATGAAATACGAGAAGATTGTAATGAAGATGTCGGACGGAAACGAAAACACTGTACATTCGTGGATTCCCGACGGGGCTGTGAAGGGCGTTGTTGTCCTGAGCCATGGAATGTCCGAGCATGCCTCAAGATACGGGGGATTTGGAGAGGCTCTCGCACGCGAAGGTTATGCCCTTTACGGAGAAGACCACAGGGGGCACGGCGAAACAGCTCTCAATGCCCAGAAGAACGGCAGCGGAAGACTCGGATACCTTGCGGACAAGGACGGATTTTTCAGAGTGGTTGACGACATACACGAAGAGGTTCTGAAGGTCAGGGAAATGTACCCCGGAAAAAAGATTGTTCTTTTCGGTCACAGTTTCGGCTCTTTTGTCTCCCAGTGCTTCATCGAAAAGTATGCCGACTCCATTGACGGCTGCGTGCTCTGCGGGACTGCGGGGCCAAGACCTGCGGTGATTGCCGGCGGAAAGATTTTGGCCTCGGTGATTGCTCCTTTCAAGGGACGGAAGAATGTCTCGGTTTTCGTTGACAGAATGGCATTCGGTGCATACAACAAGCGCATACGGAATCCCAGGACTTTGTTCGACTGGCTTTCCCGCGACAATGCGCAGGTTGACAAATACATGGCCGACGATCTCTGCGGATTCGAGTGCACTGTGGGGTTCTTCCTCGATATGTTCAGCGGCTTCTCATACATACACAAGTCTTCCCACATGAAAGCGATTCCTCAAAATCTTCCGGTGCTCTTCATTGCAGGCACAGGGGATCCCGTGGGGGACTACGGCGAGACGGTGAAGAACCTTGCGGAAATCTACAATAAGAACGGAATGAAGAACGTGACGCTGAAACTGTATCCCGAAGCAAGACACGAGCTGCTCAACGAAATCAACCGTGCGGAAATCGAACAGGACATGCTGAACTGGATAAAGTCTCTCTGAATTTGAGAACTTCCCCCTGAGGAGATTCTGTTTGAAATCACTCTTCCGGGGGCAGACGCATTCTCACTTTTTTGCGGCTCTGCTTCACGTGGACACCGTATTCGCTCAGAATCTTCCGTACTGCGAATTCAAGCTCCGTGCGCTGGGGGTTCATCGGCAGGATGAAATTGCGGCATCTGGCCCATGTACGCTTGTACAAGTCTGCGGCTGCGGTTCCTTCCTCGATTTCCTTTTTCCAGTCAGTCAGGTGGGGCACAAAATCCTTCAGCACGAAATAGAGTTTCTCGCCAAGGCGCGCATCGGGATGAGTCTTGTCGAATGTGTCAAGCTCCTTGAGGCTCGAAAGATATGCACGGGCAAATTTCCTGTCCTCCAACATCATGTTTGTTGCGGCGGGCTGCAGGTACACGTAGAGGTCTGTGTCCATCGCTCCCGAGACAATCTCGTAAGAGTGCCCGGAATTTATGATTTTCATAAGCTCTTCGGTCAAACGCGAGGGAGAGACCGGTGAAAGCAGGTTCGAGGACTTCCTGATTTTGCGTTTAAGGCTCCACGGAAGACGGCATCCTGTGGTTGCACCGTATTTCACTGCACGAAGCATACGGACAGGATCCTCCACGAAAATGCGGTCAAGCGGTATCACGGGACGTACAATTCCCTTGCGTATGTCCTTCACGCCGTTCACGTAATCAATCACCTGTTCGCGTATGGGGTCGTAATAAAGGGCGTTGAGGGAAAAATCCCTGCGCTGAACATCTTCGTCCATGGTGCCGAATGCATTTCCCACGGAACCATCGACTATGGAACGGAAGGTGCTCACTTCAAAAATCTTCTGTCCGAAAATGACGTGCACAAGACGGAATCTTTTACCTATGATGCGTGAATTGCGGAAAATCTTCTTTATGCGGCTTGGGGTTGCGTCGGTTACTATGTCAAAATCCTTGGGCTTCTTTCCTATAATCAGGTCACGCACCGCACCGCCGACAAGATATGCATCGAAACCAGTCTCACGCAGACGTCTGATAACATAAATCGCATCATCGTCAATGGTGTCAAGAGAGATGGAATGTTCGTTTTTTGTGTAAATGACAGCTTTCTGTACGGGGCGACCCCTGCTGTCAGTGGCATATCGTATAAGCACAGTGCACCTATTTTAATGAGCTGGGTCCTTTCCGTCAAGACCATTGCACAAAAAAGGAATCACGCGGAATGGGGGAGACTGTCTGAAAAAAATTGTCATGCCGCCCCAAAAGAATTGTCGGGGCCAACTCAAAAGAATCGTCGGGGTCGCCCCAAAAGTATTGTCATGCTGAACTTGATTCAGCATCTGCGCTAAATATAGTGCATAGATTCCGAAACAAGTTCGGAATGACGCTGTGCAACGAACTTTTTGACCGGCCCAAAAGTATTGTCATGCTGAACTTGATTCAGCATCTACACCAGATATGGTACAGAGATTCCGAAACGAGTTCGGAATGACGCTGTGCAGCGAACTTTTTGGCCGCCCCAAAAGTATTGTCATGCTGAACTTGATTCAGCATCTGCGCTAAATATAGTGCATGGATTCCGAAACAAGTTCGGAATGACGCTGTGCAACGAACTTATTGGCCGCCCCAAAAGTATTGTCATGCTGAACTTGATTCAGCATCTACACCAGATATGGTACAGAGATTCCGAAACGAGTTCGGAATGACGCTGTGCAACGAACTTTTTGACCGGCCCAAAAGTATTGTCATGCTGAACTTGATTCAGCATCTGCGCTAAATATAGTGCATAGATTCCGAAACGAGTTCGGAATGACGCTGTGCAGCGAACTTATTGGCCGCCCGTTCTGTATGCCAAGGGCAATCAGATTTTTTTATATTTCTT
>DGXM01000167.1 GCA_002396325.1 Treponema sp. UBA4232
TCCTTCTATATTCCTGTTGATGTCCTCGAGGCTTTTGTTTTTGTCGTGGAGGTCGGCGTTCAGGGAGTCGATGTCTTCGTTGTATTCGTCAATCCGCTCCGTGATGTTCTTTATGCGGTTTTCAAGCTGTCCGATTTTTTCCCGGATTGAGTTCTGCTGCTGCCTGAGCTGGTTCGCCATGGCCTTCTTTCCGCTCTGTTCCGCCTGGAGTTTGATGACTTCCTGCTGCTTTACATTGAGCTGTTCCTGAAGAGACTTGATTTTGTCGGTGTTTTCGTTGAGGGTTGCGTAAATCTCCTCTATCTCTTTGACAGCCGCATCTCTTTTTTCCTTTGCCTCTGTCATCGTCTGCTCGTGGCGCGCCTTGTTCTGCGTGAAATCCTTCAGTTTCAAAAGCTGGATGTCCAACTCATAATTGAATTTCTCGTCCTGCAGTTTTCTGTATTTTGCAGTCTTGTCGGCCTGCACTTTGAGAGTTTCGTAGCTTCTCTTTGTTTCTGCAAGTGCTATGTCTATCTGCGCGAGATTGGCCCTTGTTTTTTCAAGCTCTCTTTCCGCCTCTGCTACTTCCGCCTTGCTTCTGCTGATTCCTGCGGCTTCCTCGAAAAGATAGCGCCTGTCCTCCGGCTTTGAAGAAAGAATCTGGGTGATTTTTCCCTGCTCCATGACCGAATAGGCTGACTTGCCGATTCCGGTGTCCATAAAGAGTTTTCTGATTTCTGTTGCGGTTACCTGTCTGCCGTTGATGAAATATTCGTTTTCACCCGAGCGGTAAAGGCGGCGTTTTATTGCAATCTCGCTATCCTCCAGCGGAAGAAGTCGGTTTTCGTTTGCGATGGTGAGAGTCACTTCTGCCATTGAAAGGGCGGGGCGGGATTCTGTTCCGTTGAAGATTACGTCTTCCATGCTTGCGGCACGCAGATTTTTTGAGCGGTTTTCAGCCAGTACCCATTTTATTGCGTCAACGACATTGCTTTTTCCACAACCGTTGGGTCCCAGAAGGGCTGTGATGCCGTCTGTGAAATGAATGTGCGTGCGGTCTGCAAAAGATTTGAAGCCGAATATTTCTAGACTTTTTAAAAACACGGAAGTTCCCCTGAAAATGTTTTTTTTAAGCGTGAAGGGCCTGAAATCCCCTCTTTTTCCACGGATTTACCCATGAAGATGCTGAAAGTGGCCTCCATTATATCAAGAACCGATTGTTTTAACAATAGGGGCCAGCGTAACTGCTATGGTGCCTGCCGCCATGAAAGGTGCGAAAGGAACCGCTTTTTCTTTATCGTATTTTTTCAGTGCTTTTAGAATCAAAAAATAAAGTGCACAGAAAAGCGCCGAGACGATGTATCCCACGAAAACCCCTATGAGTCCTGCGTAAAGACCGCACAAAGCTGAATATTTCACGTCTCCCCAGCCAAGACCTCCTCTTGAGACGGATCTTACGGCGGCAAAAAGAGCGACCGAAAGAAGGGACGAGATTATGCACAAAGTCAGTCCGCTCCGGGAAAATGCGGCTTTATAGATGAAAAGAACCGCTGTGCCTGAATAAACCAGCAAATCGGGAATCTTCATGGACTTTAAGTCGTGCACTGCTATTGCAAGAGAAAAAGCCCAGAAGATTATTGACGAGGCAATGTCGGGCGTGGTGAGCAATTCCGTCATTTTTCAGTCTCTTCGCCGTATGCGTCTTCCGGTGCAAGCAGCTTTCCACCGTAAAGGACTTTGGGGTAAACGGTGATTTTGAGTTTTTTTTCAAGTCTCGCGTATGCTTCCATTTCCCTTTCGTCTCCGATCACGCAGTTTATTCCCGTCTGACCGGCTCTGGCTGTGCGTCCTGCCCTGTGCACGAAGAAATCGGCCTTTTCAGGAAGGTCCATCTGCACCACATGTGAGATTCCTGCAATGTCGAGTCCTCTGGATGCAAGGTCTGTGGTCACAAGAATGGGAATTTTCCCGCTCCTGAATTTGTCTATGGCTTCCTTACGGCTCCTTTTGTCCGATTTTGCGCTGAATCCATCGCACTCAAGCTTTTTGTATCTCATTTTTCCTACTATATTATCCACCTGATCCGAGCGGCTGGTGAACACAATGAGTTTTTCCGGTTTCACAGCGTTTATGAAGCTCCTGAGAGTGTCGATTTTGTCCCGTCTTTCCGCAAAGAGCGCCCAGTGGGTGATTTTTTTCCTCAGAATGTCTTCAGGAGGCAGAGTCACAAGTATGATTGCGTTTCCACTTCCCTGCGATGTGTCTTCCCTTGCTCCTTCAAGTCCGTCTCGTGCTTCCTGGAGGATTTTTCTTGTGTAGTCGCTCACGGTGGCTGAATTTCCAATCAGCTGCACTGAGCGTGGAAGTCTGTCCAGAAGTCCCTTTGTGTCGTCGCGGAGTTCAGGGGACATGAGACGGTCTGCCTCGTCAAGGACAAGGGTTTTGACGGAATCCGCCCTCATTTTTTTTAAGTGGATAAGCTCTAAAAGACGTGCGGGGCCTCCGATTACGATTTCGGGATGCTCGCGTAGTTTTTCCACCTGCTTTGAAAGCGGGGAGCCGCCTATGCAGAGAGCGCATTTAAGGCTGCTGATTTTCTGCACCTGCTGTTTAATCTGCGATGCCAGTTCGTATGTGGGGGAGACAATCAAAAGCCTCACGTCGCGCCGGGGATTTTCCTGCTTTTCGAGGGCCTCAACAAGCGGAAGCAGGTATGCAAATGTCTTTCCCGTGCCTGTTTCGCTCTGAAAAAGGATGTTTTTTCCCTCTGCCACAAGCGGAATCACCTTTTTCTGCACAGGCGTCGGCTCGGTAATGCCGTTTTCCTCAAGACGGGAGACAATCTCCCTTGAAAGTCCTATATCTGAAAATGAATCGTTCATAAATAAACTATAGCATATTTTTGTGTTTTTGTGATATACTATAAGGTATGAAAGTTGGAATTGATACATTCGGATGTGATCACGGAAGGTCCGGATTGGGGTCTTATCTTATTTCTCTGGTTAAAAATCTTCCGGAAGACGATTCTGTAAGCTATGAACTTTTCGGAACAGAAGCAGACCGTTTCACATATATGGGGGATCGGGAATTCAGTTTTACCTCTGCGTCTATGCCCGACAGTCTTGTTGCCGAAAGATTATGGCACGGATTCAGGGCAAACAAATTTGCGAAAAAACAGAAATACAATGCTGTCTTGTATGCCGCAGGTCCCCGTTTGATTCCAAAGTCCTTTTCTGTTCCCGGTCTTGCGGTTGTGCATGACATCGTGACATCGCTTTTCGAGCAGAATGATGACCGCTGGTATCTGCATCAGATGAAGAAGGGACTTTCCAAAGTGGACTGTGTTGTGGTTCCAAGTCAGTACATAAAGAAGGATTTGGAGCGTGCTGATTTGAAGTGCCGCCGCATCGAAGTGGTGCACAATGGAATTGACCACAGCCTGTTTTATCCCCGCCAGACGCTTGACACCGGTGACGATGTGATTGAAATAAAGCCGTTTGCAATAAAGAGGCCGTACATCATTTATGCAAGCCGTATGCAGAACGCGGGAAAAAAACACGTGGAGCTTGTGAAGGCATTCACTTTGTTCAAGGAAAAGACCCGTCTGCCCCACAGACTTGTTCTTGCCGGGAGCGAGGATTCCTACGGTGAGCAGGTGCATCAGGCTGTTTTTGAGTCTTCCGCTGCGAGTGATATTTTCGTCACGGGATATTTTCCACACGAGAATTTCCCCGAACTCTACAGAAATGCGGAGGCGGCGGTGTGTCCTTCGGTGAATGAGGGTGCGGGGCTTTCTGTGCTTGAGGCCATGGCTTCGGGCATCCCTGTTGCTTGCTCTGCTTCGGGTGCATTGGGGGAGATTGCCGGAAAAAATGCTCTTTTCTTTGACAGCGACAATATTGAGGAAATGGCTTCTGCTCTAGAGAGGATTGTTACGGACAAACAGCTTAGAAAAACTCTTGTTGCCGATGGACTGGAATGGACGAAACGTTATTCTTGGGAAAAGACTGCCCATGCCACCGTTGCGCTTCTGAAAGAAATACAGCGCTGAGCAGGAATCCGTGTGAAAAAAAAATCCCTGCCTTTGCGGGACAGGGACTTTCAGCGGCCTTTTCAGGCTGTCTTCTGATCTATAAGAAGCTGTTCCACATTCGGAACCTGCACCTGTTTTACGATGTCTTTCGTAATTTCAAGATGCTTCTTTCCCTTGATGCTCGGAATCTCAAACATGATGTCAAGCAGGATGTGCTCAACGATGGCACGGAGTCCGCGGGCACCGGTTTTGTTCTTTATGGCGATTGTTGCAATTTCGTCGATGGCCTCGTCATTGAATGTGAGATCCACGTCATCGATGGCGAAACTGGCCTGGAACTGTTTCGTGATTGCGTTCTTGGGTTCGGTGAGGATTCTCTTCAAATCCTCGCGTGTAAGCTCCTTCAAAGCGCATGTCATCGGAAGACGGCCGATCAGCTCAGGAATAAGTCCGAATTTTACAAGGTCGTCAGATGAAACCTGATTCAAAAGCTCCATCCTTTCTTCTTCAGACCTCTGAGTTCCCTTTGCACCGAAACCGATTGAAGATGAGGAGAGACGTTCCTCGATGATTTTTTCAAGGCCAACGAAAGCACCTCCGCAAATGAAGAGTATGTTGGTTGTGTCTATGTCAATCATCTCCTGATTGGGATGCTTTCTTCCACCCTGAGGCGGCACTGATGCATGTGTTCCTTCGAGGATCTTCAGGAGAGCCTGCTGTACGCCTTCACCGCTTACGTCACGCGTGATTGAGGTGTTCTCGCTTTTGCGGCTGATTTTGTCTATCTCATCGATGAAGATGATTCCTCTTTCCGCCGCGCTGACGTCTCCGTCTGCTGCATTTATGAGTTTCAGGAGAACATTTTCAACGTCTTCACCGACGTATCCGGCCTCGGTGAGTGTGGTGGCATCGGCAATCGCAAACGGCACCTTAAGTCTTTCTGCCAGGGTTTTTGCAAGGAGTGTCTTTCCGCTTCCTGTTGGTCCCAGCAAAAGGATGTTGGATTTTTCGATTTTCACATCGCTCGCTACCTGCTGCTCCTTTGAAATGGAAAGCTGCTTGTAATGGTTGTACACTGCGACCGAGAGAACCTTCTTTGCCTGATCCTGACCAATCACATACTGGTCAAGATATTCCTTGAACTCACGCGGAGTGGGGACTTCGGTCATGTCGATAGGGGTCATTGAATGACGCTCATCGTTAAGAACAGTCTGACAGGCTGAAACGCATTTCTCGCAGATGTAGATGTCGCTCGAGGGGGCCTGAATCACACGGCGGTTTTCATCTGCAGGTCTTCCGCAGAATGCACAAATCTTCTGGTCACTTTTTCCAAAACGGGCCATTATTTCTTTTCTCCCTGCTTGGCACTGGTCATAATGTGATCGATGATTCCGTATGCTTTTGCTTCTTCGGCATCCATATAGAAATCACGCTCCATATCTGCTGCAATCAAGTCTTCGCTTTTTCCGGTCTGCTGTGCAAAATATTTGATGCTGAGCTTTTTGAGACGACCGATTTCCTTTGCCTGAATGGCAATATCCGAGGCCTGTCCCTGGGCACCTCCCCAAGGCTGATGAATCATCACACGGCTTGACGGAAGTGCATAACGCTTGCCCACTGTACCGCCTGCAAGAAGAATCGCTCCCATGCTTGCGGCCTGTCCCATGCAGATGGTCTGCACATCGCATTTCACGTACTGCATTGTGTCGTAAATTGCAAGACCAGCCGTGACAGATCCTCCGGGCGAGTTTATGTACATATTTATATCTTTTTCCGGATTTTCGCTTTCAAGATAAAGAATCTCGGCAACAATCACATCTGCATTCTGATCCTGGATTTCTCCATCAACGAATATGATTCGGTCCTTCAACAGACGTGAATACAAATCGTAAGATCTTTCTCCGTTGCCGCTTCTTTCAACAACGACAGGAATATTGTAATAACTCATGCGTTCGTTCATTAAACGTCTCCCATATGTGCTGCTTCCACGACAGACCACATTTCTTTGTGCTGCTTCCAAAAAAAATCTTCAGAAGCTTTTTTATAAGGTAAACAAAAAAACGGAATCCGACAAGGGGAGAAACCGCATTTTTATGCCAACCCCGCCGCCGTGACATTATTTTTCCACCAACGGCTTTGAGGCGGACATTTTCCGCGCGGTATCTCCTAAACAAAACGCAACCGGGTCACGTCTTTCGGATTAATTTTCTTTAGTTGTTACCCTTGAACAAATCCGCAAAGGCAACCTTGTCTCCCTTGGAAACCTTCACTTCCTTGTAAAGCTCTTCGTAAAGCTTGTTTTCTTTTGTCTCGTCAACCAGATATTCCTTGTTGCGAGGATCATCGTAGTGCTTCTTTACTTCGTCAACAGTGATGCCCTGCTCATCGGCAATCTTCTGATACTGTCCTTCGACTTCCTCGGGTGTGACAGAGATGTTGCGCTCGCGGAGAAGCGTGTCAACGATGATGCGGCTCTTGAGCATTTTTTCAGTGTTGCCGGTCCACTGGTTGATGAGGTCTTCCTTTTTCTGTCCTGAAGAAAGAAGCATCTTCTCAAGCTGCTCGGGGGTTGTCTGGAACTGCTGTGCCATCATATCCCAGCGTGCGGCCTGTTCTGCTTCAATCATAGACTTCGGCAGGTCGAAGGGGTTCTTTTCAACAAGCTGCTCCAAAAGGCTCTGGCTCTTGAGTTCTGCAAGCTTGCGTGTCTTTGCAGTCTCCATCTGACGTGTCAGGTCCTTCTTGAGGTCGTCGAGAGTCTTGTATTTCTCGCTCACGTCCTGTGCCAAATCATCGTCGAGAGCCGGAAGATTGCGGACTTTGATTGCCTTGACTGTAACGGAAATCTTCTTTGTCTTTCCTGCAAGCTCCTCATCGGGATCTTTTTTGTCGTAAGTCTTGGTGATCTGCTTGGTCTCATCCTTCTTCATTCCGATGATGTCATCGTCAATCTTGTAGATGTCCTCGCCTGAACCGACTGTAAACACGAATCCGTCGCGCTTACTTCCTTCTATTACATTGCCGTTATCATCAAGTTCGCTGTAGTCGATTGTTACGATGTTGTCCTTTTCAACGGGATCTCCGTCCTTCTTGTCGAGAACGGCGGCGTTTCTTTCCTGAATTGATTTGAGCTCGTCCTCGAGTTCCTTGTCACCAATCTGGACCTGCGGCTCTTTGATTGTGATTCCGTTAAAGTTCTTCACCTCGACCTTCGGGAAGATGTCGTACATAACGGTGAATGTCAAATCCTTAGTGATGTCGAGTTCAGGAAGTTTGTTGTCTTCAAGTCTGGGCTGTGAATAGGGCAGAGGACGGTATTCCTTTGCATCATCCCCCTGCAGGATTTCATTGAGTGCATTGTCGATGAGTTCGCCGACGATTTCATATTTCAAAGCCTCGCCGTATTTCTGTTCAATGATGCGTGTGGGGACGTGGCCCTTGCGGAATCCCGGCATCTGGATGTTTTTGGCATACTTTGCCAACTCGGTCTTATATCCAGACTCCACATCAGCCTGGGCAATTGTCGCTGTCAGCTTAACTGCTGAATTTTCAATCTTAGTGATTTCCTTGGTAACGTTCACTTGATTTTCCCCTATGCAATAATTTAAAAAAAAGGCGATTTAGATGACTCTAAACCGCCTTGTATTTAGAGCGGGAAACGGGAGTTGGACCCGCGACATCCACCTTGGCAAGGTGGCGCTCTACCACTGAGCTATTCCCGCGAAAATAACAATTTTGTTTCGCCTGTGAAGAGCGGGAAACGGGAGTTGGACCCGCGACATCCACCTTGGCAAGGTGGCGCTCTACCACTGAGCTATTCCCGCAAAATCGTTTTCGCATCAGCTTGTTGCAGCAATTATTTGCTGAATTAGGCTTGCGAGAGTAGGAACTTAACATCCCCAATCAACGGTTACGACCGGTTGCTTTGTAAACCGTGTTTAGATATTAACACAAATGAAAAAAGAGGTCAATAGTTTTTCATAAAAAATTGTGTTTTGGCAAGTGAAAAAAAGATGGAACAAACGGATTTGTTCGCAACTAACGTTACTCACATTATCTATTTGAGCAGACATTTCATTTCTTGTGATATTTCTAAATATCTTCCAAAGAAATTTCCACAGCGGTCTCCAGATTTTTTAAAAGAGATTTTTTTAACATATCTATATCCAGTTTATTTTCCACTAACGTATTTGTTCCTGGTTGGAAAAGTTTAAGCGAATCCACGTTCAGCGCATCGGCAATCCGTTCAATCATCTGAGGAGAAGGGAATTTTTGTCCTATTTCTATCGTGCCAATATAAGT
>DGXM01000160.1 GCA_002396325.1 Treponema sp. UBA4232
TATTAGCGTTCAAAATGAGGCAGTGGGACGCAGGAAAAAAGCAAGGAGGGAATGTCCAATAAGTTTGCCACCCGGTTTCATTCAGAACCTGCTGCCGCCGTCATTCCGGGCCTGACCCGGAATCTCCCCTGTACGAGAGATGCTGAAACAAGTTCAGCATGACGGTGTTCAATGGATTGCTGAAATAAATTCAGGATGACAATACTTTTGGGACAGCCCCCTCCTTGCTTTTTTCCTGCGTCCCACTGCCTCATTTTGAACGCTAATAGCAGAACTGATGCGGAAACCCCGGATACATGCCTCCTCTGATTGATAAAATCAACAAAATCCTGTAGTATGTGGATATGAACGAACTTCAACTCAAATACGGATGCAACCCGAACCAAAAGCCGGCAAGGGTGTTTATGGAAAATGGCGATTTGCCTGTTACTGTTTTGAACGGCAAACCTGGATTCATCAATCTGCTGGACGCACTGAACGGATGGCAGCTGGTCAAGGAACTCAAGGAAGCCACGAATCTTCCGGCGGCAACTTCATTCAAGCATGTTTCTCCTGCCGGTGCCGCTGTTGGACGTCCTCTTTCCGACACTCTCAAAAAGATTTACTACACCGACAATGTGGAACTCACTCCCCTCGCAAGTGCCTATGCCCGTGCCCGTGGTGCCGACAGAATGTCTTCGTTTGGAGATTTCATTGCTCTTAGCGACCGTTGCGACAAATCAACCGCACTGCTCATCAAAAAGGAAGTGAGCGACGGAATCATTGCCCCCGCTTACGATGATGATGCACTGGAGATTTTGAAGGCAAAGAAAAAGGGCGGTTACTGCGTGCTTCAGATTGACCCTGATTACGTTCCGGCGGCTTTGGAAAAAAAACAGGTTTTCGGAATCACATTTGAACAGGGACACAATTTCATAAAGCTTGACGACGACTGCCTGAAGAATTTCGTCACAGAAAACAAGACAATCAGCAAAGAAGAGCGCGACAATCTTTTGATTTCCCTGATTATCCTCAAATACACTCAGTCAAACAGCGTGTGCTACGTGAAAGACGGACAGGCAATCGGAATCGGTGCGGGACAGCAGAGCAGAATACACTGCACAAGGCTTGCAGGCGACAAAGCGGACAAATGGTGGCTCCGTCAGGCTCCACAGGTGCTGAATCTGGATTTCAAGGAAGACATCAAACGTGCGGACCGCGACAACACAATCGACGTGTACACAAGCGATGATGCGGAAGACGTGATTGGAGAAGGCGAATGGCAGAAGTGGTTCAACACAAAACCGGCCCCGTTCACCCGCGAAGAGCGCAAGGCATGGATTGCAAAAAACACCGATGTCGCAGTCGGAAGCGACGCATTCTTTCCGTTCGGCGACAATATTGAAAGAGCACACCGCAGCGGAGCAAAAGTGATTGCCCAGCCGGGAGGCTCAATCCGTGATGACAATGTGATTGAAGTGTGCAATAAATACGGAATTGCAATGGCCTTTACAGGCATAAGACTTTTCCACCACTAAGATTCGGCTGAAAGTCAGCGGCTGGTCGGGTCGTTCGAATCTCCTGAAAGGGATTTTTGAGCGGCCTGTTTTTTTGGCTTTATGGTTTCAACCCAACAGGCGAATCCCAGCATAAAACCACCTGTAATCATCAGGAAACAGAGAATCTGCCCGGTGCTGAGGTTGAGGAGCGATGTGTTCAGTGCCGTGACTTCACTTCCGTTTGCAGAAATCCTGTAGCCCAGATCAACATCCGGTTCGCGGAAATATTCTATTATAAAGCGCATGAATCCGTAGCACACTGTGTATGCGGCTGCCATAAACCCGTCGAAGGGCTTGCGTTTTCTAAGGAGCCAGAGAATTCCCCAAAGGAAAACTCCCTCGAAAAATGCTTCGTACAGCTGACTTGGATGGCGCGGAAGATTTACGAGCCTGCTTGTTTCAGAAATTTCCATTCCGATTTTTTTCATAATCTCCTGAACCCAGTCTATGCTTGAAGAAAAAGTCTGTGCGTCGCGGAAAATCATGCCCCACGGCATTGTGGTGACACGTCCGTAGAGTTCGCCGTTAAGGAAGTTTCCGAGTCTGCCGAAAGTGAAGCCCAGAGGAATTGAAACCGCCATGGCATCAATCCATTTCCACACAGGTCTTTTGTGAACACGGCACCAGATAATCATGGCAAGGAGTCCGCCGATGAATCCTCCGTGGTAACTCATGCCGACCAATCCGGTGAACTGCTTTGTGTCGGGATCAAACGGCCAGAAAATGAGCCACGGTTTTTTCCAATAAATTCCGCTTGTGTTGTAAACCAAAGTCGAAAAGATTCTTGCTCCCAGAATGAGGCCCACAAATCCCCAGCCTATGAAACTGTAGATATCATCTTCGATGGCTGGTCTTGAAGGACTGTCCAACGCGCCTTCCTTGTACTGTTTTTTCAACACAAAAAAGGCCGTGACCACAGCAAACACGTACATGAGTCCGTACCAGCGGAAAAGTCCCAGCACAGGCACATTCGGGAAAATCTGAGGATGTATCCACGAGGGATATTGTATATAAAGCGGAGTTCCAAGCATATTCGATTCCTTTTTAAAGCGGGAATGTTCCCGAAAAAATTTGATGCCGCGGAATCCTGTGATTCACAAGGCACGGTCACAAGTATAGCGTAAAAAATCAATCTGTACAATAAGCCCTGATGCGGGAAGTACCCTGGGAATTCCGAAATTCAAGGTATGAAAAAACCGCCCCCATGCGGTGATGAAGACGGTGTTTTTTAAGAATCAACTGAAAAAGGTTTTCAGGAAGTTTTTCAATTGAGTTTATATCCCTGTCTGGCGGCGTCAACAAGTTTTTTCTTCAAAAGCAGGTTTTCGGCACGGAGACGGTTCAACTCGTACTGCTGCTGTTTTATGGCTTCGGCAAGTTCCCCGGTTGTGAGGGTTCCGTTTCCGACAAGTTCTTCAACATAGGCCATTTTCTGTCCGTAATCCTCGTCGGCCTCTTCCGCGGCAATCTGGAATGATGTCTCGCTGGCCTGGGTAAGGTCGTAGCCTTCGTCGAAACTGAGTGTCTCGGAGTGGATTATTTTTTCGGCAATGCGGTAGATTCCCTGCGCAATGATTGACTGCGGTTTGTAAACAATCACCGGGAGACGGGAAGCAAGAGCTTTGTCCTGAAGACTGTCACGGTAGATTACGCCCATGTGCTCAAGATTGAGTCCAAGGAATTCCTGGCATGAACGGCGGATTTTGTTGGCCCTTTCCGCATCCTTGGGGTCGTCTATCATATTCAAAACCAAACGCGGACGGAATTCCGCCATTCTGGATTTGAAAAGTGCCGTGTTCTGAGGATCCACTTTGTCCAAAGCCTCGACAAGCTTGGGAATGTACAGCCTCTGAAGTGATGCGGAATCCTTTTTCAGCGTCTCCAGATACTGATGCGCCGGAGTTCCTTTTTTGAAAGTATTGTACATCATGCGGAAGACTATGTTTTTCAGGAAAAGGTATCCGTTCAAAACAGCCGTTACCGTAGGCGCGGTAACGATTATGCCCTGCGGCGAAAGAAGGAACATATCCAAAATCGTAAGATGGGTTCCGGCTCCCAGGTCAAGAATAAGGTAGTCGTACTCCAGCTCCTGAAAATTGCGGATAAGCTCATTCTTTTTGCTTGCACGAAGCGAAGTGAGCCCCGGAATTTCCGAATCCCCCGCTATGAATGAGACGTTTTCGTATTCAGTGCGCGTAATAATCTGCGAAAAAGGAGTCTGTCCCGTCAGATATGTGCCCATTCCAGCCTTCGGCGCAGTCTGTCCAATGACAAGATGCAGGTTTGAGGCACCCAAATCCAAATCAACGAGCAGAACACGTTTGCCCGCCTGTCCTAACGCTATGGCAAGGTTTGCGCTCAAAAGACTCTTTCCGACGCCGCCTTTACCGCTTGCTACTGGTATTATTTGCATATTTTTATTATACACTTAATTTCGACTCTTGCATAGAGCGAAAAAACAACGTAAAATAAAAGAATGAATAAGTTTTTTTCCATGCTCAAAAACAGACTAAAATCCGCCGCAGCCCTCTTTGCAATGACCTGTGCGGCCTCACTTTGTTTCGCCCAGTCCCCCGCAGCCACAGCAAACTCAAAGACAGAGCAGAACCGCCGTTACCTCGAAATCATCAACACTCTCTACTATTATATACAGAACAGTTATGTTGAAGATGTTGACCCCGAAGTGCTTTACGAAGGTGCTCTGAAAGGAATGCTCGAGGCTCTTGACGACCCTTATTCCGTCTATATGCCCAAGGACGAGTGGAGAAGCCTTCAGGACACAACCAAAGGCTCATTCGGCGGCGTGGGACTTTCCATCACCAAACCAACTGAAAACACCCCCGAAAAGCCCGCATACGTGGAAGTCGCCCAGCCAATAGAAGATTCCCCGGGAGCAAGGGCAGGAATCCAGACCGGAGACCTTATCATCGCCATCAACGGAACCGACACATCCACAATCACCATGAACGACGTGCTTGACCGTCTGCGCGGAAACGTGGGAGAAAGCGTAACCGTGAGAATCCGCCGCGGAAAGAATATGGAGTTTGAAAAGACCCTCGTGCGCGCCATCATCGAAAATCCCACTGTGAAATACGGCATGATTGGAAAATCCGGCTATATCAAGATTTCCGAATTCTCCGCAAAGACGGCAGAACGTGTGCAGGATGCCTTGAAATCATTCGGTGAAAACGGATACACTTCGCTGATTATCGACCTTCGCAACAACGGAGGCGGACTTCTTTCCGCAGCGGTGGAAATTGCGGATAAATTCATTGACAGCGGAGTCATCGTTTCCACGAAAAGCAGAATCAAGGGCGAGAATGCTGTTTACAGTGCCCACAAATACAAGACAAAGGTCCGCGACATACCCGTGGTCGTCCTTGTGAACGGAGCCTCTGCTTCAGCATCCGAAATTCTTGCAGGAGCCTTGAAAGACACACACACAGCCTATCTCGTGGGAGAAAAGACATACGGAAAAGGCAGCGTGCAGATTCCGAGCGACCTTATCAACAACGACGGATTCAAAATCACCGTGGCCCGCTACTATTCACCGAGCGATGTAAACATCGACAAAATCGGCATTACACCTGACGAAGTGGTTTCGTATCCGCAGTTCACAGAGGAAGAGGAAAAAGCCTATACCGACCTGATGAACAGCAGTGATCTGGAAGATTATGTGGAAGCCCACCCCGGTATGACGGAGAACCAGATTTCAGCTTATGCAGACACGCTTTACACAAAGTACAAACTGGAAAAGCGCGTGCTCAGGAAACTGATAAGAAATCAGGTGGAACGTGCGAAACCCGCCCGCCTGTATGATTTGGACTACGATTTGCAGCTCAACGAGGCCCTGAAGATTGTTGCGTCATCAGATTTCAATGCAAAGCTCCAGAGCGCAAAGACTCTCAAAGAGATGCAGACAGAAGCTCCGGCTGAAAAGACAGACGCAAAATGAGACAGTTTATAGCGGACTCCTTCCCTGATTCGGACGGACTGCTCAAAGTGGAAGGAAAAAAAGCCAGACATCTTGTGCAGGTGCTCAGAAGCTCCCCAGGCGACATGATTTATGTGCGTCTCCCCGACGGATTCGTGCAGGAAATGACAGTGGCCTCGGTGGATTCAGGCAGAAAATCGCTTTTGCTTCAAGTTGCAGGCCCGGATTATGCAGAAGGCATCCAAAGTCCCAGAGCGAATATGGCGACTCCCCGTGCACAGACATTCGGTCCTGAATTGTGGCTGTTTCAGTTTGTGGCAAAACCGCCGAAAATGGATTTAATAATACGGCAGGCTGCGGAATGCGGAGTGCGTCACATTGTTCCGGTGGAAGGCACTTTTTGCCAGAGCGGTCCTGTGGATTCTGCAAGGAAAAGAACCGAAAACGGCGACAAACGATGGGAAAGAATCATCACGGAAGCAAGGGAGCAAAGCGGCTCCCCTGTGGCGACCGAAGTGC
This sequence comes from Treponema sp. UBA4232, assembly GCA_002396325.1. Classification (GTDB taxonomy): domain Bacteria; phylum Spirochaetota; class Spirochaetia; order Treponematales; family Treponemataceae; genus Treponema_D. The sequence goes on from DGXM01000160.1 coordinate 5,992, forward strand.
ATCCCTGCATGAACCTGCCCCATGCCCTTGATTTGTGGAACACGATGCCGGGAGACACATCGCTTGCACTTGTTCTTTACGAACAGACAAAAGGAACCGTGGCGCTGCATACGGCAACGGAAAACAGCAAGGTGGAGAGAGCTGCACTCTTTGTGGGTGCGGAAGGCGGAATCTCGCCCGAAGAAATTTCATATATGCAGGGAAGGGGCGTAAAACCCGTTCATCTGCCGACAAACATATTGCGGTGCGAAACAGCGGCCGTTTACGGAATGGCAGCAATGCAGACAGCACTGGCGGAGAAAGAATTATGGCAATTAAAAGGATAACAATACTCGATGTACCGGTAGACATCTGTCCACCGCAGGACTTGGAACCTCAGATTCTTGAGATGATCGCGAAACCCGGCACAAAGCAGATTATGTTTATGAGCGTCTGGGATTTGCTCAAAGCCAGGCATAAGAACGACTATGCCCGCTGCGTACAGAATGCCGATCTCATAATCCCCATTTCTAAAAGCATAATCCGTGGCGCGAAATTCCTCAAAAAAGAGGAGCCTGTAAGATACAATCCGTTCAACGCGATAATCAGCATCCTCACAATCCTCGAAAACCACTACAAATCGCTCTATCTTCTGGGTGGAAGAAAAAAGACAGTGATGACGGCGGAAAAAAATGTGCGTGGAACCTTCCAGAATCTTCAGATTGTGGGACGCTACGTGGGATATTATCCCAAATCAGTGGAAACAAACATAATCCAGGCCATCTACAAAGCATCCCCTTCCCTTGTTCTGGTGAGTGAGGGCATCAAAGAAAAGGACTGCTGGGCCTACAACCGCAGAAATTCATTCTCCTCAAGCATTTTCCTTTACCACAGGGACGTAATCGGCATCTTCGGAGAAAGAAAAAACCGTGTGAGCGAAAAGACTTTTGAACGCGGGCATGAGATTTGGTCGGAAATTTTCCGCAATCCCTTAAAATTATTTCTAATTTTTCCGTATATTAAATATAAGGTACTTTTGGTCTGGTACCGTCTTTTTAGGAAGGACTGAGGTTTCCACACCGGAAGCCCCTTGTAGCAATGCAAAACAACATCATCCTCATGGTGCAGAGCCACGCACTCATCGAATGGTGCAGGTCCGTGCTGCCGGAGGATTTTGATCTGCTTCGTCTCGACATTCTGCAAATGGAAGAATGTGAGGCATCCCGTGTTTTTTTTGTGGAATATGCCCTGTTTGAGCAAATAACGCTCGTGGGACTTTACCGCCGCATTATGGAAAGGGAACCCGCCCTCTGTGTTTTCATCATGCCGCCGAATCAGAAAATTCCGGTTTTAAGGCACGTTTTCTTTCCAAAAGCCCATTTCGTCCATCCGGGACAGAGAGCGGAACTCAAAAAGATTCTGGAGGATTTTGCTGAATCCGCCGGAAACGAAAAGATTTGGGACACTCTATACGACACTCACCCCGCAAAACCTGCGGACACCTCGGAAGATGATTACAAGCGCTTTATGGTAAAAGCCGCACAGTCCGATGCCACGATTCTTCTTTTGGGAGAAACCGGAAGCGGAAAATCATATACAGCGGAAAAAATCCACCGGCTCTCGATGAGGAAACAAGGGCCTTTCTTTACTTTCATGGCAACAGAAACCTCCGAACACTCCATTGAGAGCGACCTGTTCGGCACTGTAAAAGGAGCATTCACGGGAGCAGAAAACCACAAAGGAGTGCTTGAGCAGGCAGAGGGAGGAACCCTCTTTTTTGATGAGATTGCGGATCTGCCTTTAAGGCTTCAGTCAAAACTGCTCGGTGTGATTGAAAACCGCTGTTTCCGCCGCAAAGGAAGCATGGAAAACCGGAGATTCAATGCCCGTCTGATTTTTGCCACCAATGCGGACCTGAGAAGACTCCTGCACGAACACAAATTCCGCGAAGACCTGTATTATAGAATAAACACGCTCACTTTCACCTGTCCTCCATTGAAAGACAGACCGAAAGATTTGAGTCCGCTGGCAGCCTTGTTCGCGAATTCCGCAAAAAAATCCATTTCACCGGAAGCCATGAACGCACTTTCCCGCTATCATTGGCCGGGCAACATCCGCGAATTGAAAAATGCCATCGAACGTGCCGCAATCTTTGCAAAAGGCAGCATCATACAGAAGGAGGATTTCAGATTTCTGGGAGAACACCTCCTTGGATGAATCAAAAATCCTCAGACTTAAAC
>DGXM01000177.1:0-7759 GCA_002396325.1 Treponema sp. UBA4232
TTTGTTTCATGCTGAAGCCCTGGTAGTTGAATACAGGCATAGACAACGCCCTGATTTTTCTGTACAATGTCCTACATATAATAGAAAGAATTCTGTAAGAGGACATCATGCCAAAGGTAGAAGTTAACGAAAAGCTTTTTTTTAATCTGGTGGGAAAAAAATATGACATGGACGATTTTTTCGAAAAGAAACTGACCCATGCCAAGGCCGAGCTTGACGAAAAGCCCGATATGTCGCAGCCGGAGAACGACCGTGTAATCAAAATAGAATTGAATGACACCAACCGTCCAGACCTGTGGTCAACAGGTGGAATTGCACGGTGCTTGCGCGAGTATGATGGTGCCGCTCATTCAGACTACAGTTCTTTCCTTTCTACTGAGGGAAATCTCAAGGACTCCGCGGAACGCGTGATTGACGTTGACCCTGAACTGAAAACTATCCGTCCTTATCTTGTGGCATTTGTCATCAGCGGCAAGCCGATTGACGAACCGATGCTCAAGGACATTATCCAGACCCAGGAAAAACTCTGCTGGAACTTTGGACGCAAGAGAAAGACGATTTCCATGGGAGTCTACCGCCAGTCACAGATCAAGTGGCCGGTTCACCAGACTGCAGCAGATCCTGACACCACGAGATTTGTTCCTCTCCAGTGCAATGAAAAACAGACCTTGCGCGAGATTGTCGCGACTCATCCGAAGGGAAAGGAATACGGATGGATTTTGAAGGACTTCAAGAAATATCCGCTTCTCGTGGACGACAACCGCGAGGTTCTTTCAATGGCACCGATTATCAATTCAGCAGATCTTGGTGCGGTCGAGGTCGGAGATTCCGATTTGCTCGTGGAACTTACCGGTGATGATATGGAAAGCCTCATGCTCAGCGCGAACATCGTGGCCTGCGACTTCTTCGATGCGGGATACAAGATTCTTCCGGTGAAGATTCATTACGCTTACGACACGGGATTCGGACAGGATGTGGTGACACCGTATTATTTTCAGTCAACAACAGATGCCAGACTTTCAGCTATTAATAAGAAATTAGGAGTACAGCTGACAAAAGAACAGGTACAGAAGGCTCTTGAGAAAATGGGCAATTCTGTAACCGTTTCAGATAAAGGTGATGAGGTTGTGTTCACTGTCAAGCCCGCTCCTTACCGCAACGACTTCCTGCATGAAGTTGACGTGATTGAGGACGTTATGATCGGAATGGATCTGGACTTCTTTGATCCCGCCGCTCCGAATGATTTTACTGTTGGACGTCTTCTTCCCATTACGACTTACAGCCGTAAGGTTAAGGAAATCATGGCTGGAATGGGATATCAGGAGATGATATTCAACTACCTCGGCTCAAAGAAAACCTATATCGACAATATGGGCATAGACGGAAAGAATGTCATCGAGATTGCAAACCCGATGAGCGAGAACTACCAGTTCATCCGGCCGTCCATTATTGCAAGTCTTTTTGAGGCGGAGGCTCAGAGCGGAAATGCAGTTTACCCTCATAAGACTTTCGAGGTCGGAAAAATAGCTTACATCGACCCGACTGAAAAGCAGACTGGAACACGCACAATCCAGAGTCTGGGATTCCTTGTCTCCGCGAACAATGCGAACTTCAACAATCTCGCAAGCGAAGTCAGCACTCTTCTCTATTATCTTGATCACAAATACGAGGTGAAGGAGACCGAAGACCCCCGCTTCATTCCTGGTCGTCAGGCTGGAATCATCGTGAAGGGAAAGCAGGTCGGTATCTTCGGAGAAATCCATCCGCAGGTGCTTGAAAACTGGCAGGTGGGAGTGCCCTGTGCGGCGGGAGAGCTTGACCTTGAGTTCCTGATGGCGAATGAAACAAAGGATCATGCATCCGTTCCTCAGAATGATTCTCCAAAAAATGAGCCCAGGAAAGAGAGCCCGAAGAGCGAAAAAAAAGATGAGGGACCAAAGCTTGCCGAAAACCAGACTGAGCATTTCAACAAATACATTGAACTGAAAGTTGCAAAAATCATCAGTGTGGAGAACAATCCTCAGGGAGAAAAACTTTACATAGAGCATCTTGACGACGGAAGCGGAACCGAGAGAATCATCCAGAGCGGTCTGCGTCCCTACCTTCAGCCGGAGGAGCTTTTGGGACAGCACGTCATCATTGCGGCAAACCTCGCACCTCGTAAAATGCGCGGAGTTGAAAGCCATGGAATGCTTCTTGCCGCCGATTATATGGAAGACGGAAAGGAAAAGGTTGAGCTTTTGACAGCACCTTGGGCAGCCCCTGGAACACCGGTTGTCCTTGAGGGAAGCGACCCCGCCGCAGAAAAACCTGCTAAAATTGATATCGACCGCTTCTGCAAAGTGGAAATCCGCATTGCGGGAAAAGCGGCTCAGGTTGCAGGCGTGAAACTTGTGGCCGACGGAAAGGCGATAACCACCCTGAAATCCGACAACTGTCTGGTGGAATAGGAATCAGTTTAAGCGCTGATGAAAGGGCATCTCCTGTGGGCAACGGGCTTACGGGCGATGCCTTTTTTTTTGCGGGGTGCAGCCGGAAGGCTTTTGGAATTCAGGCGGATTCTGCAATTGACAAAGCATCGTAAAGGAAGTACAGTTATTTCTGGAGTTGTTCAAATGAAATGCAGTGCTATAGTAGGAATTAACTGGGGCGACGAAGGTAAGGGTCGCATGGTGGATCTTTTGACGGAAGATTATGATGTTGTTGTCAGATTTCAGGGCGGAGGAAATGCCGGTCACACTGTAATCAACGAAAAGGGAAAGTTTGCACTTCATCTTCTGCCGTCAGGAATTTTCAGAGGCGGAGTTGTCAATGTTCTTGGCAACGGTGTGGCCCTTGACCCGGAAAATCTTTATGCGGAGATACAGGATGTAGTGAGCAAGGGTGTCAGCATAACTCCTGAGAATCTGAAGATAAGCGACCGTGCTTCTGTTCTTGTTCCTTGGCACCGCGACCTTGACTGTCTTGAGGAACAGCGTCTTGCGGACAAAAAATACGGTTCGACGAAACAGGGCATAGCGCCTTTTTACTCTGACAAATACCAGAAGAAGACAATCCTTGCAGGTGAGCTGTTTTATCCCGATGAATTGAAGTCCCATCTTCTTGACATTATGGAATGGAAGAATCTTACGCTCACAAAAGTCTACGGAGCTGAACCCTACACGGAAGCAAAGCTTGATGAATGGATCAATAATGCCTGTGAAAAAATCAAGCCGTTCATTTGCGATACAGGGCTTTTCTTGAAACAGGCGAAGGAAAACAAAAAGAACATTCTTTTCGAAGCCCAGCTTGGTTCACTCAGGGATTTGGATTATGGAATTTATCCGTACACGACTTCTTCAAATACAACGGCTGCCTATGCACCAATCGGTTCTGGTCTTCCTTCCGCAAAGATTACCGATGTGATTGGAGTGGTGAAGGCATACTCGACCTGTGTCGGTGAAGGCCCCTTCGTGTGCGAGATGTTCGGTGATGAAGCAGAGAAACTCCGCAGGGCAGGAAATGAGTACGGAGCAAAAACAGGACGTCCCCGCCGTGTGGGTCCGCTTGATATTGTCGCAACACGCTACGGTGTGGAAGTTCAGGACGCGACGGACATTGCTCTCACAAAACTTGACGTGTTGAGCGGAATGGACAGGATTCCTGTCTGCACGCAGTATGAGCTTGACGGCAGGAAAATCGACAGATTCCCGTTTCCGGTCACGTTGAAGAACTGCAAGCCAGTGATTGAATATTTTCCCGGCTGGAAATGCGATATTTCTAAAGTGCGTAAATTCGATGATCTGCCAAAGGAGGCAAAAGACTATGTGCTTTACATCGAAAAGGCAATCGGCTGTAAGATAAAGTATGTTTCCGTCGGTGCGGAGCGGGAGGAAATAATTATAAGATAGAGCGGGTTGAAAAAACTTCGCTGTGAAAAGGTATGCCGCCTTTTTTGGTGTCATACCTTTTTTTTTGTGCATCACTTTGAGAATTTGTTTTTAAGAGCGCGGATTTTGAAAAACGACTTTGCAAACACCCAGATGTAAAATGCAAAAATAACTGCACAAAGTACGGAAAGCGAAATTCCAAAACCGTCTGAGCCGAAGTGTCCTGAAAATGAATTGAGAAAATTCGGAATCACTATGCAGAGGAAAATTACGGCAAGCGGAAGAAGCCTGCGTTTCTGAATTTTTTCCAGCATGTTGATTTTGGATTCATTGTCGGTAAAGATTTCATTGTCTTCGTTTTCGGATTTGCCTTCCTTTCTGAAGATTGAAAATCCGTTTGCCGTCCACAAAAACTCCCAGCCGTTGTCATCAAAAAGCTTTCTGTATTCATTCTGATTGCAGACTTTTTCATCCGTGAAATCAATGCGGTAGGTGTATTCCGCTCCCCCGCATTTTTTGAATGAGTAAAACCCCGGGAGGTGGAATCCTGCTGCTTTCCAGCCTTTCCTGTGCTGCTCTTCCAGAAATGCCTGTTCCTCTTCAAATTCAAAAAGCGTAAAAAATCTGAACATCGTTTTTGAGTCTTTCATAGTCTTCCTCCGAATGATTTAGTTGTTTTCAGTTATGTTTTTGTAAAGCCGCCTGATTCTTTTCATTTCAAGGTCCAGGATTTCACGGCCTGCATCTGTGATTTTGTAGAGTTTCCGTTTTTCCTCCTCGCGGATAAACTCTATCAAACCGTCTTTTTCCATTTTTGAAAGTGTTCCGTACATTGTGCCGGGGCCAATTGCGACATCTCCTCCGGTGAGTTCACGGACTTTCTGTGTTATGCTGTATCCGTGCATTTCTTCCCGGAGGCAGAATAGAATGTAAAATCCGGTCTCCGTCATCGGCACGTACACACGCTTCAATTTTGAATCCATCAGATAAAAACCTCCCGTTTGAGTTTAAAGCTCGGAAAGATAAAAGGGTGCGGGAAAAAAGGAAACTGTATTGACGGTTGCCTTTTGTCTCGCAGTGTGATGTATCGGTATACAATGTATCGTACTTTGATATATCGAATCTAAATATAATATATCACGGCTCGATATAGATGTCAAGAGAAAATCAAAAAAAAATCGCTGCGTTAGAAAAAAGGGCTTTTTAAGGCAGTTCCGTTCCGGGTAAGGTAGGATCGGAGCAAGGCCCTTTAAGATTGCCTTGAAGAACCTAAAACGTTGTGTTATATTCAAAGTATGAATACATTTTACGGTTTGATGATTCCTTTTTTGGGAACGACACTCGGAGCTGCATGCGTCTTTTTCATGAAGAAGGAGTTGAATCCGAGGGTTCAGAAGGTTCTTCTTGGATTTGCCTCAGGAGTCATGGTGGCTGCAGGCGTTTGGTCGCTGATTATTCCTGCAATCGATCAGTCTGAGAATCTGGGAAAATTTGCGTTTGTGCCTGCGGCAGTCGGAATTGCCCTTGGCATGGCCTTTCTGCTTGTACTCGATACAGTGATTCCCCATCTTCATGTACATTCCGACAAACCCGAAGGTCTCAGAGCAAAATTGAAGGAAACGACGATGCTCTGTCTTGCCGTCACTCTTCACAATATTCCGGAGGGAATGGCTGTTGGAGTCGTGTTTGCCGCTATCCTTGCGGAAGGATCCGGGATTACTCTTGCCGCGGCATTTGCACTTTCAATTGGTATTGCGATTCAGAATTTCCCTGAGGGAGCAATCATCTCAATGCCTCTTGCCGGAAACGGAAACGGCAGGTTGAAATCATTTTTCTACGGAATGTTGAGCGGCATTGTTGAACCGATTGCAGCTTTGTTTACTATACTTCTTACGGCTCAGATTGTACCCTTCCTTCCGTACCTGCTTTCATTTGCGGCCGGTGCCATGCTTTACGTTGTGGTTGAGGAACTGATTCCCGAGGCAAGTGAAGGCGAGCATTCCAATCTTGCGACCATAGGATTTGCAGCGGGGTTCATTCTGATGATGATTCTCGACGTTGCACTTGGCTGATTCGGAAAGATGCTCAGAAAGAAGAGTTGAGGCTGTACCAGAGAGTGCGGAAATGATTCAGACAGCTGCCTGCTCCTTCATTGCTGTACAGGACTGTTCCGGGCCAGGATTGTTCTGAATTTATTCCGTTCAGATATTTTATGGCGGTTCCTCCGTTCGCGGTCCAGGCATAGAGGTTTGCGTTCCAGTCGTCGATGAGTATGTCCTTCTTGTTGAGGGACATTCCGCGTATATTGGAGATGATGTTGCGTTTTTCCGTGGATGTGGACAGGAAGTGCGCTCCGAAATCGAAATCGGGGAACTGCTTCAAAAGCCACAGGATTTTGTCCATGGTCTGCTCCGTGCGGATTTCTCGCTCAATGGAAACGGAAGTGAGGACCATTACGCTTCCCGGGATTTCCTTGTAAAGGGTTTTGAACATTTCCATGGCAACGGAATCTGCTTCAAGGCCTGCAAAATAGTGGGATCCGGTCTGTTTGAAGGGAGGAGTTTCTCCGAGGTATCCATTTATGTCGTAACGGGCAAGGACACCGTCCATGTCAAAATAAATCATAATCACAGTATAGGTAAGTGCACGGTTTCGGTCAAGATGGATTGTGCGGAGGTCAACAGGAAAAATGAAAAAGGAAGATATGAGAACAGGAAAAAACAGAAAAATCATTTCGATTGTTTGTGCTGCCATGGCATTGGGGCTGGTTTTTTATATATTTTTAGGTGACAGATTTTTCAGCCAAAAGGGTACAGAGGAAAGTTACGGTTCTTTCTATGAACAGGTTGAGGAGGGCTCTGTTGACAAGGTGACAGTCACCGGAGACAGACTGGAATACACGAAAAAAGGTGTGGAAGGGATGTTCTATACGGAAAATCCTGAGAGCCCCTTGTTGAAGGAATTTCTTTTAAAAAACAATGTTTCGGTGACCGTGGAAAGAGACGGCACGGAGATTTTCTCCATGATAATGGATATTTTCTTCTATGTGATATTCTTCGGTGCGATATTCATTGTGTTCAGGAAGTTCATCAGTCCGAACACTTTCAAAGCGGTCAGAAAAACAGGAGTGACTTTTGACGATGTGGTCGGAATGGACAGTCTGAAGCATGACATGAAGCAGGTGATGGAAATCATGCGTCATCCGGCTGAATATGCGGAAAAAGGAATACGCATGCCGAAGGGAATTCTTCTTGAGGGGGCACCGGGAAACGGGAAGACCCTTTTTGCGAAGGCCCTGGCAGGGGAGGCGGATGTGTCTTTCATTCCTGCGAAGGCCACGGATTTTGAGAGCATGTTTATGGCTATAGGTCCTATGAAAGTGAAGCTTTTGTTTAAAAAGGCAAGAAGAAAGGCTCCGTGCATTGTGTTCATTGATGAATTCGACGGCATAGGGACGAGACGGAATTATTCGGGGTCTGCCATTGAAACCGAAAACACAAGGATTGTGACGGCCCTGCTTAACGAACTTGACGGATTCGAGCCTACTTCCGGAGTCCTTGTGCTTGCAGCGACAAACAGCATATCGGCATTGGATGATGCTTTGATACGCCCCGGGAGATTTGATTCACGAGTATCTGTTCCCTATCCTGATGAAAATGCCCGCGTCAATTTGGTGCGGATGTATTCAAGCGGAATGGATATGGATAAAGACTGTACTCCGGAAAATCTTGCAAAATTGTTCAATGGTTACAGTTGTGCAAAGATAGAATCGGTGCTCAACAGGGCGAAGATGGTGGCAGAGCAAAACAAACGAACGTTAGTTATTATGACTGATGTACAATCCGCCGTGAGGGAACAGAACACTGCAAAATCACCAACACTCGACGCAG
>DGXM01000177.1:7912-8734 GCA_002396325.1 Treponema sp. UBA4232
AACCCTCCGCACGAATAAAAAAGGGGGACAGATGGTCTTTGGAAATAAGGAATTGAACTGTGACGATTACAGGCGGATTTACAAAATGCTTGATTCGGTATCTCCCATAGACGGAGACTGCGGAAAACTGTGTTCAGCAGCTTGTTGTCGTGATGACGGGAATTATCCTGAAGACATCCGCAATGAGAACTATTATCTGCAGGCAGAGGCTGAAGGGATAGACGACGGACCTCTTGGCATGTATCTTCTTCCGGGGGAGAAGTCGGTTCATGATGCGGAGGATGACTGGCTCAGCTGGTCGGAGGATGATGCTGCGGAATGCGGTTTCCCGGCTTCCTGGTCTGGCAAAGTTTTCTTTGTGAAATGCAAAGGACCTTCGTTATGCAGAAGAAGCCTGCGTCCCATTCAGTGCAGGACTTTTCCGTCGGCCCCATATCTTTCCCGTGAAGGAAAGTTGTGTCTTATCCTGCATACTGACGTGCTTCCGTACAGGTGTCCTCTGGTGTGCGGAGCCTTCCGGTTGAACAGTGATTTTCTTGAAGCAACGTACAGGGCTTGGAAGCTTCTTGTTGAGGACAAAAGGATACTGGACCTTGTGGAGGAGGATTCCAGATTCCGTGATTCCTGCTGCGATGTCCGTATCATATATGAGTGTATGGAGGAAAAATAATGGGCACCTGAAAATTTGTCTTGATCCGCCTGAATTGCTTTTTTCCGTATATGTATTCAAAATTATTTCCTATCTCCAAGCGCCCCAGTGCGGGTGTCCGCATAACTAGCGTTTTAAACCGCAAAAGAGGTTTTGCCGAAGGCAAAATTGGC
>DGXM01000037.1:0-8737 GCA_002396325.1 Treponema sp. UBA4232
TTCGGGCAATTAAAATCGATTAGTAGTTTTTGTTTCATTTCAACTTGACTTGTTTCTGCCGTTTTTATAAACTAAATCAATGATGGTTTTATTGAATTATATTAAGCATTCGTTTGCTCTAGTTATTATTTTACTGTTTACTTCAGTTTTGTTAATTTCATGCAGGGAAAAAGAAAAAAAATCGCAAACAGGTGATGAGCAGTCTGCATCATCTTCAGTAGAGTTAATTGAAGAAAAAGCTGAAGTTGTCGTGTCTGAACAGAAATCAGAAGATACTTTGTCTCAAAAAGAAAACGAATCTGAAGTTGTTCAGGAAGATGAATATACTCCTATAAGTGTTTTGAATTTGGATGCTAATGAATTAAAAATCAATCCGTATTCCTATTCAGATTATGCACGGGAAAAAGGCGGGTACACGGGAATAAATCCAAACTTCTATTTGATAGGTTTTTCAAAAGAAGGCAGGGTTGCTTATGTTTATTGGTATAATGATGATGGAAAGGGCGGTGTGGTTTCAGATTTTATAATTCAAAGTCTTGCGACAGACAAAATCATCTTTGAAAAGGCACTGGAAATTCCTGACTATTATTCTGATGGTGACGATTTTCTTGTCGAAGCATTTAAAATTTATCAACAAGATTTGGACAAAGCCCTTAATGCAAGCAAAATTGAAATTGTGGATTGGGAATTTCACACACTCCCGATATCAAGCAAAGAAAATAAAATCAATTTTTCAATGAAATCAACATCCTCTGAAGCAGACACTTTTTTTGGTCAGGTTATGAATTATACAATCACTGCAGAAAAAGAAGGCAAAGGAAAAAAAGTTATTGCTAGTGTGAAAAATGCAACAATCATTGATGTTTTTCTCTGCGGATATGTCTTGAATCCTCTGGAAGAAAGGGCAATGCTGATTTATGCTGAAATTGGTCCTGCTTTTGAGAATACCAGGCTATACTACAAGGTTTCAGGCTGCGATTTGGATTACGGTTTCAAAAAATAAAAGCAGCGTCAAAAAATCTGTAAATTGGCTTTGCGATTTGAGTTTCGAATTATAATTTCTTGAAATACAACAGATTAAAATATTTCGTTCTCTTTGAAGCCTCGTTGGGGTTTCAGGGAGACCTCGGAAACCGTAGGTTTTTAGAGCCTTGAATAATAAAAAAGGGAACTCTTAAAGGCCTGAAAACCTAAAAAAGCTCCCTTTTATTCGTGCGGAGGGCTTGATCCCCGTGCTGCTTGAAACTTTGTTGTAAATCTGCATCGACTGCCGTTGATTTACGGTTGGAATTTCGTCAAATCAATGCATTTTCAGGTATATCCACGCTGATTGACTTGATTTCACCCTGTCGGGTAAAGAGTGCCATCGTGGCATCAGCTGAAAGAACTCCTTCATTGAAAATATCCGTCTTTCCGTTGCTTCGAGTGACTTTTGCAGAAACATTCTTCGTAGATGTAAGATTGTATACCACCGGCACTTTGCACCAAGTAAATGAAAGCGTTTTTCCGTCACCGAATTCACTTTGCTTCAAAATCAAGGGATTGAATGTGGCTTTTCCATCTTCTATGAACACACCAAGTTCTCCCCAGCGTGTGAGCACTTCTTCCTTTACCTGTCCTGTCATACCTGGCTGTTTGGCTCCCTGTCCAAAAGGCGTATGGGAATAAGGGTCGGAAGGGAATGCTCCGTAAAGATCAGGAGTCTTGTTAAAGCTAAGACCGCTTCTCACATCATAATATGAATCAATCAAATCTTTGGCGGCAGGATCTTTTGTGCGTATTGCCTTGAATGTGAGCTCTTGAACCGCAAGAAGGAGTTTGCTGACCATATGCCAGTAGATGCTTCCAAGTCCTTCGTATGCGTAGAAGGTTCCGGAGCGCCCCGTGAAATTCTGATGCTTGAAAGTCTCTTCGTAAAGCGTGCAGAGTTCGTCGGTTTCCTGTGCTGTCGGTCTTTTGCTGTCATCGAGCTTGGAAATCATTTCCATCATCACGCGGGAGTTTGCAAAATCAGGATTGAAGTGATAATTCGAGTTTTCGTCCTTTGCAAGAATGGCATTTTCGGTTCTCTGCAAAAGGGATGAAAGATTTTTAACCCTGTCAGATGAAATTGTGTTTTTCTCAAGGAAAAGCGGAAGTTCTTTGTTGGGGTAGAGCATATAGGCGTGCTGTCTCTCTTCAAACATCTTGCTTGATTTGAGGGCCTTTACCACAGAAAGCGCCTGTGATGGAGAAAGAAGATTGGAAGAAAGAACTGCAACCTGTCCTTCAAGCATCTCCTGAAGTCTGAGCACTTCCATTTTGTCTCCTTGAATACGGAGCGTGTTGTAGGTATGGAAAAGTCCGTCGTCGCGTCTGTTGCTTTGAATCGATTTTTCAATGAGGTTACGGATTGCAAGAAGCGTCTCAAGAATCTGTTCCCGGCTTACTTTGGTTGAAGTACCTGAATAGCCTGAAGCATAGAATGTATCCCTTTCTTTTTGGAAAAGAAGTCCTGCATGGTCCGTGAAAACTTTTCTTTGAATGTCATCAGTAATGCATTTTCCGTCCGAGTGCTTCAGATAAAGTTCCCCTAGTGAAAGGAAACATTCGGCTGTTGCGGCAGGCAGTGTGAAAGACTGAATGTTTGTGTCGCGGTAAAGCTCAATCAGGAAAAGAAGCATACGGTACAGATAACAAAGAGTCACAACGGAAAGTCCCCATCCTGCAAGTGCATTGTTTGCATCGTTCCATTCAGGCCTCTGTGTGTTCATCCATATTCCGCCGCCCGGCACAAGATTTGCAGCCTTCGAAATAACAATCTGCAGCACCTTCGCACTGAAAGACACCAAAGCGACATCTCCGTCATCACCTTGAATCAGTTTTTTGTCGCTGCCGTATTTTGCAGAAAGCTCAATCATTGAATCGCTGAGTTTTTTGTCAAAGCGGAGTGAATTGCGCGGGTCTTCACAAATCTCCGCATATGATTTCAATCTGTAGGGAACGTTGGAACTTGAATAAAGAGGATCATCCAGAGACGCAAGAAGTCGTTCCCTGTCGAGGGTAGAAGAAAGCTCAAGGAATTTCTGAAGATAAATTACCTGATGGTCACCCCAGTAGCCGTACTGCGCCCACGGATTGTCAGGCTCCGGACATTCCCAGTCAATTCCAGCCCTCGTGATGCGGTAGGGATTGAATCCGTCTGCCGTCATTGCATTCAGAAATTTTGCGGTGAAATGCTCCACATACTCGGGATACGAATATGCAAGAGCCTCCCAGTTCTGGAAAATATCGCGCCAGTTGCCTTCGTAATTCAAAATTGGATGCTGGTTTTTGTCTTGAAGCTTGATGTTGAATTTGTTCCAAGGACGGCTGGGATCTCCGTGTCGGCGTGAGAAAGTAATCGGGAGATATTCCTTGAAAAGACGCTCAATCTGCTTGTTGCCGGTTGCATTCACTTTGTCCATGAAGATTTTGTGGCTTACCGGAATATCAGGATCAATTTCCTTGAGGATTTCCTGTGCCGCCTGAAGATGTGCCTTGTTTCGCTGTGAAACAAAAGCCATGAAATCGCGCGGGGTGATGGATCCGTCGTTTGCGAAAATGCCTCCGCGCATAATGTTGAACATCACGTTTGCCCTGTGATGCAGTGCCGTCATTTTTTCCGCTGAAGTCTGGATGCCGTCTGCCTGGGCAATAAAGTCCGTCATTTCGTTTTCACATGACTCAATATCGGACTCAAGACACCGCAATGCGTTCGCCCTGTTTTTAAGAAGATTCTGGAGATGCACGATTCTTACGGCGTCAAGGAATGTGTCGAACACCTGATACCATGATTGCTTTTCATCCGGCAGAAGCGAGAGTTTTTTCCACACAAAGCATGAGGCTCTTTTTCCTTTGAGCACAGTTTCCTTTGCGAGCCTGTCTCGTTCCGAAAGGGATCCTTTTGATTTTATGAATGATGTTTCCGCGCCCTCCGCAATGATGGGGTCGTCGTCTGTGGAAAACCAGCACGTGTTTGCATAAAGTCCTTCGCTCGGTTCTGCTTTGTCGCACACTACGGAAGAAACAGAAAAAAGCGCAAGTCTTTGGGCGGTATCGATATCCGTTTTTTTGTATGCATCGAGCAGAATGCTGTTGTTGTTTTGCAAATCCGCAGTTGCACAGGCGCACATGATGTTGCGGCATCCGTCGAGGATTGAGATTTCACGCTTCTGCGGTCCGAGATTGGTTACGACTGTGGTGCGCACAAGTCCGAAGCCTCGGGAGGAAGTCCATCCGTAGCGGAATGCAAGCTGGAGTTTTGTGTTGATTTCTTCGAACCAGACCTGGGTTCCGTTTTCGTTTTTGTAAATGGCACGCTCAAGAAACTGTTCCGAAGACTCACGGACTGCAGGAGAGCATGAGAGCGTTGAAAAGGGCTCCCAGAAAATAGTGCTGCCTCTTTCCTCGCAGGCAATCACTGTGTAAGGCCCCGAAGTTCCCTTCAAATCGGAAATTTTGTCGGCAGTGTAATAAGGGAAAATTGCGTGGTTGCAATCAATGCGTCCGGCTGAAATGCCTCCCTGCGACCAGCAGAAATTCCACACATCGGAGGAACTTGTGATAGTCATAAAAAAGTCTTCCATCCGGTCATAGTTCTCGATTTTGTAGAAAGGCTTACCGTCCAGCGTTGTGAATAGTCCGCGAACTTTCTTTTCCATTTTTCGCTCCTTAAGTCTTTCCAGTGCATTACACAGGATAGTTTAATCTACTATAATATAGCCTAAGTGCGAATTGCCCGGAAGTCAATGTGAAAATGTAAAAAAAATGTCATAATCGTTCGATTTCTGTTTTTGGAAGCCTGCCGTCCTTCCTGCAGCCTGAGCCGGTTGAAAGTCCTGCAATGTGTGGATTCTGACAACTGCATCAGGAAATCAGTTTATTGAAAGATGTAGCTGTCTAAAAAGAATTGACATGGGGAGTCATGCTGAACGAGCGATGTCATGCCGAACGAGGCGATGTCATGCTGAACTTGATTCAGCATCCCTCGTGAAAAGGAGGGGGATGACTAATAAGTTTGAAATGTCATTGCCGTACTTGATACGGCAATCTATAAATGCTTATATTATAAATAAATAGATTTTCGGGTCGAGCCCGAAAATGACATAAATTAAACTTATTAGACATCCACGACAGTAGTAGCAGGCCCGGGATGGCGGTGGTGGTAGGTTCTGAATGACCTAATGCCAATAATAACCATCACTTTTAAAGAAATTGCGTCAGCAATTTCGAATCCGTGTGACACCCCCTCGTGAAAAGGAGATCCCGAATCAAGTTCGGGATGACGGTGGCAGCAGACCCTGAATAACTCGGGAACTCATGCCGAATGAGGTGATGTCATGCTGAACTTGATTCAGCATCCCTCGTGAAAAGGAGATCCCGAAACAAGTTCGGGATGACGGTAGCGGCAGGTGCAGAATGACGGTAGCGGCACGCTATGCAACGAATTTGTCGTACATCTCCATGACATAAAAAGCCATTTCCGTGCAACTGCATTTTCCCCACTTCCAAAATCCTTTTAAATGAGATAGAATGATTTTCGGAGGTTCTTTTTATGAAGCGTTTTATTTTGATTGTACTGGCTTTTTGTGCGTCATTTGCATCGGCTCAGCCTTCAGTTTCAAAGACCGGCGTTTATTCCTGCGGAAAACAACCCAAACAGGTGCTCTTTTCTCCTGACAACAAATACATAATCCTTCCTTTGCTTGACGACAACGGATTCGACATCTTTTCGGTGGAAGACAAAAAAGTGGAACGGCGCATAAATCCTCCTGAAGCTTCAAAGACAGGATTTGCCGAAGGTCTTTTCATTCCTGAGAAAAATGCATTTTTCGTTTCACAGATGACGACGGGAAAAATCCATGAGTACAGCTACCCCGGCTTTGTTTACAGAAGGTCAATCAATACAGACGGCACATGGTCAAAGTTCATTGCTTATTCACCGGAAAAAAATATGCTTGCTGTGAGCAACTGGGTGAGCAATGACGTATCTCTCATCGACTACGATTCAGGCAAAGTGCTCCGAAAAATCTCCACGGGAAAGGCTCCCAGAGGACTTTATTTTTTGAACAAAGGGGCCTCCATCATCAGTCTTTCGTTTGAGGGCGGACTTATTGAACAGTTCGCAACCGACACAGGTAAAAAAGAAAAATCGCTTTATGTGAAAGACGCCGCCATGAGACACATTGTTGTTTCGTCAGACGGAAAAGAAGCCTACATAAGTGACATGTTCCACCGCAGTGTTTTGAAACTTGACCTTGCAGGTTTTAAAATCACACAGAGCGTGAAAGTCTTCAATAATCCGAACACAATCGACTTGTATCAGGACAGATGGCTTTTCGTTTCCTGCAGAGGCCCGAACAATCCTCAGGACTACACGAAGCGTTCTCCCGTGAATGGAAAGGTCCTCGTGATTGATTCGACCGATATGAGCATCGTGAAAGAAATCCCCGGCGGAAACCAGCCCACGGGATTGGATGTAAGCTCAGACGGAAGATTCCTGTGCTTCAGCGATTTCCAGGACGCGAAAGTAGAGCTTTTCAAAATAGAGTAGGCTGATTGTAAAAAGATTGAGCTTATGATATAATCCTCCCAAATTGTATTTTATAAGAGGATGTATATGTATATTACCTGTTTGGATTTGGAAGGGGTTCTTGTGCCCGAGATTTGGATTGCTTTTGCTGAGGCTTCCGGCATTCCCGAACTGAAACGCACCACCCGCGACGAGCCTGATTACGACAAGCTTATGAAGTGGAGACTTGGAATCCTGAAAGAGCACGGACTCGGCCTTAAGGAAATTCAGGAGACGATTGCGAAAATCGACCCAATTCCGGGTGCAAAGGAATTTCTGGATGAACTCAGGTCAATCTGTCAGGTTATTATCATCAGCGACACTTTCACTCAGTTTGCAACACCGCTTATGAAAAAACTCGGATGGCCCACAATCTTCTGCAACAGCCTTGAGGTTGCCCCCAACGGTGAAATCACAGGATTCAAGATGAGATGTCCGCAGTCAAAACTCACTACTGTAAAAGCTCTTCAGTCAATCGGATACGAAACTGTTGCAAGTGGCGACAGTCACAATGATTTGGCAATGATCCGTGCAAGCAAGGCAGGCTTCCTTTTCAAGAGCACCGACAAAATCAAGGCAGACAATCCTGATCTTCCGGCTTTTGAAGATTACAGCGAACTTCTTGCGGCAATAAAGAAAGTCATTCTTTGATGGATTTTTTTTCTGCACGCCACGCCAGAAATGCAGCCACCACATCGGCACAGTAAATCCAATTCAGCACGCTGAAGACGGTGAATTGTGTCGTTGTGAGTGTTCCTCTTTTTTTCAGTCCGAAAAGTGCGAGACACTGCGAAAATGATGTCGCGAAAAAAATGATTGCGTCGGCAATGGCGATTATCAGTGCGAGGAGAAATCCCATGGGCATCAGGAGTGCAATGAGACCGACTACAAACGCCCCGATGTAAAACGGAATCAAAACGATTTTTGACAGCATCGAAAAAAATGCGTGTACCCGTGAAAAATTTCTGCGGTGCAGGAAAATGCTCCATGCAATGTGGAATACCAAAGCCGCAATATTTATGCATCCTGTTATTTTTGAATTCAAAAGTCCTGAATCATCTTGTATACTGAAAAAGGCAAGTTCCGTGTAAATCACAATCGGAAAAATCAGCAGCGGCAAACCAGTCCAAAACTTTTCTTTTGATGAACTCTGATTCTTTTCGTTCATAAAAAATCTCTCCGTGGAAAAAAAGGACGGAAACCGTTTTGATTTCCGCCTTTTGTTTTTTATTTTTCTTCGTCAGTGAGGATGTCGCGGGCCGGTACGTAAACCTTGCGGTTGTAGCAGCTGAACATTTCATCCACGCCTGAGGGCGAAGTCTTTTGTGTTACGAGGCTCACCAGTGGAACAATTATGATTGAAGCGAGCATTGCAAAGACTCCTGAATAAAGCGAGTTCTTGAAAATGAATCCCAGAATTCCTCCGCTCACGTGGAACAGACCGAGTGAAATGCATAGCTGGATAATCATTATGCCCACACCGAAGATGAAACTTGCGGCAACGGAAGCTCGTGTGGTCTTTTTCCAGTAGAGTCCGTAGAGGAAAGGAGCGAGGAAAGCCCCGGAAAGTGCTCCCCAGGAAATTCCCATAAGCTGAGCGATGAACGTGACTTTTGATTTTGCCTGCACGATTGCGATTACAGCCGAAATGATGATGAACACCGCAACGAAGAGCCGCAGAATCACCATGTTCTGTTTTTCGGTGGATTTCTTCTTTTTGAATGTGCCGATGAAATCAAGTGTGAGCGTGGAGCTTGAAGTAAGCACGAGTGAGGAAAGCGTTGACATTGATGCGGAAAGAACAAGAATCAGAACGATTGCAATGAGCACATCTCCGAGCCCTGAAAGCATTGTGGGAACAACAGAGTCGAATCCCTCCCTGCTGACGACTTCCTGTGTTGTGAAAAGGCGTCCGAATCCTCCCAGAAAGTAACAGCCGCCTGCAACAACGATTGCAAAAAAAGTGGAAATCATCGTGCCGATTTTGATTGAGTCTTCGTTTTTGATTGCGTAGAATTTTCCGACCATCTGCGGAAGTCCCCATGTGCCCAGAGATGTGAGCAGGACAACCACAAGAAGATAAAGCGGGTCCGGGCCAAAGAACGAGATGAATCCTCCCTGAAGACCGTTGCCTGCATCGACTTT
>DGXM01000037.1:8919-10685 GCA_002396325.1 Treponema sp. UBA4232
CCCACGATTACGTAGATTGCCGTGAGGACTGCCATTACGATGACGCACACTGAATAGTCCACGTTGAATGCCATGCGGAAAAGGCGTGAAAGTCCGTTGAAAAGAGATGCCGTGTAGGGGATGAGGAACAGGAATGTGATGGCGGAGGCCGCTATTTTAAGTCCCTGTGATTTGTATCGGTTTCCGAAGAAGTCAGGCATTGTCTTTGATTCAAGATGCTGAGTCATAATGCGCGTGCGGCGGCCCAGAACAACCCACGGAAGAAGGGAGCCGATGAATGCGTTTCCAAGCCCGATCCAAGTGGATGCCATGCCGAAACTCCATCCGAACTGGCCTGCATAGCCCACGAAGATGACGGCTGAAAAGTAGGAGGTTCCGTATGCAAAAGCAGTGAGCCAGGGGCCTACAGCGCGCCCACCGAGTACGAAACCGTTCACGTCTTTGCTCTGTGCACGGCAGAGGACTCCCACCGTGATGAACACTGCAAAGAACACAAGCAGTAATGCAATTTTAATCACCATGATTTTTCCTTGTATGCTACTTTTGATAGCAACGGAAACATTATGCCACGGAAGCTCCTTTGTGTCAAATCTTCCATGGCATTTAATCATGTAAATTGCAAAAGTCAGACATCTTTTGCGATGCGCCGTGTCTCAATCAGCGGGTCATGGGTGCCAGAAGTACGCGGGATATTTGATGTCCGGGGCGATTGCGTCCATCAACGGCTGCGGGAGCTGGGATGCGGACGGGGACACGAAGGATGATGCCGCGTTTCTGAAATAATCATAGAAATTGTAGTCAGGCACAAATGTGAATTCCTCCACAAAAAAATCATTGCCGTCAAATTCCCTTTCGCACATATCTTCGTAAACAGTGTCAAAGGAGCCGATTTTGTCGATGAGCTTGTTGTCGAGTGCCTGTTTTGCAGTGTAGACTCTTCCGTCTGCAAGTTCTCTCACTGTTTTTATGTCGAGATTCCTGCTTGTGGAAACAATGTCCGTGAACTGGTCGTAACATTCGTCTGCAAGTGACTGCATGATTTTTCTCTGTTCATCGGTGAGCGGTTCGTTTATGCTTCCCATAATCTTGTTGCGTCCTGCGTGGATGGTTTCCATCTTCACACCGTATTTTTCCATAAGGCCTGTAAGATCAATGCTCCGTCCCGCGATTACACCTATGCTTCCAGTCATAGTGTTGCGGTTTGCGACAATGTACTCCGCTGCGCAACCGATGTAATATCCGCCGCTGGCGGCAAGGCTTTCAAAGTAGGCGTACACGGGGCGGTTTTCTGCGTATTTCAAAAGGCGCAGGTATATCTCATCTGCCTCATAAACCGTTCCTCCGGGACTGTCTATGTCGAGGATGATACCCAAGTTGTCTTTATCGTTTTCGAGTTCATCGATTGTGGACATAAGCCATTCCTGATCGTAGGATGAATTGGATTCCTCAATCGTTCCGTTGATGTAAAGCCTGGCTATGTATTTCTGTCCGGGAAGATGTGTCTCCTTTGTTTCTTCAGCATGATTTCTCAGATTGAAGATTGAAGCCGGTTTTGACACGGTTTTGGGTTTTGAAACCACTTCGGTTTTCGGTGCGGCAAATTTTGAAATGGTGACAATCAGTGCGAGTACGATTATCACTATGAATACTATGAATCCTGTGTTGTTTTCCTTTTTCATTTGGAACTCTCCTTTGTTGAGTTGTTTTCTTGTATGTCATAAATTACGGTTTTTGCGGGGGCATCGGGGGCCTCGTCAGTGTCGGGG
>DGXM01000209.1 GCA_002396325.1 Treponema sp. UBA4232
CGGCATTTTTCGCAACCGGGGATTGGTTTTCATTTTTTACGGAAGTTCCACTGCGGCTTAGTCTGTTGAAGATGCAGGACTTGTGTGTTATAATTTGGTAAAGGTGGTTTTATGGTACACGAATGTAAAATTTGCGGATATGTTTATGACGAGGTTAAGGGAGATCCCAAGGGAAATATTCCTGTTTCACCGGGGACTCCGTTTGAGCAGATTTCTCCCGAGTGGCATTGTCCTATTTGCGATGCCGCAAAGGATTACAGTTTTGTGGAAAAGGCATCCCCTTCTTTTCCGCAGTGAGGTTTCCGCATATGGAGTGGTTTGAAGACGAGGCTTTCTGGTTGAATTACGGTCCCATTATGTTTGACGAATCTCATTGGGCAGAAGCCAGAGGGATTGCTGAAAGTGTCTGTTCGATTGCTGATTTGAAAAAGGGAAATGCCGTGCTCGATGCCTGTTGCGGTCCGGGACGTATTTCCGTGGAACTTGCGCTTTGCGGTATGGATGTGACGGGTGTGGACATAACCCAGGCGTATCTGGATGCCGCCGCTGAGACGGCCGCTGACGAGGGTGTCCGTCTTAATCTCCTGAATGAAGATATGAGGACTTTTTCAGCGGGGGAGAAACGTTTTGACGCAGCCGTAAACATTTACAATTCGTTCGGTTATTGCTCCACCGTGGATGACGATATGGAGATTCTACACAGGATTTACGAGTCTTTGAAAGACGGAGGAACCTTTGTGCTTGAGTGCATCAGCCGTGAGACAGCTGTGAGGTGGTTTACCGAAGGCGAGTGGTTTGAACGTGCCGGAATGACCGTGCTGACTCAATTTTCGGTTGCTGGCGCATGGGAAGGCCTTGTTTCAAGGTGGATTCTTATAGATGAAAATGGAGTGCGGAGGGAGCACGAGTTTGTTCAAAGACTCTATTCTGCCGCGGATTTGAGGGACCGTCTGCTTGAAATGGGTTTTTCGGATGTAGGTGTGTACGGAGGATTTGACCTTTCACCGTATGACTACAACGCCAAAACAATGGTGCTGGTGGCAGGAAAATAGACTGGCTTCCCGGGAGGTGGCTTATGAAAAAGAAATTATTGGTGATGGTTTTATCCTTGGCTTTCGCTTTTTGGAAATTGTCTGCGTCTGCAAATGTTTTTGCCCCGTCTTCTGTTTTGTTTCCTCCTGCTTCAGCGGCTTCCACCAG
Organism: Treponema sp. UBA4232; assembly: GCA_002396325.1. Lineage (GTDB taxonomy): Bacteria > Spirochaetota > Spirochaetia > Treponematales > Treponemataceae > Treponema_D. The sequence continues at coordinate 1,201 of DGXM01000209.1, forward strand.
TGTGAGTCTTAGCGAATCATCTTCCGTGACTGCTTTCAATATGCTGCCTTTTTCGCTTTTTTCTCCGGCGTCTTTTGGCGTTGCATTCAAAAATCCTTCGTCTTCCCGAAATTCCGTGAATGTGGTTCCCTATTCAACTTCAATGGCATCACTCTTCTGGGATTTGATTTTCGACGGACTTTCCGCTCTCTGGTGGATAAACAATATCGTGTTGAATTTTGACAGTTACCCCTATGCGCACGGTAAGTATCTGATTTTCCCGTATTCGGATTCATCGGCTGCCCCGGCTTTCGATGACTCTGTTTCATCCTTGTATTCAGGAAAATTCTATAGATTCGCATTGGACACATCTTTCCTTTGTTTCCCCGGAGAAAATGCCGGTAACATAACCCGCTTCGAAGGACTTATATGGAAATTTTTCGGCCCGGTGGTTGAGCTTTATTCGGAATTCCCCGAAGAGGGTGAAAAACAGATGAACCTGCGTCTCGGAGGTCAGTTTGCATTGATTCAGACAAATCCTGCGAGCGTTTTCTTCAACATTCAGTGGTCCCACGATTTCTTCGGCGGTGAAGGCGAAAGAAACGGTCTTGTGCTGGGATTTATCGTGCGGTCATATCCGGTAAAGCCGGTTCTGCTTGAGTGGCGCGGTGCCTGGATTATTCATAATACCGTAATGTTTGAATCCCATCTGGAACTTGGTGGAATGGTCTGGGGACCGGTGGAAATTTTTGCCGCATGGGATTTCAGGGGTTATTACAAACGGTCGGGAAAATCAATTTCCGAACGCAAAAATGGTTTCGATGTGGGCCTCCGATATCATTTTTGATTTTCAAGCACTTGAGGAATAATTTGTAAAATTTTATGAGGTAGGACCAAATGACTAAAAAAATAGTATCAATTTTTATAGCAATATTGTTTAGCACAAAATTTTTTTGGGGAGTAAAACCTATTGAAGAATCTAAAATCGAAAGAATGAGAAAAATCAAAAAGGGAACTACATATACAGAAATAGTTTCACTTTTTGGAGAACCTGATGAAGAATTAGGGAGTGGTTTGGTAATTGTTGGATATAATTTCCCTGAATCACAAATTGTATTACATTTTTTTACAGGTGAATCACTTCAAGGTTTATGGGAAATTAAGAAAAATGGTGAAAAGATTATTTATATTCCCTTACAACTGGATGAATAATTAATTCAATTCCACTGTTTAATTTGTATGGACTGAAGCATCGGAAGTTCTGCGAGAAAAAATTCAAGTACAGCCGTTTGTATGATTTCGCTGGCATTGCCGGCGACTCTTCAAGGCAAACAAACCGGTATGCTATATGTACCACACACGGTTGACGAAAAATATCTGGAGAATCTCAACCGATTGCTTGACAATAAAAATTAAAAGGTATATAGAGGAAGAAATGAGCGACAGAGAAACGGAACATGCACATCAGAAAATCCTCATCTCCCTGCTCGTAACCACATCAGAGTTGAGCACACGACAGGGCTTCATTGCTGAACTGTAGAGGATGCTGCAAAAGATTGGGCTAAGACTTATTACAGAAAAGACAGTTATATACAATATAATCCAGCTCTTTTTTTGCTGTTTAATTAACAGGAGTTGAAAAATGAAAAAAATAGATTTCCAAAGACATAAAAATAAACTTATATTTATTTGCATTATCCTATTGATTTTTCTAGGTATCTTTAGTCTATGCAAGATCAATATAACATGGCAACAAAATAAAGAAAATTCACTAATACACAAGTCTGAATTCTATAAGTTGATGTATAAAGTAAATGATTTTGATTTTATTAAGACTGCCGAAAGAGAATTAGAAAACATTGATGATTATATAGAACGCTATAAGGAAGACTTTCCATTTTATTTTTTTATAAAAATCCAGCGAGACTGCTTAAATGGAGAAATTCAAAAAAAAGTTTATCGTTTGTTACTTGAAGAAGATTTGATAAATGATAAAACAGATTATGATGAATATATAGAAACACATCCAGAAAGCCTTTCCAGCCTTACAGAAAAAGGAAAAATGGTTGGATATAAAGAAATCGATTACATAAATTTATTCAGACAGTATTGTATCGACTGGGATTCATTTAATGAATATCTTAATTTTTGCGAAAAGTATTCCATAACACCTATAACAGAAATTACAGAATATGATAAACAAAAGAATAATTCGAATGCTCAGAATTATTTCCCAAAAGGAGTATTAAGCCATTTTCAAAATGAATTTCTATCAAGTTTTCTTGATTATTTCGACCCGGTCAGTATTGTGTCTATGAAAAAGGGGCAAAATGAAATCAGATTTTCTTGCATTGATTCAGGAATGATGAAAGAATCATATTCGTATGTCATTAAAGTCAACTGGACAAGGTTTTCAAGAAGCATGGAAGTGATAGTGGAAGACAGTCCGGCCAGACATGAAAAAATTGAAATTAGTAAATCGGAGTTGGATGAACTGATTGATTTGCTTGCTGAATGTGATTTTTACAATCAGAAAATAAGCAACGATATAAAAGCCTTCGACGCTAATGAATATATTTGTGAAGTAAATATCAATGGGAAATATAAGGTTGTCTCACGTTGTGACTATGCCATGGAACCTTTTATGTATAAAATACAGAATTTTCTGGTTAAAAAAACAGGTGGTGCTCCTAATCACGGTAAAAGGGGCTGGCAGTTTTTACATGATTAAACTTATACTTTGGTAATAAAATAAAAATGATTTACGGAAGAATTCAAAAAGCAATATGTCTCCATCTACTTGTGCTCATAATCCACCCATTCCGCCAAATTCCCCCTGCAGCTCCCACAAATGGAGATTTGTGAGGCTTGCTATGGGAAACATCTGCCTGTCATGATTTGTTTCTCACCTTCCCTTGAATGATTCCCGGAATAGTGCTAGACTTCCAACGGTGATTAAATGAAACTCAAAGGCTTTTATTCTTCTCTTGTTGCCATTGCCATCCCTGTTTCCCTTCAGAACCTTCTTGCAAACTTTGTGAACATGCTGGACACGGTCATGATCGGTCGTCTGGGCGGTACGGAAATTGCGGCGGTAGGGCTTGGAAACCAGATATTCTTCATCCTCAATATGGTGCTGTTTGGCATCGCTTCCGGCGGCGGCGTTTTCATATCCCAGTTCTGGGGGAAGAATGACCTTAAGGGAATAAGAAGGTCGCTCGGAATCATACTCTGCCTTTCCGTGGTCGTCTCGTTCATCTTCACCCTGCTTTCACTTTTGATTCCCCATCAGCTCATAAGCCTTTTTTCTCCCGATCCTGCCGTAATTCAAGTCGGCGGCGATTACCTAAGGATTGTCTGCCTGAGCTACGTCATTACCGCGGTAAACTTTTCATTTACCCTGGCGTTCCGCTGTACGGAGAGGGTGAAGCTTCCACTGGTGTGCACCTCTGTTTCCCTCTTTACAAACGCCGGCTCAAACTACCTTTTGATTTTTGTTGCGGGCTGGGGAGTAAAGGGAGCCGCACTCGCCACCGTTTTCTCCCGCATCGTTGAATTCCTGATTCTGATTATATGGTCCTACAGCCACAATTATGAGACCTGCGGAAAGTTGAGGGAGATGCTTTCCCTAAAGCTTGAGTCATTTGCCAGATACTTCAAGATAGCCTTGCCCGTCATCATCAACGAAACCTTCTGGGGCCTGGGGATTTCTGTTCAGTCTTCGATTTTTGCCCATGCCGGAACAAACGCCATAACCGCTTTCCAGATAACGAATACGATAAGCCAGTTGACCTGGGTCTTCTGCATGGGATTCGGAAACGGAATCGGCGTCCTGATTGGAAAAAGAATCGGCGAAAGGAAGATGGAAGAAGCCCATGGGTATGCAATGCGTTCCATGTGGTTCATGCCCCTTGTCGGTGCCATAGTCGGAGTCCTGCTTCTGCCCCTTTCACAACTGCTGCCGTTTTTCTTCAAGGTCGAGCCGGATGTACTTCGGACCGCCACATACATGCTCCTGATTCTGATAGCCTTCTATCCCTTCAATTCCTTCTGCATGAACTGGGTTGTGGGAGTTTGCCGTGCCGGTGGAGATACGGTTTTTACCGCCGTGGTGGAGCTCTGCACCCTCTGGCTAGTGGCCATTCCCCTGGGATTCCTGGCATCAAGTGTACTGCATTTGAGCGCGGTGTGGATTTACGTCTTTGTCATGAGCGAGGGAATCGTAAAGGCGGTCATAGGATTCATCCGTGTCGCAAGCGGCAAGTGGCTTCATGAAGTTACTTGAAAAATGCAGAATCCTGTTGCACAATATCTGCATTGTCTTATTAATTCCGCAAGTATTGTCATGCTGAACTTGTTTCAGCATCTACACTGGATATAGTGCATGGATTCCGAAACAAGTTCGGAATGACGTTATGCAACGAACCTTTTGGTCAGGGGCTGTTCAAAAAGTATTGTCAGGGGCCGCTCCAAAAGTATTGTCATGCTGAACTTGTTTCAGCATCTGCACTGGATATAGTGCATGGATTCCGAAACAAGTTCGGAATGACGTTATGCAACGAATTTTTTGGTCATCCACTATGTTGATTACAGCAAAAAAAATCCTTTGCTGAGAGAAATCGATGAAGAAAATAATATGCCTTCAGGGGAGGGGACTGTGAAATTATCTTGGCCGGATGTGTAAAAAACGGCAAATTCTATAAAAAAACACAAAAAAAAGCCGTAATTTCTTAAAAAAAATATTTGACAGGTTTTATCAACACGTGTTACAATGTGATTATAAATCAGGAAACAGGCTGTCCGTTGAACCGGCAGGAAGGTGACCGGCGGATCGAATCTGTTTCAAAAAAGGCTGTCTTAATCTCGGGCGGACCTTTAGGAGGAAAACATGAATAAGAAGATTGTAGGTGCCGTAGCATGTGTGTCAGCGGCTCTGTTGGCTTTTTTTGCCGTTACGGGTTGTTCAGGAAAGAACAAGACCCAGGGCTCGTCATCATCAGATTCCGGACAGAAGGAGATTACTCTCACGGTTTGGGAATCTCTCTCAGGACCCGATGAATTCATCAAACAGGCTGGCGAGGCTTACACAAAACTGCATCCCAATGTAAAAATCAACTTCGTAAACGTTGAGCTCGGCGATGCTTCCGGTCAGATTGCATTGGACGGACCTGCCGGAGTTGGACCGGATCTTTTCGCTGCTCCCCACGACAAGCTTGGAGAACTCGTAGCAGGCGGACACGTGAAACCCACAGTGAACCCCTCAAAGGTAAAGAGCGAGGTTCTTGGAGCCTGTTCAAGCGCTTTGACATACGATGGCACAATGTACGGATACCCCGTCAGTGCGGAAACATACGCTTTGTTCTATAACAAGGCTCTCATCTCGGAAGCTGATGTTCCCACCACTTGGGAAGGACTTTCAACCTGGGTAAAAGACTTCAACAAAAACAACCCTGGAAAGCGCGGATTCGTAATGGATGTTGGAAATGCATACTATACAATCATCTTCACCACAAAGGATGGAAACCGCCTGTTCGGACCTTCCGGAACCGACACCGTGAACACAAACCTGAACAATGCACCCGCTGTTGAGGGAATGAAGTTCTTCCAGTCACTGCGCCCCATGCTGAACGTACCCGCTGCCGACCTTCAGACTTCAACCGCAGACGAGGCTTTCAAGGCCGGAACCGCCGCAATGCACATCACAGGACTTTGGAACGTTGTGCCCTTCGAGGAAGCCGGAATCGACTTCGGTGTTGCCGCACTCCCCGCACTCCCCGGAGAAACGACTCCTTCCGCATCTTTCAGTGGAACACGCGCAATGTTCGTGAGCGAATACTCAGACTATCCTGAAGAGGCCGCCGCATTCGCAGAGTTCCTCATCAGCCCGGAAATGCAGCAGCTCCGCTTCAACCTGACAGGTGCAATGCCTTCAATCAACACGACGGTAAGCAGCAAGTACATGCCGGGATTCCTGAAGCAGCTTGACTATGCGTTCCCGATGCCCTCAATTCCTGCAATGGGTCAGTTCTGGGAAGCAATGAACAATGCATCAAAGAACATCTGGGACGGTGCCGACGTGCAGACAGAACTTGACGCCTGCAACAACGCAATTCTCGGAAAATAATCTTCAATAGATTCAGATTCTCACGGGATTCCGTCAGGTCTTCGTAAGATTGCCGGGTCCCGGGGAATTCACCTTCGGTTTCAACGGCGGATATCTCTCTTTGTCCGCCTTATTTTTTGGTGAGGTAACGAATGCACATAGAATCAGACGGTTCATCCGCAAAGAAAATCCGTGGTGCAGCCTGCGTATTCATGGGTCTTTCCCATCTTCTGTATTTGAAGGAATATCTGAAAGGCGCTCTTTACGCTTTGGTGGAATTGGTTTTCATAGCGCTTTTGCCCAATGTCATAATAAAAAAACTCGTCGGACTGGTCACACTCGGTTTCCCGCAGCCTGATGTAGCCGTCAAAAACCGCGACAATTCAATCTTCATGCTCATAGACGGCATCCTGGTTCTGGCGATTATCGCCATTTTCGTGGCGGCATACGTAATCTCAGTGCGCAGTGCGGAAAAATCATACGTTGATTACTGCCGCACCGGAAGATTCCCGAGTCAGAAATCATCAATGTCGGAACTCGGAAACAGAGCCTTCCCCTTGGCAGGACTCACTCCTCTTCTGATTATGCTTCTGGTCTTCGTGGTTGTGCCCCTTCTTTTCAGCATTGCCGTCGCATTCACAAACTATTCGGCACCTGACCACATCCCCCCGAAAAATACAGTTGACTGGGTGGGCTTTCAAAACTTCAAGGAACTTATGGGCGGCGGAGGCACCTGGTCTGTGGGATTTGCACGGATCGCAGTCTGGACCTTGGTATGGGCGGTTCTTTCAACCTTCACCTGTTACTTCGGCGGACTCCTTGTTGCCGTTATCCTTCAGGAAAACAAAATAAAATTCAAGCCGGTCTTCCGCTTCATCTTCATTCTACCATACGCGGTTCCATCCGTAATCACAATGCTCATCTGGAAAAACCTCTTGAACGGAACCTTCGGAACCGTGAACCGCACCCTGCAGCAGATTGGACTTCTCGGCCCTGATGCGACAATCCCGTGGCTTGGAAACGCAACTCTGGCTCAGATAATGTGTATCGTAATCAACCTGTGGGCCGGATTCGGATACTTCATGATGCTTTCAATGGGCACAATGACTGCAATTCCCCAGGACCTCTTTGAAGCCGCCAGAATCGACGGAGCAGGCAAGGGCCAGGTTCTGCGCCACATCACAATGCCGTTGGTTTTATATCAAACAATGCCGCTGATTATCATGAGCTTCACCCACAACATCAACAACTTCGGAATCATCTACTTCCTTACCGGAGGCGACCCTGTTGTTGCAGACAGCACGACCACCATGGCAGGCGGCACAGACATCCTCGTCACGTGGATTTACAAACTCACAATCACTCTGCTTAAATACAACTACGCATCCGTCATCGCAGTGCTCATCTTCCTGGTACTTGCCCCCTTCGCAGTCTACCAGTTCATGCACACAAAAGCCTACAAGGAGGGCGAGGTATGAAAAAGAATTATTACGTCACCGAACATATTGGAAAATTTTTTATCTACGTTCTGTTTCTCATCATCTCATTTCTGGTGTTCTACCCGCTGGTCTATCTGGTGAGCGCCGCATTCAGCCCGGGAAACGGAATCGCCTCGCTTAACATCGTGCCGTTCAAAGACGGAGTCACACTGAAGCATTTTCTCTACTTGTTCCAGAAAACGCACTACTGGCTGTGGTTCAAAAACACTCTCATCATCTCGCTGTGGACAACCCTCTGGACCGTCGTCATCTCATCACTCAGCGCCTACATCTTCTCGCGTTTCCGCTTTGTCTTCAAAAAGAGCCTGATGATTGCGCTTCTCATCCTTCAGATTTTCCCCTCGTTCGTCGGCATGATTGCAATTTACGTAATCCTTCTCCGCGTTGGAGGCCTCGACACCCGCTGGGGACTGATTCTCGTTTACGTCGCAGGAAACATTCCGTACAACACCTGGATGGTGAAAAGCTACATGGACACCGTGAGCCGCAACCTTGACGAAGCCGCACGCATAGACGGAGCAAGCCACTTCAGAATCTATAGCACAATCATTCTCCCTGTGGTCAAACCGATTATCACGTTCCTTGCAATCTCAAGTTTCACCGGCCCGTGGATGGACTTCATCTTCCCGAAAATGGTTCTCCGCAGTCCCGAAAATCAAACCCTCGCGCTTGGACTCTTCGCATTCGTCTCAGACAAAAAGAACGAGTTCACAAACTTCGCGGCAGGCTCCCTCATAATAGCGGTTCCCTTCGTCATCTTCTTCCTCCTCACACAGAAAGCAATGATGATGAGTATGGGAGCCGGAGCGGTCAAGGAGTAGTTCCAAAAATCAAGGATACGGGCGCCTCCCTTCGGGACCGGGCTGCTGCGGGTTCCGCTGTCCGCTCCATTGCCGGCGCGGCCGGCAACAGCTGAAGCTGCCCTCCGTATCCCTGGCGCAAAAGAATCGAGGGAGTTTAAAAAGTCAGACTGGTTTTAAAACTCCCTCAATCTTCTATAACGATATAGAAAACAATTAATCTCAAAACAATCCGAATCGAACATTCAGATTAAACACAAGGATAGAAACATGCACTCTTCATACACATACGACGAAAAAAGCCTCATCCGCGACGGAAAAAGATTCTTTCCCATCATGGGCGAAATCCACTACTCACGTTATCCTCAGCAGTATTGGAAAGAAGCTCTTTTGAAAATGAAAGCCGGAGGAGTGGACATCGTAAGTTCATACGTCATCTGGATCCACCACGAAGAAATCGAAAATGAATGGCAGTGGACCGGCGAAAGGAATCTCAGGGCATTTGTTGAGACTGTTCGCGACACAGGACTCACAATGTTTTTGCGCGTGGGTCCGTGGGTTCATGCGGAGGTTCGCAACGGAGGCTTCCCCGACTGGCTCATGCAGAAATGCAGTGGAAAACTCCGCACCAACGATGAAGCCTATTTTTCCGAGGTTGAGAAATTCTTTCGTGAAATTTATGAGCAGGTGAAAGGGCTTTTCCTCAAAGACGGCGGCCCCATAATCGGCATACAGGTTGAAAACGAATTCGGCCACTGCGGAGGGCTCACCGGTCCTGAAGGCGAGGCTCACATGAAACGGCTCCAGGAAATGCTCAAGAACATCGGCTTTGAAGTGCCCTACTGGACTGCAACGGGATGGGGTGGAGCCGTCACCGCCGGTCTTCTTCCCGTGATGGGCGGCTATTGCGACGCACCCTGGGATCAGCGCACCACTGAAATCGAGCCCAGCGGAAACTTCGTGTTCACTTATGAAAGAAACGACCACGCAATCGGAAGCGACTTCGGACTGGGAGAAGGAATCACTTTCGACATGAACGAATATCCTTATCTCACGGCAGAGCTGGGAGGAGGTCTCCAGGTTACATACAAGAGACGCCCCGTTGCCACATGGAAAGACATTGCCGCAATGAGCATCGCAAAAATGGGAAGCGGATGCAATCTTCTGGGATACTATATGTACCACGGCGGCACCAATCCCGACGGAAAACTTTCTTCACTGCAGGAAACCACGGCCACAGGCTCCTTCTGCGAGCTCCCCGAAAAATCCTACGACTTCCGCGCACCGCTCGGTGAATACGGCTATCCGAACGAGTCTTACTTTGCGCTTAAAAGCATTGCGGACTTCGTGCACAAAAACGGAGAGGAACTTTGCGAAATGGAAACCTACATCCCGCCGGAAAATCCTGTGACACCCGCGAACTTCACCGACTTAAGATGGAGCATAAGATTCAACCGCAGCACAGGAGACGGCTTTGTTTTTGTAAACAATTACCAGAGACGCAACGAAATGTACGACCACTTTGAAGTATGCATTCCGTTGGCCTCCAGACTTTCGAAAGAATTGGGATGCTCGTTCCGGGAGAAAGATTTGGTTCTGAATGTTCCAAACGGTTCATTCGGCATTTTCAATTTCCACGGTGACCCTGTTGTGGAATTCGGCTGCCAGAGCATAGTATATGACGACGATTTCGGTAGGGAAGAATACGGCAGAACCATGCCTGATTTAAAATTCGACTGCAAGAGCATAGAATATATAGAAGAAAAAGACGGAAAATCAATCCGCCACATTGAATCCGTGGAGAGACCCAGGATAACATCCCGGCATACAATTCCGGCCGGATTCAACCCCGAAGGATTGTATACAGCAAGTCTCCCGGAGCCTCCGCAGGTGAAAATCACAGACAGAAAAGTGGAAAACGGGAATCTTGTCGCGGTGCTTCATGTGGAACCGTGGAAGGAAGACCATTTCGGCACCATGCACGACATTCTGCTGAACATAAACTACACGGGAAATTCGGCCCGTCTCTATGAAAAAGGAAAACTCATTGCCGACAATATTTTCACAGGCGAAGATTATCCCTGGAAAATCGGGCTCCGCCGCTTTGGAAAGGAAATGCACGACTTCACGCTGGAAATCGAGCCGCTTGAAAAAGATGCAGACAT
>DGXM01000019.1 GCA_002396325.1 Treponema sp. UBA4232
GAAAGCAAAGATGAAATAAGAAAAAGGATTGCCGGGAATTTGAGTCTTGTGGCAAAGGAAAAACTCGCTCTTGAATCGGTGTCTGTGTGCCGTGAGTTGAAATCCCTGCCCGAGTACAAAGACGCCCGCCTTGTGCTTTCGTATATGCCTATGCCGGGGGAGACCGATGTTCTTCCGTTCAACAGGGAGGTTCTGTCTTCAGGAAGGATTCTCTGTCTTCCGCGCGTGGTGAAGGGTACTTCCGAAATGGATTTTTATTTTATGGAAAGAGGAAAAAATCTTGAGTCTCAGCTTTCGAGTGGAGCCTGGGGGATTATGGAGCCTCGTGCCGATTGTGTGCGTCTTGAAAGAATTCCCGAATCACCGGTTTTTGTTGTTGTTCCCGGAGTCGCATTCACCAGTGACGGAAAACGTCTGGGGCACGGCAAAGGGTATTACGACATCTATCTTCCGCGCCTGAAGGAAATGTGCAGAGCTTCCGATGCAAATCTCTTTCTGGCGGGAGTGTGCTTCACGGAGCAATGTCTTGAAAATCTCCCCACAGTCCACACCGACATAAAAATGGACACCGTAATCACTCCCTGTTGATTTGTTCCGGCAAAATCGGCTATACTCCAGTGTATGAACAGTTTTTCACATGTAATTTTGAAGCCGAGGGAAGAGCTTGAAATACAGCAGGGGTTCCCGTGGGTTTATGACAACGAGATTCAGTCCGTGAAATGGTATGCGGATGACGGAAGCGGAGTAAAGACCACCTCTTTGGAAGAGTGTGCCGTTCCCGACGGGGCAGTGGTCGAAGTTTACACCGGAAAAGGCGGTTTTTTGGGAAGCGGAGTGATTAACAGAAAGTCCCGCATTGTGGTGAGATTCATTGGGACCGAACATGCCGACAAGATTATGGAAAATCCCGCCGATTATTGGGAAAAAGCCGTGGCCCGCGCAGTAAACATCCGTGCGGTTAATTTTTCTGATATTGACAGCTGCCGTCTTGTGTTCGGTGAGTCCGATTTTATTCCGGGGCTGATTGTGGAGCGTTATGTGGCAGGAGGATCTGTTTATCTTGTGGTGCAGTTCCTCGCTCTTGCCTGCGAAGTATTCCGCAACGAAATTGTCTCCGCATTGAAGACTGTGGTGAAACCGTATGCCATTTACGAAAGAAGCGATGCCTCAATCCGCGAAAAAGAAGGTCTTCCGCAAAAGGCTGGATGGATTTACAAAAGCGGAGATGAAGTGATTCAGATTAATGAAAACGGCTGCATCCTCGAAGTTGACATCGCTCACGGACAGAAGACAGGCTATTTCCTTGATCAGAAATTCAACCGTTTCCAGATTCAGAAATTCTGCCGCGGAAAACGGGTGCTCGACACATTCTCTCATACAGGTGCGTTCGGACTCAATGCCGTGAAAGGGGGAGCCCGTGAAGTGATCAGTGTGGATATTTCACAGGAAGCCGTGGATATGGTGAACAAAAATATTGCGCTCAACAATGCCGGTTCTGTGATGAAAGCTGAGTGTGCGGATGTGTTCGATTTATTGAAGAAATACGAAGCTGGCGGCGAAAAGTTCGATGTGATTATTCTGGACCCTCCCGCCTTTACCAAAAGTGCGAAACTCATCCAGAAGGCCTATGGTGGATACAAGGAAATCAATCTCCGTGCCATGAGACTCTTGAACGCCGGCGGCATCCTTGTCACCTGTTCCTGCTCCGCCTATTTTGACGAAAACACTTTCTATTCAATGGTGACCCACGCTGCATTGGACAGCCACAGACGTGTCCAGGTGCTTGAGAAACGCGGTGCAGGCCCGGATCATCCGCTGCTTTTGGGGTATCCGAAGAGCGAGTATCTCAAGTGTGCAATCTGCCGTGTGATGTGAAATTTTATGGAAGAAACTTATAATACCGTTGTGCTGCTCGGACCTACTGCGGTGGGAAAGACTGCACTCGGAGTACGCATAGCGCGTAAGTTCGGATGGGACATAATCTCCGCAGACAGCAGACAGGTTTACCGCGGCCTCGACATCGGTAGCGGAAAGGATCTGGCTGACTACACAATCCGCGAGAAATCCCCTGACGGCAGCGAAATCGAAGTGAGGATTCCTTATCATCTCATAGATGTGGCGACTCTTGACGGCGAGTATAATGTGTTTCATTTTCAGGATGCCTTTTACCGCCTTTTTAGACAGATGCAGTCCGATGGAAAAACTCCGTTTGTGGTTGGAGGCACAGGAATGTACGTGGATTCAATCGTCCGCGGATATGATTTTGTTCCTGTGCCCGAAAACGAAGAACTGCGTGCGGAACTTGAGAAAAAATCCCTTGAGGAGCTGGATGAAATGCTTCTTTCGCTTAAACCTGACCTTCACAACAAAAGCGACCTTGTGCTTAGGGAAAGAGTGGTGCGGGCAATTGAAATCGCTCTTTTTATGAAAAGTCCGGAGTGCGTGAAGGCGCGTGAAAAAATGGAGAGCCGGCCTGAAATAAAACCGCTGGTAATCGGCACGACGCTGGAACGAAGCGAAATGCACAAAAACATAAAAATACGTCTTGACCAGAGGATGCAGGAAGGCATGATTGAAGAGGTGCGTGGACTTCACGAAAGCGGATACAGCTGGGAGCGTCTTGAAAAACTTGGCCTTGAGTACCGGTTCATAAGCCTGTATCTTGAGGGACGCATGAATCTTGAGGAATGCAGCGAGAGACTGTATCACGCCATCTGCCAGTTTGCGAAAAGACAGGAAACCTGGTTCCGCGGCATGGAGAAGAAAGGCGTTGAAATACACTGGCTCCCCCGTGAAAACGACAGGGAAGCCAAATTCGAGTCTGCTTTGTCTGTTTTGGAGAACGCAGGATTCAGTCCTGTGCGTTAGGCGTTGGCAGCAAGACGTGATTCAGGTTCATCAATCTTTTCGATGTAGCCTGTGCGGATGCAGCTGTCAAACAGAGTCTTTGACATATAGTCGGTGGTTACATCTGTGTAGCCGTCTTTATCGCGCACAATGCGGACAACATATCCGTCATCCATTTCGCGGACTATCGTCATATAATCTGTGTTTTTTCCTATTGATTTTAATGTGTAACTTCCCATAAGTAGCTCCTTTTTCGTTTTTAACCCCTCTAAGGTTAGCTCGTATAGTTTGTCGTTTGAATGCATGTTCATTTCCCGGATGCTCATGCATTTATTATATTTTCGGTCTAATGAACGCCGAGTTTAGGATTTTTTAGGAGAACCTGACCTGTATGATTTATTGTGATATGCATCTTCATATGGTGCAATGTTTTAACTCAATTCCCGGATTCGCTTCGGACTCTCTTCCTGAGGATTACAGATGCTGCTCCTGCGCCCATTCCGAGGATGAGTTTGCCGAAATGGAAAAAATCTCCCTTGGTGAAGGGCGGAGCCTTGTGAGAGCTTTCGGTGTGCATCCCCAGAATCCCCGGAAGGACCTTGCAGTTTTCCTTGAGACGCTCCTTCGTGAAAAGAGAATTTCCGCGGTCGGAGAAATCGGACTGGACCTTTTTTCGCAGGAATACAGGGATTTGAGCTCTGAACAGGAGGAAGTGTGGAAAATCTGCCTTGAACTTTCCGTTTCATACAATATGCCGGTCGTAATCCATAACAGAAAGGCACTCGATATGATGTTCCGCGACAGGCTTCTTTTGAAAAGACTTCCCGCAGTGGTTTTCCATTCGTTTGCATTCGGTCCCGTGGAGGCCAGGTCTTTGCTTGAAAAGGGAATCAATGCATGGTTTTCTTTCGGAAAGCAGCTTTTGAATGGCAACAAAAAGAGCATTGCCTGTGTGAAGACTCTTCCGTTGAACCGTCTTTTTCTTGAAACCGACTCTCCCTTTCAGACTCTGCGCGGTGAGGATTTTACCCATCCGTGCGACATAAAGGCTGTGTATGCCCGTGCGGCTGAAATCAGGGGTGTGAATGTGGAAGAATTGGAAGAGCCTTTGCTGAAATCGTTTGAATCAGTCTTCGGAAGATGAAACCCAGCTTTTCATTGCGGAAACGGCGGTTTTGTAGCAGTCCTCAAATGCCGCGGCCAGGGATGGTATATCTCCGCTCTTTTTGCCCCTGAGCACGTCCTCAAGATTCTGTCCTGCCTCTGCAAGCTGTTCTGCACCAATCTGCCTTGCGCTTCCCTTGTAGTAGTGCACGTAGCCGGCTCCTTCGGTGTTTTTTCCCTCTGCGGCAAATTTCCTCACTTTCTCCGCATCAAACGGTGTGTCATTCATATAAGAGACAAGCAGTTCCTTCAGCAGCGTCTTTTCTCCACCCAGCATTTCAAGTGCAAAATCCGTGTTTAATACAGCCTTCATCAAATCCTCCGGCTAAAAATATCCAAAAAAAATCTGTAATTGCCTGGAATAATATAGTATAAATTTGAATTTTATGCTATAATCGAAATGATTTTTAAAACATTGTCTTGGGGTAAAAATGAGAAAATTACGGATTCTGATATACATCAATCTTGCTTTTGCGGCACTTTTTTCTGTTCTGCAGGTTTCCTTCCATGCAGATGTGTCTGTGCTTGCTTTTCCTTTGGCGGCGGTCTTCACAGCTTTTCTTTCCTATGTGACGCTTTTCCTTTTCCTGAAAAAAAATGATGTTTCCCGTCTTGTGCCGGTGCGCCGCTTTTTTGAGTATGAGCCTTTTGTGCTGATTACGGCTTTTGTGCTGCGTCGTGCGGGTAAGTTCGATTCTCCCTATGCCCTTGATTTGGTTTCTGCGGTCTTATGGACTGTTGTTGTGGTTCTTTCTTTTGTGATTCTCTACATCATCGGCGACAAAAGACTTGAGAAAATCAGTCCTGAATGGGCAAAGGCCCGTTCTGCATCCGCAAAAATCGAAGTGCACGGAATCAAAAGGGTGGGTCTTGAAATCCTTGAGTGGGTTGATGCTCTGGTTCAAGCCGTTTTTACGATTGTGCTTCTGAACATTTTCGTGTTCCAGCTTTACGAAATTCCTTCTGAGTCTATGGTTTCGACATTCCTTATCGGCGACAGGGTGGCTGTTTTCAAGACGACTGCTGGACCGAAGTTTCCCTTGAGCAATGTGGGACTGCCGTATCTTCAGGACTACGAGCGCGGTGATGTGGTTGTATTCCGCAATCCTCATTATTCGTCTGACCGCAAAAACGAAGTGAAGACATTTCTTTCTCAGTTTGTCTATATGCTGACACTCACTTTCGTCAAGACCAACACCGATGAAAACGGACTGCTCAAGGCGGATCCTCTTGTGAAGCGCGTTGCAGGAGTTCCCGGAGAACAGCTTATGCTTGTTGACGGAAATCTTTATTCGCGCACAAGGACTTCTGATTTTGAGATAGTCTCTTCCGATAATGACTGGGCCGTATGGAATCTGAACGACCTTGATTCTGCCACAAAAAGAAAGGTGCAGGATTTTCCCCTCACCGATGCAATGTATGAAGACACTTTGCTTATCGAGCAGCAGAGACGCGATTTGGACCTCGTTTCCGCCAAACTGGAATGTGAGTCCCTTTCTCGGGACTTCAGTGCCCTGGTCATTTCCAATCTGGACTATTCGGGCACTCTTACTCCAATCGCAGGGGATGACTTATCTGTATCCAACATGCTTTCACGCTCAAGTGAATACACGATAGATCTTCTTACCAGAAAGGGGGGAGCGGAGTGGATGGATTCTTTCTTGAACGACTGGCACCGGGGGATGGAAAATCTTTCGGCATACACTGAAAACGGTTCGGCTTCAGGCACTCATCTTGTGGGCGGAAATCTTTACGACGACTCGCTCTTCAGGCTCAACTTAATGTTCAAACTTGCCTACGGCCGTCTGCTTGTAAGAAACGCGGCTTTGCTGGCCGACGGTGTGCAGCCTTCGTCATGGGCTTCCGATGAACAGAGAACCGAGTGCGAATCAACTTTGCACAGACTCTACAAATACATCCTTTACATGGATCAACGCAATATGGGGATTTTCCCCGCAAACGACAGTAACGGCAATCCCAGCTATATTCCCGAAAACTGCTATTTCATGATGGGAGACAACCGCTACAATTCCCTTGACATGAGGCACAGTTACGAAAAGAAATTGGTCCCCGTTTATTCAGGTGATGCATATTCTGTACGATACGGAACTTATCTTGCACCGCAGTATGTGAACCGTTCCCGTATACTTGGAAAGGCAAGCCTCAGAATCTGGCCGTTGAGCAGGTTCGGTAAGCCGGGAAGGAAAAACAACATCGCAAAATGATTTGAAACTTTTCGACCTTGCGCTTTCCATTGATTTAATCACCAACACTCGACGCAGAGCGTCGAGGTATGGTGTTCTCATAAGGTATTGCAGTCGGGTTCAATACCCTTTATTTCGACGCAGAGCGTCGGGGTATTGAACCCTCCGCACGAATAAAAAAAGGCATCGGATTATCACAGGTGGATTTTCCGATGCCTTTTGTTTTATGGACGGCCGCTGCCATTCAATGACGGGAACCTCGAAAAAACTTCAGCTTTTCGAGATGCCCTGATGTCAGGAATTTCTTCCGTGGCACTGCTTGTACTTTTTGCCGCTTCCGCATGGACACGGATCGTTTCGTCCGACTTTCGGCATTGTCCGCATTACCGTAACGCTCTGTCCCTGTCTGCCGCTCTTCATTCCTGTGTTTGCGGCGGCCTGCTGTGCTTGTCTTGCGTTGAAGGCCTGCTGTGCCTGCTGACCGCTCTGTGCCGATGGTGTGATTATCGACTGGGCTTCTGTATGCTGGGCATTCATCTGGATGTGCTGCTCGGGTCTTCTTACCTGCTGTCCGGGGCTCTGAATCTGAATCTTCACCTTGAAGATGCGGCTTTCAACTTCCGTTCGGATTGAGTCAAGCATTGTGTCGAAGCGGTCGAAACCGTCGTTTTTGTATTCTGTCAGAGGGTTTTTGCTTCCGTATGAACGGAGATAAACGGCTTCCCTGAGTCCGTCGAGGAATTCAAGCTGGTCGAGCCATTTCTTGTCGATCATCTGAATGTACTGGTAGCGGATGAACATATTGAAGTTCGGTTTTCCAACGAGCATTTCCTTCTGAGTGATGTCGTTCTGGAGGATTGCAATGAGCGAATCTTCCGAAAGCTGGTCGTAATTCAGAGTCTGACCGAATGTGTCGCGGATTTTGTCTACGAGTGCACTCTGTGAAGCTCCTGCCTTTTTTCCGGATTTGTAGCCTGCGAAGATTTCTGCAACAGTTTCCTTTGCGTTTGTCATAACACGGGTGCTCAAATCCTCGTCTTCAAGAATCTGGTCTCTCTGCTGATAAATGAAATTTCTCTGCTGGTTAAGCACGTCGTCATAGTCAAGCAGGTTTTTTCGGATTTCGAAGTTTCTTTCCTCGACCTTCTTCTGTGCTTTTTCGATGGACTTGTTGAGCCACGGATGGTCAATGGGTTCTCCAGGCTGCATACCGACCGAAGACATGATTTTCTTCATTCTGTCTCCACCGAAAAGTCTCATTAAATCATCATCCATTGAAATGTAGAACTTGGAGCGTCCCGGATCTCCCTGTCGTCCAGAGCGTCCTCTGAGCTGGTTGTCGATGCGGCGGCTTTCATGGCGTTCAGAACCGATTACGTAAAGTCCTCCGAGATTTTTCACTTCCTCATAGTCTTTTTTCCACTGCTCCTTTTCAATTGCGAGTGCCGCATCGAACTGTTCCTGAGTGGCATCTGTTCCGGCTCTCTTGCGTGCC
>DGXM01000183.1 GCA_002396325.1 Treponema sp. UBA4232
CTGGCTAGAATCGAAAAGACTCTGGCCACATTCTAAAAATCTTCACAAGAGGTTTTAGAGTTTCACAAAAGAGACTGACATCTATAAAAACTGATTTTTAGAAGTTCCCGAAAAAAAGCACCGGTTCCCGCTGAAGTCTTTGTTCAGATGAGAGCCGGTGTTTTTTGTTTAATGAATCATTTACGTTTTTCCCCGGGATTTTTTATGAATTCGCCTTGATGAGCCGGATTCGTTTTTCCACCTGTCCGCGGGATGTCAGGGAATCTTCCGGTGTGTTCAGGCAGTAGTCAACCATACGGTCCACGGTTGATTCAGCCACGTGCATTCTTGTGTCGCTTGAGGCATAGTAAATAAGAAGCCTTCCGTCATCATCAGCGATGGCACCGTTTGTGAACACCACGTTGCTCACGTCGCCGACCCTCTCTTCTCCCTGGGGCGCAATCAGATATCCTGAAGGACGTGCAATCACTTTCGTGGGATCTTTCAAATCAGTCATAAACGCGTAGATTACATAGCGCAGACCCGCAGCAGTGTTTCTTACTCCATGCGCAATATGAAGCCAGCCTTTTTCCGTCTTTATCGGAACAGCACCCGCACCGTTTTTAACTTCCTTTATCGTGTGGTAAATCTTTTCGTCAAGCATCTTTTCGTCGCTCACCACGGGATTTTCCATGCTGTCGGCAAATCCATAGCAGATTCCTCCGCCGCTTCCAGTTTCAATGAATCCGTCCTGAGGCCTTGTGTAGAACATATATTTTCCGTTCACGAATTCAGGATGAAGCACCACATTTCTCTGCTGGGCACTTTTCGTCACTAAGTCAGGAAGGCGGGTCCAGTTCACCAAATCTTTTGTGCGCACAATTCCCGCCGATGCCGTGGCCGATGATGTGTCCGTGGCAGGCGCGCTTTTGTCCTTTCTTTCACTGCAGAAGATTCCGTAAATCCATCCGTCCTCGTGCCGTGTCAATCTCATATCGTAAACGTTGGTGTCATCTTCGTCAGTCTGAGGCAGGAGGATTGGCAGACCTTTGAAGCAAAATCCGTCGATTCCGTTTTCACTTTCCGCAACCGCAAAAAATGATTTTCTGTCCATCCCCTCCACGCGAACCACAAGACAGTATTTTCCATCCATCTTTATGGCACCGGCATTGAAAGCCGCGTTCACGCCCATCCTTTCCATAAGATAAGGATTCGTCTTTTTGTTCAAGTCGTAACGCCACTCAAGAGGAATGTGGGCAGCCGTCACCACCGGATTCTTGTAGCGCAAATATATTCCGTTTCCCGGATAAACAGGCTCGTTCGGAAGATTCAAAAGCGTCCTGTGCTCTTCCCTCAACATTCTGAGTCTGTCATCAAAATCATTCATCATATTTCCACTCCTGAAGTTTTCTTTATTCTGACTGACAGCATTCTACATGAAGAAAAGTAAAGTGTAAATATTTTTTAGTTTTTTTAGCTAAATTTTCTCTAAGAAGATTTACCTAAATTGAATATTCTTCAAAATCATACCCGGTAGTAATACAGATTTGTACACCTGTATTATTTTTTATACAGGGATGGAATAAAAAAATATACACTTCTCTCTAAAAACTCCAATGCTCCCATTTCACCGGAATAAACAAAGTCCAAAGAAAGCCCAGTTTCAGGGCATTAACACAGTTTTGAAAAAAATCAAGTGAAAATTTAAAACTTGGCACGCAAATTGCTAGATATTTATGCATACAAATTGATAAAAAAAGAGGTAGAAACCATGGAAAACAGTGTTTACGCAACTTACATTTCACAAATCTCATCTTACAGCCTGCTCGACGCCGATGAGGAAAAAACTTTGGCCGAAAAAATCCAGACGGGAGATTCAGAGTCCCTTGCAAAACTCATAAATGCGAATCTGCGCCTTGTGGTCAGCATCGCAGCGAAATATTACGGAAACACGAATTCCCTTATGGATGTGATTCAGGAAGGCAACATGGGACTTATGATGGCCGCCAGGAAATTCCGCGCTTCGTTCAAAACCCGGTTTTCAACATACGCCTACCCTTGGATTATGCAGTATATGCTCCGTTTTATGCGCGGCGACAAATCTTTCATCGCACTGCCCCACAGAAAAGAAGACGGACTTCGGGCAATCGAAAAGGCAAAACAGCATCTTTCACTTGAAAAAGGAAGGGAGCCGACTGCAGAAGAGATTGCAAGGTTCACAGGCTGGACTCTCCGCAAAGTAAAGGAATACATGGCCTACGACTACACGGTTTACTCACTTGACGCAGCCGCCGACAATTCCGACCGCAGTTCACCCATGGGAGACCTCATCCCCGACACAGGTTTCACGCCCGAAGAACTTTATCTAATCAATGAGGAAAAACAGACCGTGCAAAAGGCAATCGCAGATCTTCCAAGAAACGAACAGACTGTTTTGAACTTAAGATACAGCATCAACGAAGGTCAGGACAGCAAGACTCTCCGCGATGTCGCAAAAATTGTGGGAGTAAGTCCCGAGGCAATCAGGCAGACGGAAATCAGAGCAATCCGCCACATGAAATCCGCCCTTCTTTTTGCATAAAATCACAAACTAGCAAGTCTCAAGCACATGCTTTAAGATTTCAAGTCCGCGGTTGAGTTCCTTTTTGCTTATGTTGAGCGGAGGAACCAGCCTGAGAACATTGCTTCCGGCCGTACTGAAAAGAAGTCCCTGTTCAAGACAGGCTTTTTCGATTGCGACAGGATCCTTTTCCACCTGCACACCTGTCATAAGACCGAGTCCCCTCACATCCTGCACGAAAGGAATCTTCCAGCTTTTTATCGTGTCTCTCATGTATTCGCCTTTTTCCGTCACTTTTGCGAGGAAGTCCGGGCTTTTGAGAGTCTTAAGCACAACGCGGGCTGCGGCACAGGCAAGAGGATTTCCTCCGAACGTGGACTGATGATCACCGGCCTGGAACACATCGCCGGCCTTTCCCCTGAAAAGCATGGCACCCATCGGAACACCACCGGCAATTCCCTTTGCCAAAGTCACCACTTCGGGATTGAACTGAAGCTGTTCACTTGCAAGAAGACTTCCTGTCCTTCCCATGCCTGTCTGCACTTCATCTGCAATCACAATGGCTCCTGCTCTTCTTGCGGCATCTGCGGCGGCCTGAACCCATCTTGCATCGAGCAGATTCACACCACCCTCACCCTGGACACACTCCACCATAAGTGCGGCTGTGCTTGAATCGAAAGCATCCTTAAGAGCATCCCAGTCATTCGCGGGGATTGTCTTGAATCCTTCAGGATACGGCTCAAAACATTCGGGATGGAATTTATCCTGTCCGGTAGCTTTGATTGTGGCGAGGGTTCTTCCGTGGAAAGAGTTCTCCAGAGTCACCACAGTCTTTCTTGAAGAACCGCCGTTCATCTGTCCGTATTTCCGTGCCAGCTTGATTGCGGCTTCGTTGGCTTCCGCACCGCTGTTTCCGAAATAAACACCGTCGAATCCCGTGGCATTCAAAAGTTCATGGGCATAAGCATCCCCGGTGTCGCTCAGAAAATAGTTGCACACATGAATCTCTTTTGAGGCCTGCTTTGAAATCGCACGCACCAAGGGTTTGTAATTGTGCCCCAGACAGTTCACAGCAATTCCGGCCAAAAAATCAATGTATTTTTTTCCGTTTACATCCGTAAGAGTGGATCCTTTTCCGCTTTTGAAAGTCACGTCGAAAGACCCGTAATTATTCACAACAATCCTGCTTCCCATAAAATCAACCCCTCTTAAAAATCCTGCAATTCACTTCAGGGAGTCCCTAAAAACATCATTTCCAGAGATGCCCTTCATCAATAAATCATCGTGCCTATACCCCGGTCGCTGAACATTTCAATCAGCAGTGAGTGCGGCACCCTTCCGTCTATGATGTGTGTACGGGGAACCCCTCCGTTGCGGGCGAGCATGCAGCATTCAATCTTCGGTATCATTCCGCCTGCAATGGTTCCGTCTTTAATCAGTTTGTCCACATCTGAAAGATGGATTCTCTGCAACAGCGAGTGGGGATCATTTACGTCCTTCAGCACACCCGGCACATTCGTAAGCTGAACGAATTTTTCCGCTTCCAGCGCAATGGCGATTTTTGCGGCGGCAGTGTCGGCATTGATGTTGTATCTGTTGTAATCCCCGGACTCTCCCATGGCAACCGTGCTCACAACCGGAATGAAATTCTTTTCCAAAAGACTCCTGATGATTTCAGGATTCACTTCTGTCACTTCACCAACAAAGCCCAGATCCTGTCCGTCCTTGTCTATTTTCTTCGCACGGAGAAGTCCGTCATCCACCCCGCTGAGACCTACGGCTTTACCGCCTTTCTGCAGAAGCAGGCCGACGATCTCCTTGTTGAGCTTTCCAGTGAGAACCATCTGAACAATCTCCATAGTCTCGGCATCAGTATAGCGCAGTCCGTTCACAAACCGGCTTTCCTTTCCGACACGTTCAAGCATATGGTTGATTTCAGGACCGCCGCCGTGCACAAGAACCACTTTGATTCCGATTGTGCTGAGGAGAACAATGTCTTCCATGACGCAGGCCTTCAAATCCTCGTTGAGCATGGCATTTCCACCGTACTTCACGACCACGACCTTGCCGACCCAGTGCCTGAAATAAGGCAGAGCCTGAACCAGCACGTCAGACCATTTTGTGTTCTCCAAGCGGGGATCCACGTCGTTTATATCTGCTTCACTCATTTTTCAAACCTCTTATGTCCTGTAGTCACCGTTGATTTTCACGTAGTCGTATGTGAGGTCGCATCCCCACGCAGTACCGGAGGCATTTCCGTCACCGCAGACCACGTCAACAATCACTTCGTCTTCGCTCAAAACCTCAAGTGCCTTTTCCTCGTCGAAATTCAGTGGAACGCCTTTTTCATAAACCAAGACGCTCTTTTCCTCACCATCATTGCGTCCGATGAAATCCGTTGCTCCATGACGCTTTGCACCCTTGTGGCTTCTGTATGAAATGGTCACTTTGTCGGGATCAAAGTCCGCGCCGGAATAACCCATCGCACACAAAAAGCGTCCGAAGTTGGCATCCTTTCCGTAAATGGCAGCCTTCACAAGACTTGAAGAAATGAGGCTCTTTGCAAGCACGCGGGCAGTTTCAACATCCTTTGCGCCTTTCACGTTGCACTCAATCAATCTTGTCGCTCCCTCACCGTCTCCGGCAATCTTCATGGCCATCTGAGTGTTCAGAACATTCAATGCCTCAAGGAACTTGTCATAATCTTCACCCTCTGAAGTGATTTCCTTGTTTCCGGCCATTCCGTTCGCAAGGATTGTGAGAGTGTCGTTCGTGGAAGTGTCACCGTCAACAGAAACACAGTTGTATGTTCCCGCCACGGAAGATTTCAAAGCCTTACCGAGCATTTCCGAGCTGATGGCACAGTCGGTCGTTATAAAAGAAAGCATGGTTCCAAGATTTATGTGAATCATTCCGCTTCCCTTGCACATGGTTCCTATTCTCACAGTCTTTCCGCCGATTTCGGTCTCAACCGCACATTCCTTGTAGTGAGTGTCGGTCGTCATAATTGCGGTGCGGGCCTCCACGTGTCCTTCCTTTGAAAGACCGTCCTTGAGTTTCTGGATGTTGGCCTCGATTACTTCAACAGGAAGCTGCTGACCGATTACTCCGGTTGAACAGACCACGACATCCTCTGCCTTGATTCCAAGAACCTTTGCCGCAGCCTCTGCCATTCTGAGTGCATTCCTGCGTCCCTGCTCTCCGGTGCATGCGTTTGCATTTCCGCTGTTTGCAATAACCGCCTGCATCACACCGTTTGAAATATGACGCTGGGTGAGCTTCACGCTTTCTGCCTTCACACGGTTCCGGGTAAAGAGTCCTGCCGCAGTGCAGGGCTTTTCGCTGAAAATGAGAGCCGTATCATTCTTTGTCCGGCCCTTTTTGATTCCGCACAACATTCCGTTGGCAGTAAATCCGATTGGTGCGGTCACTCCGCCGTCAATAAACTGCATTTTTATGCACCCCACAAAAAATATTATGCATAATTATAGCAATATTTTGCATAATGAGCAATAGGGGAATTGAGAAATGAGAATTCATAACCGACAGTTGAGAAACAAAAACTTTATCTGCCTGAAGCCAACGCACCGTCAGATTGAATCACAACTCCTCGATTTCACGGACCTTGAATGTCTCAACTGCACGGGCAAGTCTGGCTACAGAATCAGAGGCATCGTGGGCAATTTTCGAAACCTTCGAAGATGTCGAATTCAAACTTGCGGAAGCCTTTGCGCATGACTGTATTCCATCGTTCACGGACCTGTTCAGCGAAGAAAGGGTCTGACAGTCGGAAGAAGCCATCTTCGTGCGCGAAAAGATTGAGGAGGCATTTTCCTTGACCACATCAGAGCTTTTGTGAATCTCATCAAGAGAAGCCAAAATTCCCTGGGCACTCCTGTCCTGCTCCTGCACAGTGCCGCTCAACTCCGAAAAAGTATTCGAAATGCGCTGAATTTCTTCTATTGTGTTGCCGAAAGACTTTTCCACGTCGAGAGAAGCCACGGAAATATCGTTGATTTTACGCTGAATGCTCTTAAGCGACTGGCTTGATCCGTGCGCCTGCTTTGAAGTTGTCTCCGCGAGTTTTCGAATTTCATCGGCAACCACGGCAAATCCACGTCCGCTTTCACCTGCATGGGCCGCCTCGATGGCAGCATTCATTGCAAGAAGGTTGGTCTGCGAAGCCACAGCCGAAATAACTTTGTTCATCTCAAGCAAAGACCCCGACTCCGCCTGCACCGCCTGAATCTGATCGACAGACAGCTTCAAAGCCTCTTTATTTTCCGAAGACGACTTCACCAAATCATTCACCTGCGAAACAACAAAGGCCATCTTCTGAGCCAGATCGTTGAAAGTCTGCATCATCGCCCCGATATCCTTTGATGAGGAGTCAATAAGATTCGTCTGTCCCGCAATTGCATCGGCAAGGGTATTGATTTCATCGACAATATGGCCCACGACCTCGCTCACCGACTCCACAGCACCATTCTGCTTTTCCACCGAAGACACCATCATTGAAATGGACTCGTCCGTTTCCGCCACCGAAGAATTAATCTCGCTTGCCATAGCGTTCAAACTGGCCGAAACCCCCGCCACCAAAGACGCGGAATTCTTCACATTGCCCACAAGCACGCCCATATTGTTGGAAACCTCATCGAACCCGCGGGCCAGCACGGAGGCCTCACTTGTAAGATAATCCTTGTAATCCCCTGTGAAATTTCCAGAAGCAATATCCTTGCAGTCCGCCGCAAGATTTTGGAAAGTCCGCGAAGTGCGCCTTGAAATCACAAACACCAGGGCCATCGTCAAAAGACTCAGCACCACGGCAACAATTCCCATCCCCAGAATCATCGAATTGAACTGCGAGCGGAAATCTTTCACAGGCCCGTCAACCGCAATGAACCAGGGAAGATATTTCACCGGCATAATCCCGTAGTAGAAATCGGAAATAATCTGCGTCTTGAGCCCCGCACCGGTATAAGCCGCAACAGTGGTGGTAGCTGCAAGTCCGGGAACATCGTCAAAATAATACGCACTCATAATCTTCGAGGCATCGTCATTCGTCACATAAAAACCTGAATCATTAATCAGATTCATGTGCCCGTTTTCCGAAAGCGAGATTTTTTCAATGGTGCTGCTCAGAGTATTCAGGATTATGTCTATCGCAACCACACCCTTCAAAGCCCCCGAAGAATTCAGCACGGCATGGGAAACCGTCACGCACACATCATTCGTCATTGCATCCACATAAGGTTCTGAAAAAACAGAGTGCCCCGGATTCCTGGCCGCTTTGATAAACCATTCCCTCGAAGTGGGATCCCAGTCTTCATCAGGCACCCAGTCATCACCGTCCACATAAATTCCACCCGGCTCGAAACGAGAAACCGCAGTCGCATAATACATGGAAAAATCCCCGTCGTCTTCGTGCGCCAAACTCTTTATGCACGAGTAAAGATAAACCGGGTCATCGTTATACGAAGCCGAAACCGCAAAATCCGCAACCTTGTGAACGTAAGGTGTGAAAACAGAAGTCACATCGGCCTCCACCCTCTCAAGGGCAAGTTCCACCTGTGAAACAATATTCTTCCTTATAATACGGTCAATCATCAAATAACTTGACGCAATCAAAAACACCGTTACCACAAAAAGCGGAATCACAGTTCCAATCATCAGCTGTGCCGACAGCGACAAATGCCTTTCCCTTTTTTTCATAATCCTCTCCGTAATTTGAAATAGCCTCAGAGACCATCCGGCAAGCACTTTCAGAAGTCCGCCTTCGCATAAATTATAACACATTTTCATATCTTTTCAAGATAAATTTACACTACGGGCGCTTCCCTACGGGCCGGACTATCCAGGGTTCCGCGGGTCCCAGCCCGCTCCATTCGCCGCAAAGCGCCGAACCGCATCCGCGGCCCTTCCTATTCCTAGCGCAAAAAAGACCGCGGGACATCCTCAGGACTTCAGCATGAAACAAAATGAAAAGAGTTCAAAATGAGTCAGCGGGTCCCAGCTACGAAAAAAATCAAGGGGCTGTCCAAAAAGTATTGTCATACTGAATTTATTTCAGCATCCATTG
>DGXM01000040.1 GCA_002396325.1 Treponema sp. UBA4232
GCCCTCTACGCCCGATTGAAGGGGGCCACTTTAGTGGTTCGGCGCACAGCGGCGAATGGAACCCCGGAAAGCGGGAGACACGGGGGAGCGCGGGAGCCGCATGGTTCGGCCTGTCGTCCAAATCTGAATCTGAATCTGAATAATAAATCTTTATTCGAGGATTATGGATTTCAGCTGGCCTGTTCCTGTGCCTGTGAATTTGAGGTAGAGGGCGCTTTTTCCGTCGGGGATTTTTATGTCGGTGAAGCGGGTTTCCCAGAAATTCGAGGAGTCAACGGTGATTGTGCCGAGGGACGGGCCGTCGGGCGAGGTGCGGATTTCAAAATTGCCGTGGATGTATGCTCGTGTGCGGAGACCTATGCGTTTCAGGTTTTTGAAGTCGAAGTATTTGAAGCCGATCGTGGTGCCGGGGATTATGCCGGTGATGTAGCTTGTGTCTTTTTGTTCAAACGGGGTGCCGTCTTCTTTGTCGCATCCGTCCTGGCTTACTTTGGGATTTCCTTCTGCTACGTATATGGAAGGTTTTTCGGTGAAGAGGTTGCAGGCGATTGCGGCGGGGTATTCTCCTTTTCCTTCGAGGGGGCCTCCGTTTAGTCCGCATGAGGTGATTTCAACCTGGGGGATGGAGCCGTCTTCGAGCACTCTGATTTTTTCAGCGCATCCCTGTCTTGAGAACCATGTGCCGTTTGTGTGTCTGTGGTAGAAGATGTACCATTCGCCGTTGATTTTTTCTATGCCTCCGTGGTTGTTTGCTCCGTATGCGGCCGGGGTTTCAGCGGGTTTGTATGTGCCGATGTGCAGGTCGCAGTTGCTCACGATGACTCCGCCGTAGACAAATCCTTCGGTGGGGGAGCTGCTGGTGGCGTAGCAGAGTTCGTGCATTACGACGGACGAGTAGATGAAGTAGTATTTGTTTCCTATTTTTCGGATTGAAGAGGCTTCGAAGAATTCGTGTCCCTTGTATGCGCTCCAGTTTTCTATTGACGAGACTTTGTACGGGCAGGAGAGGTCTTTCAGTGCCTGCGGGACATTTCCGCTTTTTTCGGAGTAGCAGTCGCCGGGGACTATGAGGGCGGGTTCTTCTTCGATTGTGAGCATGTCGCTTGCGAGGACTGTTGCCATTGCACCGATCCTGTCTTTCATGTCGTGGCCGCAGAATGCCGTGTACATATAGGTCTTACCGTTTTCTGTGAGGACCGCCGGATCGAATTGAACCTGGTCGCCTTTTCTTTCGCCCAGTCTTTCGCCGCTTTTGTAGTGAACGTAGCCGTGGAATTTGAAGGGGCCTTTAGGGGAGTCGGAGACTGCAACGGACACGAAGTTCACTTTGTCGTATACGTAATACAGGTAAAATCTTTTGTCGGGGCCTTGAGTCACGTCGGGGGCGTAGAGCACCATTCTGCCGTCTTTGTTTGCGGGGTCTTCCATGCGGCTGTAGATGATGCCTTCGTATTTCCAGTCGGAAAGGTCGGTTACGGGGGCTGACCAACACACGTAGTCGCCAAGACAGAAGACGCATCCGTGGGCCAGGTCGTGGGAGCCGTAGACATAAACTCTGTCGCCGAAAACGTGGGGCTCGCCGTCGGGAACGTATTCCCAGAGCGGGAGGTAGGGATTGTAGGCCTGGTTTTTCATTGTGTTAAATCTCCTTTTTAATTGAATGGTTCGTAAGCTTTGTTGAATGTGCCGGGCTTTTCTGATGGACAGATTGTGCAGGGCAGACTTACTTTTTATGATAAATGGGGATTGGGAAAAAGGCAAGTTGAAATCTGCACCATATTTATAGAAGATTTTTCCTATGTTCTGATTTTTGGATTGAGTGTTTGGACGCTGTGCCGCTTGTGTATTGATGATATATTGATTTTATATTGATGAAAGTTTAATGATGCTTAAAAATATGTAAGATTGATTCCGAGCCTGGAGGATTGTGCGCGTTGCGGCAAATGTGGTGTTTTTTGGTGATGAAAAATCAGGATAGACACTAAATGAAGTGTGTTTTGCATATTTATGCAAAAAATATACGCTAAATATGGCATGCAAAATATCAAAAAAAAATCAAAATCTGTTGATACTTTTATTCAAATGAGTTATATTTAGGATAGCAGGGAACAACAGTCTGTTGAGTCTGCAAGGAACGCCGGGTGAGCGTCCCGCAATTGGATAACCATCGTTGAAAAACTAACCATATTACAAGGGGTTCAAGATGATCGAAAGAGAAGAATGGAAAGGCTTTAAAACAGGCCGCCTTTGGCAGGACGAAGTAAACGTCCGTGAATTCATTCAGCTGAACTACACACCGTATGACGGTGACTCAAAGTTCCTGGCTGGACCTACCGACGCAACAAACAAGCTGTTTGACGAGTTGCAGCGCCTTCAGAAGGAGGAGCACAATAAGAAGTCTGTGGGACTGGACGGAAAGGAGCGCTCAGGTGTTCTTGATTTGGACACTGACATCGTTACCGGAATTACATCACACAAGCCCGGATATATCTGCGAGGATGGAAAGAATCTTGAGCAGGTCGTTGGACTTCAGACAGACAAGCCTTTGAAGAGAGCATTCATGCCATTCGGTGGAATCCGCATGGCAGAG
>DGXM01000050.1 GCA_002396325.1 Treponema sp. UBA4232
CTCTGCGTCGAGTGTTGGTGATTCGTTCGGAAGGTTCAATACCCCGATGCCGCTTGAAACGTTGCTGTGAATCCGCGTCGAGTGTCGGTGACTTCGTTCGCCGTCATCTTCCGGGAGAAGGGGAGAAGGTAAAAAAAATCTTGCGTAATTTTGATTTGGGTATATAATAGAAGAAATGCGTAGTGCAAGAAGAATTGCCTTTGTGGTGGACTATATTGAGAACGAGTATTCGCTGAAAGTGTATGCTGGAGTCTCCCAGTATGCTAAAGAGCATGGCATCGAAATTTTGACTATGCCGATCGGTCGTCTTAATGAAGCCGAAAAAGGCTATGACTATCAATTGCTCTCTGTTGCATCCCTGCTTCGTCCCTCGAATGTTGACGGAATCGTTTTTTTGACCGGGGCGCAGTTGAATTTCGCTTCAGTGGAATACGTTACCTCCTACCTTCATGCATTCGACCCGGTTCCGATTGTGTCCATAGGAGCCGCAATTCCAGACAGACCTGCCATCATTGCATCCGAAACAAAAGGATTTTCCGCAATCATCTCGCATATAATAGAAAAACACGGTTGCCGCCGAATCGCACTTATGAGCGTAAAGTCCAATTCTCCGGGCATACGGGAGCGCGTTGAGATTTTCAAGCAGGTGCTTTTAAGCCACAATATTGCCTACGACGAATCCCTTGTGCTTTACGGCGGATTTTCATATGAAATTGCCTTCCGCGCGTTGAATGTGTACCGCGATGTGAAAGGCCGCATTGATTTCGATGCCATAGTTGCGCTTACTGACGAAATGGCCTATGCCTGTGTTGATTATCTGATTCAGCATCAGATTAAAGTGCCCGGCGATGTGATTGTGACCGGTTTTGATGATGCGCTCAGGTCTTCGGTCATGGTTCCGTCGCTGACCACGGTGAATCAGAATCTTGAAGCCCAGGGGTATCAAGCGGTTGAAATGCTTGAGCAGCTGATTGACGGTGAAAAGGTGGATAAACTCCGGTGGATAAAATCCTTCCCGGTTCTGCGTCAGTCCTGCGGTTGCGAATCCAGGGCCAATCTGCTGATGCGGGAGGGAACGGATGTGACGGCTTTGTTCACAGACTCTTCGAATCCTCTTTCCGCTGCCGGTGAATGGTGCATGAAGCGCACTCAATTCATTCAGGTGATTCATCTTTACACGCAGATGCAGGAAGATATGACTCTTGAGCAGTTCAGAACCCATATCAACAGCGACCTTATGTCCATGGGAATTCTTTCCGCCGCCGTTGTGCTTTTCGAAACCCCCGTTTCCACCGACAAATTTGAGTTTTTTTCCATGCCGCAGAAGGCTTTCGTGTATTCCGCCCTTGACCGCTACTCAGGATTCTGGCTTGGAGACCAGGAAAATCCGATTCCGTTCAATCCCCGTGAAATCATGATTCCCGATGGCATCTTTCAGAGCATGGACGGAATGTATGTGCAGGCCCTTTATCACACGACCACCCTCTACGGTTATCTTTTTTTCAAACCGGGATCCTACGACAGCACCGTTTACAGTATGGTGTGCAAAATGTTTTCAAACGCCCTTGCATCGGCCTATTCAATGTCGCGCTCCGAAATGGAAAAAAAGCGTCTTGAAAGGGAATTCGATGTTGCAACCCACAATTCGGTCACGGACGAGATGACAGGTCTCCTTAACCGGCGCGGATTTTTGTTCTACGGGCAGAAGTCGCTGGAACTGTTCCCTGCAAACGGAAAAGCAGGAATGGTTCTTTTCGGGGATATAGACGGACTCAAAAAGATAAACGACACTTACGGACACGCAGCCGGTGACACAGCCATAAAAGCCGAAGCCTCCCTTTTGAAAAAGGCATTCCGGCAGAGCGACATAATCGGAAGATTGGGAGGTGATGAATTTGCCGTGGTGGCTCCGAGTCTTTCGCTGCACAAATATGAAATCGCCCGCAGACGTCTTGAAGAATACTGCGATGAATGGAACAAAACCTCGGGAGAACCGTTCACGCTTTCAATCAGTCTTGGAAATGCGTCTTTCGAGCCTGGAGAGTCCTGTGACATCAACACGCTGCTGAAACTTGCCGACCAGGTGCTTTATGAAGAAAAAAAGAAAAAAAAGGAAGCAGGAAAGAATAAAAAATAAGTGACTGATTATGGAAGTTTTCCATTGACAATACTATGACATTTTGACATAATTTGTCATAAAGAGGATTGTATGGCTAAGAAATATGCATTTTTGTTTCCCGGTCAAGGCGCCCAGGCCCCCGGAATGGTAAAGGATGTGGCGGAGTCTTTTCCGTCAGCAAAAAAGGTGATTGACGATGTTTCTTCTATTATAGATGTTGATATGTCAAAATTGCTGTGGGACTCGGACGCAGATACTTTGAGCCGCAGCGACAACAGTCAGATTGCCATCACAACCGCTTCCCTTGCGATTATGGCCGCTCTTAAAGACAAAGGAATCGAGCCTTCCGCCGCAATGGGATTCAGTCTCGGTGAATTTCCGGCTCTTTATGCCGCAGGTGTTCTTTCTTTCGAGGAGGTCATCAAGGTTGTCCGTCAGCGTGGTCTTATCATGCAGGCTGTATGTGAGGAAATCGCCGCCGCAAACGAGGGCCATGCACCCGGAATGAGTGCAATAATCGGTCTTCCGCCGGAAAAAGTGAAGGAAATCGCCGATGGAATTCCCGATGCCTATGCCGCAAATATGAACAGCGTTAAGCAGACCGTAATCAGCGGCACATTTGATGCACTCACCGCTGCGGAAAAAGCCGCGACGGAAGCCGGTGCCAGACGTGCCTTGAGACTTAAGGTTGCAGGTCCTTTCCACTGTCCTCTTATGCAGAAAGCCGCC
The DNA here is from genome assembly GCA_002396325.1 of Treponema sp. UBA4232. Lineage (GTDB taxonomy): Bacteria > Spirochaetota > Spirochaetia > Treponematales > Treponemataceae > Treponema_D. The sequence continues at coordinate 2,849 of DGXM01000050.1, forward strand.
GACAATTTTGAAAAAGTGCTTCAGGATGTGACTTTCAACGAACCGAAGATTCCGCTTTTCAGCAATGTAACCGGAAAACAGGCTGCGGATGCCGCTGAAGTGAAGAAGAGTGCCGTTTTACATTTGACTCACTCGGTTCTCTGGACGGATGAGGAAGCTGTTTTGGCCTCAATCATCAGGAATGATTCTTCAAACGAATGGGCAATCCTTGAACCGGGCCCCGGAAAAGTTCTCACAGGCCTCTGGGGTCAGACGGAATTCGGAGCAACCCTTGCTTCAATCCCGGTGAATACTGCCGAGGGAATCAACGCGCTTTAAGAAAAACTTAATGTTGTATTGATAAAGCTTTCCTGAGGAGAAAAAATGAAGTTACTTGAAAATAAAAAAGCGTTGGTGACAGGCTCGTCCCGTGGCATCGGACGCGGTATAGTCGAAGCCTTTTTGAAAGAGGGCGCGGAAGTGTGGGGCATGTGCACAAAAGAGTCTGCCGGCAAATCCGAGCTTGAGGCCTTGGCGTCTGAAAACGGAACTGCCTTCCACGAATTTTATGCCGATGCGGGAAATGCGGATGTTCTTACAGCCGCAGTTAAAAATGCACTTGCAGAGTCAGGCGGATTCGATGTGCTTGTGAACAATGCAGGAATCACCCGCGACACGCTCAGTTTCCGCATGAAAAAGGAAGACTGGGATTCCGTGCTCGCCGTGAACCTTACATCGGCCTTTCTGGTGGGGCAGATAATCAGCAACGATATGCTTAGAAAAAGAAAGGGCTCCATCATCAACATGGCATCCATCGTCGGTCTTCACGGTGGTGCGGGGCAGGTGAATTATTCTGCCAGCAAAGGCGGTCTCATTGCATACAGCAAGTCGCTTTCAAAGGAAGTCGGAAGCCGCGGAATCCGCGTGAACTGCATTGCACCGGGTTTTATTGATACGGACATGACACATGCAGTGAACGAAGACATTCGCAGGGCTTGGGTGGAGCAGATTCCGCTTAAGAGAGCCGGCAAGCCGGAAGATGTTGCAAACGCGGCATTGTTTCTGGCATCTGATTTGAGTACATACATCACCGGTCAGGTAATCGGTGTAGACGGTGGCATGGGCTGCTGAGCAATATGATAAAGGAGATTTGAAAAATGCGTAGAGTAGTAGTTACCGGACTTGGGTGTGTGTCCCCCGTGGGAAACAGTGTGGCTGAAACATGGGAGTCTGTGACACAGGGAAAAAGCGGTATTGCAACAATCACCCGGTATGATGCCACTCCATTCAAAGTAAAGTATGCCGCAGAGGTAAAGAATTTCGATGCAGGACAGTACATGGATTCAAAGGCTGCGCGGAAAATGGCAAACTTTTCAAAATATGCGGTTGCTGCCGCAAAGATGGCTCTTGAAGATGCCGGGATTGCCGACAACAAGGAACTTTTGGATCGGGCAGGAATCTTTTTGGGAGTCGGAATCGGAGGCTTCGAAATCACTGAAAGCAGCATGATCAGCTACTGCGAGACGGGTGGAAAGAACATTCCTCCGATGACTGTTCCAATGCTCATTCCGAACGAGGGTGCCGCAAACATCAGCATCGCATTCGGCATTCACGGACCGACTCACACAATCGCGACAGCATGTGCTTCAGGTACGGATGCAATTGGAGACGCTCTCGACAACATCCGTCTGGGACGCTGCGATGTGATTCTCGCAGGTGGAGCGGAATGTACGCAGAACGGATTTGCAAACATCGGATTCACCAAACTTCAGGCCCTCAGCTCAAAGTGGGTTGACTGCCCCGAAAAATCAAGCCGTCCTTTCGACAAGCAGCGCGACGGTTTCGTAATGGGCGAGGGTGGAACAATCCTCGTGCTTGAAGAGTATGAGCATGCAAAAGCGCGTGGAGCACACATCTACGCGGAAGTTGCCGGCTATGGTGCTTCCTGCGACGGTTATCATCTTACGGCTCCGAATCCTGACGGAATAATTGGTGGAAGATGTATGACACTTGCCATGAAGGATGCCGGAATCACTCCCGAGCAGGTGCAGTATTACAACGCCCACGGAACCTCGACACACTTGAACGATATTGGCGAAACAAAGATGCTTCACATGGCATTCGGTGAGGCCGCGAAAAAGCTCCACATTTCCTCCACAAAGAGCATGACCGGCCACTGTCTTGGAAATGCAGGCTCCCTCGAAGCCCTCATGTGCGTAAAAGCGATTGAAAACAATTTCATCCCGCCGACAATCAATCTGGATGAACCCGACGTTGAAGGCGGATGTGACCTGGATTACACCCCGAACAAGGGAGTCAGCGTGGATATCGACGTTGCAATGAGCGCAAACTTCGGTTTCGGCGGTCACAACGGCTGTCTGGTTTTCAAAAAGGTAAAATGAAATCCCGGGGTCTCTGAAACTGATTTTTTGGAGACTCCCTAAAAGGATTTTTGAATCTTTAAAAGGAGCAAGAAATGGTAACTGACGACATAGAATCCCTGCTTCCACACCGCAAGCCCTTTCTGTTTGTGGACACAATCGAAAGCATAGACGATGAGGGATGCGTCTGCACGAGGAAATTCACCGATGAGGATTTTTTCTTCAAGGGACATTTCCCTGAATATCCTGTGGTGCCGGGCGTGATTCTCATTGAGACAATGGCTCAGGGTGGTGGAGCCGCATTGAGCTACAAAAAGATTTTCGCGGAAGGAAGCCTCTTTTTCCTTGCCACTGTAGACAAAGTGAAGTTCCGTCATCAGGTGCGCCCGGGAGACACTGTCCGCATGGAAATCAAAAATCTTCGTGTGAGTCCCCGCATGGTAAAGCAGAGCGGAAAGGCCTTCGTTGGTGAGGAACTTTGCGCTGAAGCGGAATGGATGTGCCTTGTGGGAAACGCAGATTCTGCAAAATAAGCGGAGTTCTCTGATTGAGACATTCAAGTGCCGGTTGCAAAGGTTTCCGACTTTTACAGCCGGCTTGTTTTTTTTCAGTGGGAAGCCATATAAGCGATGGTCATTGCATCAATGCCGATGTTTTTGATTACCGCATACTCGTTCGGCTGATGGCATGTTTCGTCCATCGTGCTCCATACCACGGCATTGTATCCCAAATTCCGAAGACCGGCCGCCACGGTGCCGCCGCCTATTCCAATGGTCCTCGCCTCGATTCCGTGCACAGCCTTTATCGCCGCGGCAAGTTCCTTCACCACGGGAGCATCCTTCGGTGTTGCCTTCGATTCCTCCGCCTGAGCCTCACTCACTTCAATCTTCACACCGTACTTTTCCTCAACGGCGGCAATCCTCTTTTTGAGCTCTGCGCGCACAGTGTCAAGTGAATATTCCGGGTTGATTCTACAGTCCGCGCAGAATACATCGTCGCCGGGGATGATGTTGATTCCCTCCGTATTCTGAAGCTGCATCGTCGGCTGGAAAGTGGATGTGGGCGGATCAAAAAGCCCGTTCCTGCCGTTAAAGAAATTCTCCATATCGTTCACGCGCAGTGCCAGATCCGCCGCGGCAAGTTTCGCATTGCGTCCCAAATCAGGACGTGAGCCGTGGGACTGTTTTCCAATGGTGTGGAATCTGAACCATGCAATGTTTTTTTCGGCAATCTCAATCGTCTCTCCCTTTGGATCACCTCCGTCGGGGATAAGGATTCTGTCTTCCTTCGAGAAAAGCTCAGTGTGATTTTTCAACAGCCAGTTCATTCCGTAAGCAGAACCGACTTCTTCGTCTGCCATAAAAAGCAGTTTGATTGTGTGTTCAGGAATAATGTGCTGCCTCACGAAACTCAGAGCCGCAAGCACTCCGGTCACAAGTCCCTGCTGATTGTCTTCAACTCCGCGTCCGAAGATTCTGCCGTTCTCCTCAACAACAGTCCAAGGGTCGTTTTTCCAAAGGCTTCGTTCACCCACAGGAACCACGTCCATGTGTGCGCACACCCATATATTGTAATCATCCTTCGCGCCGGGAATCGTGGCAACCATATTCGGTCTTACACCGCTTGAAACCCTGCCGTCCGGGGCATCGTAATGTTCAATCCTTGTGATTCCGTGTGCCTTGAGCCAGTCTTCCAGTGCAGCGGCCTTTTTGCTTTCCCCGTCACCGCCGTTTTCAGGAGCCAAAGCCGGGATGGAAGTCAACAGCCGCTCCAAATCCACCATATCGTGGGTGTGCTCTTCAATATAATTCTTCAGCGTTTCAAATTCCTCTGACATGCCGATCTCCTGTTGCGCACCAGACACATCCTTTTGGAAGTTCATGGTGCAAGATTTTTCGGAAGAGATTATAGCATGCCGGGGATTTTTTTGCTACAGTCCGAAATACTTCCTGTAGGCCTGCCAAGTGGAACCAATCAAAGTGTCCACATCGGAAAACTTCGGCTCCCACCCCAGAGTCTTTTTTGCAAGTGCCGAACTCGCGGTAAGCTGCGCCGGATCTCCTGCCCTGCGTCCCACGTACTCGGCCTTAATCTCCTTTCCTGTAATCCGCCGTGCCGCTTCAAGCATCTCTGTCACAGTGATTCCGTTTCCTGTTCCCAGGTTCAGCGTAATGCTTTCCTTTTTGTCCGCAATATATTCCAAAGCCATAACGTGCGCAACGGCCAAATCCGAAACATGAATGTAATCGCGGATGCAGGTGCCGTCGCGGGTGGGGTAGTCGTTTCCAAAAATGCTGATTTTCTCCCTCTTTCCGCAGGCCGCCTCCATCATCACCGGAAGCAGATTCGCAGGATTCCTCTCAAGTCCGTAAAGCACCCCCTCGGGATCGTAGCCAGCCGCATTGAAATAACGCAAGGCAGCAAACTTCAGGCCCTTCAGCTGGTCATACCACTGCATGAATTCCTCAATCTTCAGCTTCGTGAATCCATAGTAATTCGTGGGATTCTTCGGATGATTCTCGTCAAGCGGAAGATACTGCGGTTCCCCGAAAACAGCCGCACTCGAAGAAAACACCATATTCAGGCAGTTGTGCTTCACCGCCGCATTCAAAATGTTCATCGTTCCGCTGATGTTATTAATAGAATATTTTTCAGGCTTTATCATCGACTCACCGGCCGCCTTGAACGCCGCCAGATCAATAAAAGCATCAAATCCGCGGGCAAAAGCCCCGTCAATATCATCGGTGTACAAAATATTTCCGGCAATAAATTCATTTTCAGGAAACAGATTCTGCACAAGTCCGCTGGAAAGATTGTCGAACACAGTCACTTTGTGTCCCTTTGCCATCAATTCCTTCACCACATGACTTCCGATGTAACCCGCACCGCCAATAACAAGCACCTTCATATAAAAACCTCCGTAAAATCTACACGTGTCAACTCTGATATTACCGCTATCATATAGTATAAACCGACTTTTTGCAAGGAAAAATTGAGGATTTTTAATAAAAACGGCGT
>DGXM01000110.1 GCA_002396325.1 Treponema sp. UBA4232
GACATCCTGCTCCTCGACGAGCCGACCAACGGTCTTGACCTTGAGAGCATCTCCTGGCTTGAGAATTTCCTTATTGAATTTGAAAACTGCGTGATTGTGGTGAGCCACGACCGCCACTTCCTGAATGCAATCTGCACATACATCTGCGACATCGACTACGGAAAAATCACACAGTTCACCGGTAACTATGACTTCTGGTACCAGATGAGCCAGATCATGCAGAAGCAGGCCAAGGATCAGCAGAAAAAGAGGGAGGACAAGATGGCTGAGCTCAAGACCTTCATTCAGCGTTTTGCCTCCAACGTGTCAAAGGCGGGGCAGGCCTCCAGCCGCAAAAAAGTGCTTGAAAAACTTGAGCTTGAGGAGCTTCCCGTCACAAGCCGCAAATTTCCTTATGTGCATTTCCAGCCGGAGAGGGAAATCGGTAACTTTGTTCTCACCGCGGAGAACCTCAACTCAAAGGATTCCGACGGCAACGTGCTTTTGAATAATTTCTCCATAACAATCCATCCGGGCGAAAAAGTTGCCTTCGTGGGAATGGAGCACAACTCAATCACGTCATTCTTCGACATCATTTCAGGCGATGAAAAGTGCGAGGGCGCGACCGTGAACTGGGGACAGACCACCAAGCAGACCTACATGGGACGCGACAACTCAAAGTATTTTGCCAACGACCTGAACATCACCGACTGGCTCAAGCAGTATTCGAAGGACCAGGACGATGCATACGTGAGGGGCTTCCTTGGACGCATGCTCTTTACTGGTGACGAAAGCCTGAAGCCCGTTAAAGTCCTTTCAGGAGGAGAGAAGGTGAGGTGCATGCTCAGCAAGATGATGCTCTCAGGCGCGAACGTTCTGATTCTTGACGATCCCACCAACCATCTTGACCTTGAAAGCATTGAAAGCCTGAACCAGGGTCTTGAAAGATTCTCCGGGGTTGTCCTTTTCTCAAGCCACGACCACGAGTTCATCAGCACAATCGCAAACCGCATCGTCGAAATCACTCCCAAGGGCATAATCGACCGCATGATGAATTTCGACGACTACCTGAAAGACGAACAGGTGAAGGCTCTGCGCAAGGAATACTACGCGGGAACAGACAAGAAAATCAGATTCTAGAATCGGAGGATTGCAATGAAGAGACTCTTTTCAGCAGCGGTTTTTCTTTTGGCGGCGGCAGCTGTCTTTGCCCGTACAGATGCAAGCGGAAACTGGAACTACCGAGTGGAAAACGGAGAGGCTTTCGTCACTGGATACAACGGGAACCTTGTGCGCGTTGAAATTCCATCCGCACTTGACGGTTTTACGGTCACGACGATAGCAGACCACGCTTTCTACAAAAGTCCTCTGGAGGAAGTCTCCATCCCCGATTCTGTGGTCTCAATTGAAAACTCAGGATTCGAAGGCTCCTCCAGGCTTTCCGCAGTGACATTCTCATCTTCCCTCAAGCGTATAGGAAGCAATGCCTTCGCAGGATGCGGGTCGCTGGAATCCGTGAATCTTCCGAAATCACTCCGCATAATCTCAAAACACGCATTCGAGGAGTGCTCCAAGGCCAGAATACACGTTCCTTACCACACACATTTCGAGAGTATGCCCTGTACAAACGCATCGGCTCCAATCTTCTACATTTACAGGGGTAGTGCCGCCGAAAAGCTCATGCTGCTTGACGAAGACATGGACTTCATCTACGAACCGGAGAATCCCGAACCGGGAGAGGCATGGAATGACTACGAGTCCTTTTTCGAGGAAATCCAAAGCTCCTACAGCCCCGGGAAACTCACCGATGAGCAGATAAACAGGCTTTTAAGCCACATAAAGACCGTGCTTGAAACCACTGAATTCCAGAAGACCGGAAAAGTGGAGCGCAATTCAGACGGAAACTTCGCATGGTATTACTCCGACAGGATTTTTGCCGTTTCGGATGCAGGATGGGAGATTCCCTACACGATTGCAGACATTGATCCTTGGAGTGACGGCGGTGAGATTCCGAGGGTTATCGTGGTGCAATTCGGCGAAAACAATTCCGTAAACAGAAGAATGGTTGGATCATGTGTCTATCCATATTACAGCGATGATATTGAGAAATACTTTGACACATCCGAAGCTTCGGATTTTGTGGATTCAGATGACCTTGACAACAGAATCCTCTCTGTGAATGGAAAGGAGTACAGGCTTCTTCTCGTCGATATTTACTACGGCGTATTGCACTTGAATTCCGGGGAGAAATACGTGCAGCCGGAATCCGTTGTGACGGAGATTGGAACAGACAGTTTCCGTCTTGAGGAGATGCACGGCACAAAGCCGAATGTGGCATCGGATGAATACAAGACTCATCCCGTGACGCTCGCTGAACTGGAAGATGCATTGAAAGCCATGGCCGAAAGACGCGGCGAAAGAAGTTTCCCGTCAATCTTCGACACTGACAAACCCTATATGCAGTGGTCAACGATTGATGAATACGTGCTTGAGACCTGGTATTACGGAGTGCACATTTCCATGAAGGAATCTGTCCGCTACATGGCCCAGCTCTACCGCACAGACGACGGACGCCGCGTCATCGACTTCAGATTCACGAACAAACCTGCTTTCGATGTGTTCCTTCAGCTGAGCAGACTCGGACAGACTGTCGTGAACGAAGAGTACATACAGGAAATGCAGGGCTCAGGAAACATGATCGAGACCCCCGATGATTTGGACGGCCTCATAAACGACATAAGCCGGCTTGTGTGTCACGTTGCCACAGTGACCGTAGACGGGGAGGAGTACACAGTGTACTGCATCCCTGTTCACAACTCGGACTGGGCAGGCGGCGGAAACTCTACAGAATATTGAAGCGCGCGGTTGCCGTGAAATCGATTCCCTGATCAAAGGCTCCAAGCTCATGTCCCTTGTTTATCATCAAAAGGTATGTGAAAGAGCCTCCAACAGTAATGACGCGGTTGAAAGAGAAGCTTCCTTCCGCCGTGATGCTGTGTGTGAATTCGGGAGTTCCTGAGAGTCCCATGTCCCGGGCTTTTGCGATGGCATCTTCCTGACTTGCATATGGAGAGTTTGCAGTTCCGTATCCTCCCGAAGCAGGGTAGAAATAATAGCCGCTGCCATCCTTGTACGTAAGAAGCTTTCTCAAATCATTTTCTCCGTGGGCAAGGAAAGTGTATCCGAGTCCTGCGCTCCATCTGCCGTCGAAATTCTCAAAGTCCGCCCGGAGTGTTCCGCTGACCGAATCGGCACCATACTGTGAACCAATCCAGGAGTAAATGAGCGGTTTTGCCGTCATATGATCTTCACGGGAACTTATGAAAGTGTTGCCCGGAGTAAGGCGCATGTAGCACCACGGGGAAACATACTGACCCTCGGCACCGAATCTCCAGATTCCGTAAGAGACCGGAAGATTGTACACCGCTCCCAGCTGTGCGGCCATTCCGTTGGGATACGATCTTCCCTCGGCACTTTCGAGTTCGTGCGGCATCTGGAATTCATTCTGAGCGTAAAGCCCGTACAGACGAAGGTTTTTAACGGGGGTCACATCAACTGTGAATGCCATGTACTGCGACACAAATTTCATCTTCTCGCCGTACACGGGATCGCCCTCGCCGTTGAAGGAATGCATTATCATCAGCGGATTCATGAATTTCAAATCAAGTTCTGCATTTGCAAGGGTTCCTTCCATTACGGAAAAACTCATCCATCTGAACGGACGGAATGCAACTCTGTGCAGATAAAAGTATTTCTTCGTCTCCAACTGAATCACCGAGGCATTGTAGACTATGGCAGGCGAGAAAAAAGAGAGCGTCGCGTAAGCCTGGGCTTCCATGTCATCCGAAAGAACCACGCTGTCGAGCATCGGTGTGCCAATCTCCATGCTTCCGCGTCCAAGCTGGAAATTGAATGCATATTTTCCGTTTACGGGCACTCCGGCACTCATGTATGCCGTCTTCGGCCACAGGAAATCCAGACCGCTTATCTCTCCGCCTATCGGGATGTTTGTCCAGTTGGAAGATTCGTTTATGGACCAGTAGTTTTCGCTCACCCTCAGGTCGCTTTCAATCGTCACGTAATCGGAAACACTGATGAATACCGGAACTTCGACGATAGGTGCCTGCGCATTGTATTTGTGCATATAGTCCCAGTCACGGGCAATACTGTTGTTGCTTCTTCCTGTCACTTCGAATGCGGCCCTGGCTTTCACACCCACGTTCAGAACCCCGGAACCCGCGCTGTAATATTCGCTTGCAAGGTATTCCTCAATCCTCTCGTACCGTACCCTTGAGGCCGGGGAGAGTTTTTCAGGGTCAATGCCGCTCATTGCCTGACGGATTTCACCGACGGGAAGAGGGGCTGAATTCGCAAGCGTGACCATCCCGCACTCAGAAGCAATGTCTGACAAATCGTCATATACAAAACTGTCTGCCGGAACAAGAGTCTGTTCGTTCCATTCCCTTTTGGAAAATTCAAACTGTGCAAAAGAACCGGAAATGGCAAAAAAAGCCATAAAAACAATAAAAAAGAGCTTTCTTGTAGTCATTCCAATATAATACCGTTTATGCATTTTTAATGCAAGCATGACGGGTTTTTCTTGTGCTCAGGCAAATTCTGTGTTAAAATATGAGGCATATCGGAAAGCTGAGTTTTTCGAGGTTCCCATATTATAGTAAAAAAACGGAGACATTTGATGAAGTCTTTAAGAAAAATCTTTTTATCCCTGTGCTGCACAGTCCTTGCTTCGGTAATTTCGGCACAGGAGGCACAGCTGTCAATCGAGGACAAAGTTGACTCCTCAGGACAGTGGATAATCAAATTGAACGGCGGCGACGCAATCATCAGCGGGTGCAACATACGCGGCGAAAAAAAAATCGTGATTCCGGAAACCATAGACGGTGCCACGGTTGTTGAAATCGGGGACGAGGCTTTTTTCGACAAGGACGCCTGGCTTAACGACAGACCATCCGTGTTTGCCGCAATGGAAACCATAACACTCCCGAAGACGCTCAAAGTGATAGGACGTTATGCATTCCGCTGCTGCACATCCCTTAAGAAACTTGAGGTGCCCGAAGGCGTGAACGTCATTATGGTACGCGCTTTCAACGACTGCACATCCCTTGAGTCCGTCTCACTTCCCGAGTCTCTTGAGTTCATGGGAGATGAAGTGTTCAAAGGCTGCTCATCGCTCAAGACAATATCAATCCCCGCAAGACTGGGCACTTTGCCGCGAGGAACCGTTTTCTACTGCGGACAGCTTGAGTCAATCAATATCCCTGAAGGTACAAAAGACATAGGAAACTACGCCTGCTACGACTGCGCACTTCTGGAGTCACTGAAGATTCCCTCCACTGTGGACACAATCGGGAATTCCGCCTTCGAAGGCTGCATGTCACTGAAAAGCGTGACCCTTCCGCCGTCAGTGGGCTACATCGGCGAGAGTGCGTTCAGAAACTGCGAGAGCCTTTCGGTAGTGCGTATTCCAAAGACGGCCTTCTACGAGGAGTCTGCCTTTCCAAAATCAACAGAACTGGTATTCTACGAGGGGGAAATGCCTGAAGATGAAATCCATGCTTCGGATGAATCCTCCTATGCCGAAAAGCTCATCAGAGAGATAGTCGAAAGGGAAAACCGCACGCTCATAAAAATAAAAGAAAGCCGCATTGTGAATGGACCTGAAAACGGAATCGCCTATGCCACCGACGGTGAAAATCTTTTCTTCATTTCAAACGGAGAGCCGTACACATACTACCGCGTGAAAAGCAACGACCCTGACGTGCCGAATTTCATTTATCTCCAGTACATGCCGGAAGCCTACCGCAGAAACAGCATCTTCGCCACCGACGCAGTGGAAAGCATTGACCTTTCAAAGCTGGACGCCGCATCCCTTTACAGGGAAATCGACACATCAAATCTTTCATACATAACTTTCGTTGATCTGGGGGAAGAGCCCTACCAGGTGCTTTGCAGCGAGATAAAGATTCAGGAAAACACTGAGCAGCCTGCGGATGATATACCGCCCTACACAAAGAAAGAAGTCGAGGAGATGATTCGTACTCTTGTGCAAAGGTTTGAGTCCGCCGACTATCCGAGTCTCGAAAGAACCGACAAGCCGTATGCCATAAAGAGCAATGAAACCGAGTCCATCTTTGAGTCCGCATTCTACGGGGCATACGTTTCAACGGGGACACCTTTCTGCTTCGTTTCGTTTTACAGGGGAGACACAAGGAATCTTATGACGCTGTTCTTCTCAAGGGGCACTGAATTGGAAGACCTGTTCAATCTTTCCGCAGAAGCCGCAGCGTTTACCAACGAAGAAACAATGTCAGACGCACATGAAAAGGGAAGGCTTTTCTGGACTGATGCAGAAATTGAGGCATACTGCAATGAATTCCTTGAAAGCGGAAAATGGTGTCTTTCTGAAAAAGTCACCGTGAACGGCATTGAATACGATATGTTCTGCTTCCCGATGCACAGTGGAGACTACACCCCTGAAATGTAACCGCAGGCCGTTTCCGTTCTTTAAAGATTGGAGGCATTTATGAACGGAAGATTTCATTTAGCAAGATTCGCAGCCCTGTCAGTGTTGTGTCTGACCCCGGTTCTCTCATACGCCGGAGGCACCTCTATTTCATACAATGGTGGAAGAAACTATTCCTACACCGAAAGAACCGACCTCCGGCGCTATGACAACGGAAAATACACAGGCCTCACAAGCCGCGAAGTCCGTTCGTTTATGACAGACGTTACATCAATCGCAGACAAAAAAGAAGGGCTTTCACGCTACGACGGAAATTTCTACGTGCTCGAAAAGACCGTGCGCGGGAAAAAAAACGTTGACGGTGGAATACAGATGGCCATTCCCTCATCGTTCACAATTGGAAGGGACGGGGAACTCTCCATTCAGGAAGACAACGGATTTCCATCGTTCCGCTCATTTCCTCATTATCCTGAAGAAGACGTGGAGCCCGGCGACAAATGGACCGGAGAAAGCCTACGTGCAGTGGATCTGGGCGGTGGAAACATTTTCATTCCTATGCTCGTGGAATACACCTACCTTCGCGAGGGCACATGGAAGAACGAACCGGTTCACATCATACAGGCAAAATGGGCCACGAGATTTCCCGGAGACTGTGAGATTCCCGATGGAATGTCTTCTGCAGCAGGAAGCCACAGAGCAACACTCTGCATAAGTGCTTTGAATGGAGCCATGCTTTTGTGCTCCGACACCGTGGACGAAACTTTTTTTTACGAGGACGGAAATACTGTTTCATTCAAGGGAACAATTTCACTTTTCACGGATTACGCCCCAAAAGTGGACAGAAGGGAAGTGCGCGTGGAACTGGAAAAAAACAGGGAGAAAATCCCGGACGGCATCACAATCGACGAGACGGATTCCGGATTAAGGCTTACGATAAAAAACCTCCAGTTTGCAAGCGACAGTGCGGATCTTCTTCCCGGAGAGAGCGAAAGACTTGATCTGATTGCCGAAATGCTCAAAAAATCACCGAAGTCGCAGTACCTTGTCACAGGACACACAGCGGATGTGGGAAATGAAAAGGGACAGCAGACTCTTTCCGAGGAGAGAGCAAAAGCCATTGCAGGGGCTTTGATTGAAAGAGGCATACCAAAGGATCAGATTGTATGCAAAGGCATGGGAGCACGTGTTCCCGTTGCAACAAACAGCACACCGGAAGGCATGGCCCGGAACAGACGAGTGGAAATCACCATTTTGGAATAAAAAATCCCCCGCATCGAAGAACTTTCAATGAAGCACTCTTCCGACCGCAGGGGTTCTCAATCTTCCGTCCGTCAACTTGCGGCGAAAGCATCGGCTGCTTTCTGAACATCTGCCAGTGAGCCGTATTTTCCGCTCATTATGTCTTTTGCGGCTTGTCCACACCAGGCGGTGTACTCTCCAGAACCGTTCTTGCTTCCCGCATCAACTGCGTTTTCAAGATAATCAGCGACAGAGGCCGTCAAATCGCCACCGCGTACTGCCATAAACCCGGCAAACGTGTCTTCCGTGTCCCCTGGTTTTATATTCAAGAACGTTTTAACAGCTGCTTCATCCATTTAAATTCCTCCGACTGTAGTTTTTGGAGATTTTATACAATCTTTTATCAATATATCACACCTGTCAAAATAAATCAACCACAAAAAACTCCCAAATCAAAAATATTCCAAACCCCAGGGGCTCAGCATGATATTAACTTTGTCTTAATATAGTTCAGTTTTTTTTAGAATAAATCTTTGCAAAATGTTTTCCCTTAAAAAAGAACAGGGCTTCAGCATC
>DGXM01000218.1 GCA_002396325.1 Treponema sp. UBA4232
CGATGGCACGAACTCTGCCGGAAGAGCAGTGATTTTCAACACGCTGCGGTAGATTCCGGCATTTTTCGCAATTCGGCCTGATGATTTTTGATTTAATACTCCTCTGCGCCGGACTTTTTGTAGAGTGCCGCGCTTCCACGGGAAGATCTCTGCGTTGCAGTATGCACATTTGCCCTGCCGTGTCGTTCACCCTTTGCCTTTGAGCGGAAAGACTTTCCTTCCCTGCCACGGCGATCTTCTTCTCCGCGCCCCACTGCAAATCTGTCGCCGCCGAACCGCTCTCCACCGAACCTGCGCTCACCACGCTCTCTTCCACCACGACGTCCGCCGCCTCTGCGCGAAGAATAATCCTCACGGGCGGAAACAGATCCACCACCGGAAACAGACTTTGAATCCAGATGGATATGCGGCACCGAAGAATCCTCTTTTGAAAGAGCAATCGCCTTTTCACCGGCTTCCTTGGGCAGACTCAAGAGACAGAATTTATCGGCCATATCAATCGCATCAACATCCTTTCCACGGATATGAAGGAGCTCGGAAAAATAATCAGCAATCTTTCTTGGATTGTAACCGTCATGCCAACCCATCTGCACGTAAAGCCTGAGCTGGTTCGTCGCAACGGAAACACCGCCTCTTTCCCTTCCACGTCCATCCTTTGCCTTTCCAACGGAAGCCGGATTGATTTTGCCGTAGCGTTTTTTACTCAGTTCCTTACCGTAGGTCGCGGCCAAAAGCGATGCAACCACTTCCTGCGGATCCTGTCCTTCGCAAAGCTCCATTGCAAGCTGATCAAACACGGGATCGCCTTTTCTCAAATGAGGCACTTTCTTTTCCGCAGTCTCATTTTCCGCAGCGGGAGATTCAAAGCCTTCATCCTCGGAAACATTTTCACCGCGGTCTGAAACCGAAACATCCTCATCTTCGGAAGGCACATTGTTGAGACCGAGTTTTTCCTTCACTTCATCAAAAAGACGCACTCTTTTAACCGAAAGCACTTCCTCCACAGACGGCACCTGTCCTTCGACCATCTCGCCCTTTGCGGACTTCTTGATTGCATTGCGCAAAAATCCCAGTTTGCGTCTTGCTTCTTCCGGACGCACAAAAGTCACAGCCATTCCAGCCGCACCGGCACGTCCTGTACGACCGATTCTGTGCACATAAGTGGGACCGTCAAAAGGCAGTTCATAATTCACCACATGGGTAAGTCCCTCAATGTCAATTCCACGGGCAGCCACATCTGTAGCCACAAGAATGCGGGTCTTTTTCGAACGGAATCTGGAAAGAATCTTTTCACGCTGACTCTGGGGAATGTCTCCGTGAAGAGCGGCAACCTGGTATCCCTTTTCATCAAGGGCCTTGCTCACCATATCGGCATCAGACTTTTTCTGCACGAAAACCAGACCGTAAAAATCCGGGGAAATGTCAACAAGACGCACAAGAGCCTCCAGTTTTTCATTCTCGCGCACGACCCAGTATTTCTGTTCTATTAAAAGGGGCTCCTCCTCGTGACCTTCCTCTTCGACAATCTCGTAGTCCCCCATGAATTTTCCAGCAATCTTCAGGATGGGAGCCGGAATTGTGGCACTGAAAAGAAGCACACGGCAGTCAGGATTAGCAGTGGAGAAAATGTTTTCAATGTCGTCCACAAATCCCATATCGAGCATTTCATCTCCCTCGTCAAGGATGAAATATTCAATTTTGCTGATGTCGAGAGCACCGCGGTCAATAAGATCCTGCACACGTCCCGGTGTACCGACAACAATCTCCACGCCGCGTTTAAGAGCCCGGATCTGCTCGCTGTATGAGGATCCTCCGTAAACCGTCATGCTTCTGGGGTAGCGGCCTGTTGTGAACGATGCCATTTCCGTTGAAGTCTGCATTGCAAGCTCTCTGGTGGGCTCGAGGATTATTGCACGAACATGCCCTGTATCCTCGCGGAGTCTCTGCACCAAAGGAAGTCCGAAAGCGGCTGTTTTCCCTGTACCGGTTCTTGCACGGGCCACGACATTTGCATCTCCGTTCAAAAGACGCGGTATTGCAAGCACCTGAATCGGCGACGGATGCTCAAATCCCTTTTTCCTGATTGCCTCAAGCACGGTTTCATCGAGTCCCAAATCCTCGAAAGACATCTCACCGTCATCTTCAGTTTCAGTCAAGTCTCCCGAACCGGCGGAACTGTCTTCAGCGGCCTGAATTTCCTTGTCCGTGAAATCCGCATCCAAATCAGGAGCGAATCCGTTTTGAGAAGAGGGCATAAAATCCCCTTCATTCTGAGAAATGATTTTTTCTTCCATTATGTTTCCCCTGCGTAAAAACGCTACACAACAAGAACCGCATAATGAAACAAATCCTCCGGTCGCCCGGCTCTATGTAAGATTGATTTCCCCGTTCCAAAAAGATGCAAAAACCCGCAACGATTTTCCATACTCTTCTAACTGCGGTTACTGATTGTCATGTTTTTCAAATAAAATCACGTCATCTTACAAGTTTTTCGACATATAATCAATACATTCCGGCAAAATAATTCAGGAAACATCTTCTTAAAATTCGCCTGCCCCTCTCCAAATTCCCAAAAGCTGTCAATTCAGGGCAAACGCATCATACGTTTAAGGAAAAAGCGTCGCAAAGGAGCGGAAAAGGCTTTCGGAAACGCCCCGGTTTCAAGGGGATTGACCTAATTCATAGAATTATCTATTATATTGTATTCTGCCGTAATTGTGTGCAGTAGTTTTTTTTCTGTGTAAATTAGTTCAGGAGATATATCTTATGAAAAAACTGTGGCTTTCATTGGCGGCTCTTCTCTTTTCAGGAGCCATTGCTTCAGCGCAGATTGTTACCGCAAGCGCATATTTCAACGACGTAAGCACTTATTATGAAGGAATCAGCACCTATGAAGTGGATATTACTGTAAATGCCGCCGGACGCAGAATGGTCGGACACGCTCTTTTCAGCAGACCGCAGATGGTACGCATTGATTTTTCCACACCCCGCGGGCAGACGCTTCTTTTCGACGGAAGCACACTCATAATCTACCTGCCAAACCAGGAGACGGTCCTTCAGCAGGCAGCAACCACACAGGAAGAACAGATTTCCGCAAGAGGACTCACGCTTATGCGCCGTTACTACACAGTCGCATTTGAGAGCGGCCCCACGCCGGTTCCCTTAGACGAAGGCAGCAGCACAAAAGTCGTAAACCTCATCCTTACCCGCAGGGCATCGTCCGAAGCGTTCAGCACCATAAAGCTTTCTATTGACGCAAATTCAAAGCTCATCCGCAGAGTCGAGGCAACAACACCGCAGGGCAAAGTCTACAGATTCGACTTTACAAACTACAGCGGAATCAACCGCGCAATATCCGATCAACGGTTCATATACGATCCGCCGTCTTCCGTAAATGCCTACAACAATTTCTTGTTCCAGGAGTGATGAGATGGAAAGTTACGGAGCATTGCTGAAAAAAGCCCGCGAGGACCAGGAGCTTTCCATCGAAGATGTGGAGGCCAAAACCACAATCACACGCCAGTATATAGAAGGACTTGAAAGCGAAAAGAACGATGCCTTTCCCGGCGAACCTTATATGATTGGATTTCTGAAGTTGTATGCGGATTTTCTGGGCTTGAATTCAGAGGATCTGCTGAAACTTTACAACGCAAAGAAGATTCAGGAGTCGCCGATTCCAGTGGAGCTTCTGCAGAAAAAGAAACCCAAATTCCTTGTGCCGCTGATTGTCACGCTTTCCATCCTGCTGCTTGCCGGTGTGGGCGTGTATCTGTATTTCTTCGTGTTCAAGATTCCGCAGAAAAAAGTCGAGATTGCGAAACTTGCCGCAGAGACGAAAAAGATTCATCAGTACGAATTCTCGGGAACCACTGAAACCCATCGTATGTACAAGGGCGACCAGATTCTTATCCCCGCTCAGGAGGGAGAGGGAAACGTTGTGCTCACGGTGAAAGACACACTTGCGGCCCTCACAATCCAGACCCCGGCAGGCGACCAGAGAATCGACCTTGGAGAAGAGAGAGCTCTCGACATTGACGGTGACAGCACCACAGACGTGATTCTTTACCTCAGCGACATTGATATGAACGACGAAAACCGCGGAGCACAGGTCAGGATGCTTCTTCAGGACGAAAGCGCAATTTCTCTTTCACCGATTACAGCCGCTTCCGACACCCCCGAGCAGTCAGCCACTCCGACTCCCGCACCGCAGACCGGTAATCCCCGGCAGAAAGTCATTCACGAGTCGAACAGGCCGTACCCCTTCACACTCACAATTTCATTCAGGAACACCTGTCTTCTCCGCTACCGTGTGGACAACAAGGAAAAGATTGAAAATCACTACACTGCGAATTCTTCCTATATCCCGCTCACCGCTCAAAACGGAATCAGACTCTGGGTAAGCAATGAAAATGCAATACGTCTTCAGGTTACTGCGGACACACGAAACATTGACCTTGACATAGGCCCGGACGGTCACGTTCAGGTTGAGGACATCAAGTGGGTTCAGGGCAGCGACGGCAAATACCGCATTGTGGTAGAGGAAGTGGATTAATCGTGAGTGCAAGCAAGACTTTTTTCCTTGACCAGCACGGATGCGCAAAAAATCAGGTTGACGGTGAAATCATTTTGACCCGCCTTGAAAAACAGGGAATGGTTCGCACCGAAGACGCTTCAAAGGCGGATTTAATCATCATAAACAGCTGCGCCTTCATTGCTCAGGCCAAAGAAGAAAGTCTCAATTCCGTAATGCAGGCCCGTTCAGCATATCCAAATGCAAAAATCCTTCTTGCAGGATGTCTTGCCGAAAGATACGCAGATGTATTCAAAACCGAACTTCCCGAAGTTGACGGCATTTTTGGAAACGGCGACCTGACTCAAATCGACAACACGGTTTCATCTTTGTTCAAAGGCGAGCGCCCCGTTGTGAGACCGCCGCAGAAAGGAGTTTGCTGCGGAGACAGAAACCTGCTTCTTTCATTCAAAGGCTCGGCATACGTGAAAATCACCGAAGGCTGCAACAACAGATGCACATTCTGCGCAATTCCCATAATCCGCGGAGACCTCCGTTCAAGAAAATGCGATGAAATCGTGGAAGAAATCGAAATGCTTGTGAAAAAGCGCGGTGTTCACGAAATAAATTTGATCGGACAGGATTTGGCGGCCTTCGGCTGCGGCGAAGAGGATGATGTTTTAGGCAACGGCTGCAACTGGTTCACACCGATTTTCAAGACTCTCAAAGCACCTGTTCTGGAGAATCCTTCATTCGACATCGAAAACAAAGGCCCGTCTTTTTTATCCCAGCTTGTGGAACGCATTTCAAAAATCGAAGGAGACTTCTGGGTACGTCTTCTTTACATCCACCCGGATCACTTTAATCCCGACATCCTCGCGGTCATGAAAAAGGACCCGCGTTTCCTCCCCTACTTTGACATTCCGTTTCAGTCAGGAGAAGATTCCGTCATTCACGCAATGAACAGAAAAGGCAGTTTCGACAGCTACGTGAACCTTGTCCGCACAATCCGCGAGACATTTCCGGAATCCTGCATACGCACCACTTTCCTCACGGGTTTTCCCGGCGAAACAGACGAATCCGCAGAACGCACAAGGGAATTTCTTGAGACTATACAAAGCGACTGGAGCGGATGTTTTCCCTACTCACTGGAAGACGGCACTCCCGCCGAAAAACTCAAAGGCCGTGTCAGTGCAAAGACCGCACAAAAGAGGGCCGCCGAACTTGAAAAAATCCAAGGCAGAATCTCAAGCGAACGTCTCAAAAACCGCTGTGGAAAAATCTACGATGTATTAATAGAAGAAATAGTCGAAAACAAAGAAGGCACCGATGAAGGACTCGCAATCGGAAGAGCCTGGTTCGATGCTCCCGAAGTTGACGGAAGTTTTGTTGTACGCTACGACCTGGACGACAAAGATGCGGTTGAAGCAATCGTCCCCGGCGCAATGGTGAAAGCAAAAGCCTACGCCTCTTCCCAGGTAGACATAGACGGAGTTTACGTTGGACGCTGAGGAATATCTTTCGGTACTGAACCCTGAACAGCGGGAAGCCGTGGAACACGACGGTTCATCCCTTTTGATTTTGGCCGGAGCAGGATCAGGAAAAACCCGTGTCATTACAACGAAGATTGCATATCTGATTTCACAAAAGCATGTGGATCCGTATTCCATTCTCGCTGTTACATTCACAAAAAAAGCCGCAAACGAAATGAAAGAGCGGGCGGTTCTTCTTGAAGAAAGAGCCTCGTATGCACAAATCAAAACATTCCATTCGTGGGGAGCTTATTTTCTGCGCAGGTATTATCACGAAGCCGGAATAGACAAAAATTTCACAGTCTATGATGACGATGATATGGTTCAGCTCGTGACAAAAGCAATTCCGTCAATAACAAAAAAAGATGCCGCACAGATTGCCCACAAAATCTCTCTTGCAAAAGATTACGGACTCACTCCTCTAAGCGAAGATTTTTCTGTAATAGATGCCGATGAGGATTTTGCATATTATTACGATGCCTATCAAAAACGTCTGCGGGAAACAGGCAATGTTGATTTCGGAGATTTGATTCTGCTTCCATATCTTGTGTTGCAAAGCAATCAGCAGATCCGTCACCAAACACATCTGCGCTACAGGGTTGTTATGGTAGACGAATATCAGGACTCCAACGTTGCGCAATATCTTCTTTTGCAGCAGCTTTCAGGAATTGAAGATGAGGCAGGAGTCTACGTATGCGTAGTCGGCGATGACGATCAGAGCATTTACAAATTCCGCGGTGCCGAAGTGCAGAATATTTTGAATTTCAAGACACAGTTTCCCGGCACCTCATTGGTTCGCCTTCAGACCAATTACCGCTCCACATCGGAAATTCTTTCGTGCGCCGATTCCGTTGTAAAAAACAATTCCGACAGACTTGGAAAAACTTTGGTTGCAGAACGCGGCAAAGGCAAAAAGCCCACGCTGGTTTTTCTCCCCAATCAGGATGATGAAACGGAATTTTGCGCAGATCTCATTTTGAATGCGCACAAAAACGGGGTTCCGTTCGCAGACTGGGCCATTCTTTACCGCACCAACGCACAATCGCTCGGATTCGAAACAACATTCCTCCACAGAAAGATTCCGTATCAGGTTGTGGGCACTCTGAAATTTTATGAACGCGAAGAAATAAAAGATGCACTCAGCTGGCTGTCTTTTCTGGCGAATCCCCGTGATGAAATTGCATTCCGCCGCATCGTGAACAAGCCTGCCCGCGGAGTCGGAGACACAACTCAAGACAAAATCGTAAATGCAAGCCTGGGACAGTCGATTCTTATTGGAGCAAAAAATGTGAAACTCTCGAAAAAGGCCGCCGAAGGAATAAATTTTTTCTGCGCATTGAATGAAGAGCTTTCCTCACTGCTGATTGAGGATGAAGAAAAATCAAAGGGAAGACATCTTTCGGAATTCGTCGAAGAGACAATCAAAAAATCCGGGCTTGAAGAATACCACAAGTCTCAGGATGAAGTTGCAGGCACACAGAAAACGAACAACCTTCAGGAACTTATAAACTCCGCCGCCCTCTACCCGTGCACAAAGGCAGGTCTCTTGGAATTCCTTGACCACATTGAACTGGACCGCACTCTTGAAAACGAAGACGACCAGAGCAATCAGGACAGAGTCACGCTCATCACACTGCACAACACAAAGGGACTTGAATACCACCGGGTAATCATCACCGGAATGGAGCACGGAGTTTTTCCACGCGAAAACAAAAGCGGAGATGAACTTGAAGAAGAGCGGCGCCTTTTTTATGTAGGCATCACGCGTGCAAGAGACGAACTTTATCTTACAAGCTGTGCAATGCGGCGAATGTACGGACAGACAAAATACATGAGTCCCTCACCGTTTTTGAATGAAATTGACAAATCGCTTTTACGTGTGCTCGGAAAAAAGCCTGATTTGTTTGCTCCCGGAGCAAATGCCTCGCAGGATCCTGTTGCGCAGAAATGGAGAGTCGGAGCATCCGTCTACCACGATGACTGGGGCCACGGTCAGATTGTAAACGGCAGAATGTCGGAGGAAGGCGAATGGGTCATTTCGGTGAGATTTGAAAACGGCGGCATAAAAAAATTCCTTCCCAAATACCAGAAAACTCTTATGATTGAAAACGGGGATTAAAAAATGAGTTTCAGCATCGAAAAATTAAACGGCACAGCCTATCTCTCTTTCCCTGAAATGAAGGATTTGTTGATTTCGGAATTCGACACAAGATTTGGAATCAATCTCAAAGGCAGGGAAGATTTCGGAGATTTAATCTACAGTGAAACCGAATGTGAAAACATCACTCCGGTTACAGAAACAATCACAGATGGAAACGAAAAAATCATCCGCTATGAGGCAGAAGGAATTCCATACTGGTGCAGATGTGCAATGCTCGACCCCGTAAAAATCCACTTTGACTCAATAGGCGATGCAGCCCAGGCCTTGAAACAGTTTCAAAGATCGTGGGCTCCATATCAATACACACTTTTCCGGCGCGCATCCTTGGTGCAGGAAAAACTTCCCTACGTGAATCTGAAAAACAGAGACTTTCCGTTTTCAATTCCACATTCGGCAATCGGGCTTTACACAATGACAGACGAGCACACGATGATTGCATCCCCAAAAACAAATTCCTGTCTTCCGGCGGGAACAATCATTTGGAACGAAGACCATACAAATCCACCGAGCCGGGCGTATCTGAAAATTCAGGAAAGCCTTGTACTCGCAAACCATTTTTTCGGCACTCCACTTCCGCAGAAAGGAAGCCGTTGTTTCGAAGCAGGAGCCTGTCCCGGCGGATGGACCTGGGTGCTTGCAAATCTCGGATCGGAAATCTTCGCGGTTGACAGAGCTGAACTCGCACCTTCCCTTATGAAAAATCCTCTGGTCACTTTCCGGGCACACGATGCATTCACATTGAAGCCTGCCGAGCTGGGACCTTTCGACTGGGTGTTCAGCGACGTAATATGCTACCCCGAACGTCTCCTCGAGTGGATTCAAACATGGCTCTCATCCGGGCTTACAAAAAACATGATTTGCACCATAAAAATGCAGGGAGCAATCGATTGGAATCTGGTTTCAAAATTTGAAGAGATTCCCCGCAGCAAAGTGGTTCATTTGAATTACAACAAACACGAACTCACTTTCATCCACTGCGAACCTTAATCCAAACTTTCGATTATTTACTCAAATCCTCAAGATTGTACGGCGTCATCTGGTACACATAATAATTCAGCCAGTTTGAATAAAAAAGATGTGCAGTGCTTCTCCACGTTGAAGAAACAGGCTGACTCGGATCGTTGTGCGGAAAATAATTCATTGGAAGATGGATGTCCAGTCCCCTTTCCACATCGCGGCGGTATTCCTTGGCAAGAGTGTCCACATCATATTCCAAATGCCCTGTCATAAAAATGGAACGGTTGTCCACGGATTTTGCAATCGTCAGTCCGGTGTCCTTGCTTTTTGCCAGAACCTGAAGAGAATGAACGGCTTCCACTTCTGACGGTTCAATCATCGTGTAGCGGGATGTCGGCACCGGAAAATAATCATCGAATCCACGCAAAAGAGGCTCGGTCGGAGCTATCAGACGGCTGTAATAAATTCCTGAAAG
>DGXM01000211.1 GCA_002396325.1 Treponema sp. UBA4232
TTACTGCGAGACGGAAAACAGGGCTGATGCCAAATTCTGCAAAGGCTGCGGAATCCCTCTGGTGGCTATGCCCGGCGTGGAAACTCCTTTGATAAAGGAAGACGAGATAAAAACCTCGGTAAGTATGGTGAAAGTCCCCGGCGGTTCATTTATGATGGGAAACGGCGAAAGCGATGCCCCGAAGCACAAGGTTCAGATAAATGATTTTTACATTGGCGCCACCTGCGTCACTCAATCTCTTTGGAAAACACTGACCGGTGTGAATCCTTCCGAATATCAGGGCGAAAATCTTCCTGTGGACTGTGTGAGCTGGTATGATGCGATTGTATTCTGCAATCTTCTGAGTAAAAGAGACAGGCTCATGCCCTGTTACATTATAAACGGTTCCAAAAATCCTGCCAGATGGGGATGTGTGCCGGATGGGCGTGATGCCAAGTGGGATTCTGTTGTCTGCGATTGGAAGGCCAACGGATACAGGCTCCCCACTGAAGCGGAATGGGAATATGCTGCGGCCGGGGGAACCGGCGGCGAAGGATTCAGGTTCAGCGGTGGAAATGAAATAATGGAACTCGGATGGTACAACGGAAATTCTGAGGGTAAGGCCCATGATGTTGCGGCAAAGGCTCCGAACAGGCTTGGCATTTTCGATATGACGGGTTCGGTCTGGGAGTGGTGCTGGGACTGGTACGATGCGCTTTATTACAATGTGTGTCCTGAATCGAATCCCACGGGGCCTGTCGATCAGTCTTACAGAATACGTCGCGGCGGTTCCATCTTTGACAGATCACACTTCTGCGGGATAAGCTGCCGTTTTTATTATGATCCGCAAATGGCCTGCCTGAACTACGGAATAAGAGTCTGCCGGTCGTCTGCGCCTCTATAAATATTGCTTCAACCCCTTGACCAACAGCGGTAAAATCTGATATGCTTCAATACACTTATTATGTAGTCGTTACATATAGGTGGAATCGGCTTGCAAGGAACCCGTTACTCCTTCTGGCAAAATAGGTTATTAGAGGTTTTGAAAATGTACGCAATTGTTGAGTATAAGGGCAATCAGTACAAGGCAGAGAAAGATGCCGTTCTCACAGTGAGCAGAATTGATGATGTGAAGGAAGCCAAAAAAGGCGACACCATTACTATTGACACGGTTCTTCTGGTCAGTGATGGAGACAAGGTTTCCGTCGGTACTCCCTATGTGAAGGGTGCAAAGGTTACAGTTGAAGTCGGTGAGACATTCAAGGATGACAAGGTTCTCGTTCTGAAATACAAGAGCAAGAAGGACTACCACCGTCTGCATGGACACCGTGAGCAGTATACAAAGGTGACCGTGAAGGACATTGCGTTCTAAAGCGGATTGTGACTTCGGTTCTTTTGGTGTGCGGAAAAGACGGTTCCTTGAAGGGATGTGTGGCAGAAGGTCACGCCGGATTTTCCGCAAGGGGGCGCGACATCGTTTGTGCGGCTGAGTCGATGCTTTTCCGTACAGTGATGGAAACCCTTGAGCATACAGAAGGACTTGTTTTTTCGGCGGACACTTCCACCCGTGGAACTCTCGCATTCACCGTGGAGCAAAAGTGCCCGAGCCCCGTTCTTTCGGAGCGATTGAAATGTGCGGCGGATTTTATAAGAACTGGCATAAAAAGCCTTGTCTCTGATTATCCGGATTACGTACAGCTGCGGGAAAAAACTGAATAAAAACAGACTGGATTTTCCAGCGGAGGATTAAAATGGGACGTAGTAAAGGTGGTAGCGGTGCCAAGAACGGACGCGACTCAAATGCCAAAAGATTGGGCGTAAAGAAATACGGTGGAGAACTGGTGACTGCAGGTTCCGTTCTCGTGAGACAGCGTGGAACTCACATCCATCCCGGTGACAATGTAAAGCGCGGTGGAGATGACACTCTGTACGCAATCGAAGACGGAAAAGTGGTTTATGCAGAGCGCAAAAACCGCAAGATTGTTTCCGTTGAGGCTGTTGCAGAGGAAAAATAAGGTTTCACCGACCGTATGAATAATGCCCAGTGTGACTAGACTCATGCTGGGTATTTTTTTTAGGAAGACGGATTTTTTGTGTTCCGTCGTCAAGGGGAGGAATCATGATTCAGTTCGCAGATGAAGCGACGATTACAGTGCATTCGGGAAAGGGTGGAAATGGCTGCATTTCGTTCCGCAGGGAAAAATACATTCCAAACGGAGGACCAAATGGCGGCGACGGAGGCCGCGGGGGAAGCGTCATCTTCTGCGTAAGACGGAATCTGCGCACACTGGCACACCTGCGTTATCATCCTGTATTCAAGGCGAAAAACGGCGGCGACGGACAGGGCTGGAACCGCTACGGAAAAGACGGTGAGGATGTAATCATTCCGGTTCCCCCGGGAACAACCATACGCGATGCCGTGACAGGAGAACTTATTCACGATTTCACAACGGAAAGCGAAGATGAGCAGTTCCTCTTTCTTGAGGGTGGAAAAGGCGGTTGGGGCAATGTGCATTTCAAATCAAGCACAAACCAGGCACCCCGTTATGCGCACCCCGGAAAGCCGGGCGAAGAGAGGGAACTCCGCGTGGAGCTTTCAATCATGGCTGACATAGGCCTTGTTGGATTCCCGAATGCGGGAAAATCAAGTCTGCTCGATCTTTTCACAAATGCAAGACCCAAAATCGCTCCGTATCCATTCACGACAAAAGTTCCGAATCTTGGTGTTCTCCATGTGGATCAGGAAACAGACCTCATCATTGCGGACATCCCCGGTATTATAGAAGGCGCTTCAGACGGTGCAGGACTCGGCATAAGATTTTTGAAACACATTTCAAGAACGGCAGGGCTCCTTTTTATGATAGACTGTTCCGACGACAATTATATGACAGCCTACGATTCCCTTCTTCACGAGCTGGAGCAGTTCGGCGCAGGACTTATGGAAAAGCCCAGAATCATCCTCTGCAACAAAATTGATGTGGAGGGAGCTTGTGAACGTGCAGACGAGTTGATTGCCTGCCTCAAGAAAAAGGACCCCGCAATCACTGTGATTCCGGTTTCCGTTATGGCCCGCACAAACATTACGGCGGTAAGAAATGCAATTGTCGAGCTGGTCGAAAAAATGGAAAGGACTCGCCATCCGGGGAAAAATCATGCGCAGTCTTCGGATGCATCTGAAAAAAGCCGCTTCATGGCCGAAAGATCTGTTGACACCTCAATGGAAGAGCAGTTTCCCGGTTCGGAGTAAAAGAATTTTTAGGAGGACCCAATGAAGATAGCAGTTCTTGGCGGAAGTTTCAATCCAATCCACATAGGGCATCTGGCTCTTGCGGATGAAGTATGTTCCGTGCTTCACTACGACAAGCTTTTGTTCATACCCACGTACAAGCCTCCTCACAAAGAAATGGCGGATTCCGTTTCTGCACAGCAGCGGCTTGAGATGGTGAATCTTGCCTGCATGGAAGACGGGCGTTTTGAAGTGGAGTCCTGTGAAATTGACCGCGGAGGTCTCTCCTACACCTACGATACTATTCTGCATCTTCAGAAAAAGTATTCCGGGGTACTCGAAGGAAAAATCGGCCTTGTGATGGGAGACGATCTCCTGCCAGGCTTTCATCTGTGGAACCATGCGTCGGACATAGCTTCAATGTGTCAGCTCATTCTTGCAAAAAGACCGTTCAAAAAGGAAAAGGGAAGCCACGCAAACAAAGACAAGGGAGACTACGCCAAGGTTGCGTATGCCACTACGGATTTGGACGGAAACACTTTGTACGATGTGAACAAAGATCCTCTTTTCAAGGATGCGCTTTCGATTCAAAATCCAGAGCTGATGGTGAGTTCGACTGAAATCAGAAGACGCGTCGCTGAAGGAAAACCGTTCAAGTACCTTGTCCCTCCCTCTGTTTTTCGTTATATTAATGAAAGAGCTATTTATGGAAGTAATTGCATCAATAAATAAAGATACTTTTGAAAAAGTCAGGAAATATGCGATGGCCGCTGAAAAGATGGAGCGGTTCGAACACTCGGTGCGTGTGGCTGAGACTGCCCGCCGTATGTGTGTTTTGTACGGAGAGGATCCTGAAAAGGGATATTTCGCGGGAGTGGCCCACGATATGTGCAAGGATTTGGATGATGAAACCCAGATTTCCCTTGCATCCCGGGACGGAAGACCGATTACCGATGTGGAAAGGAAAAAACCGGCTCTTCTGCATGGACGTGCCGCAGCCGTGAAGTTGAACCGTGATTTCGGCGTGACTGATGCCGATATAATTCAGGCTGTGTCGTATCATACCTTCGGAGGGGAAAACCTCTGTCCGCTTGCGAAAATTGTTTTTGCCGCCGACAAGATTGAGCCCGGCCGACCTCAGTCAACACCGGAGTATCTTGAAGCGAAATTAAGCAAATCCCTTGATGAGCTTGTGCTTGAGGTTGTTCAGGAAAACATCGACTATCTGAATTCGAAGGGAAAGGTTGTTGCTCCCCAGACACTCAGTTTCCGTAAAAGTCTTCAGGATGCCTTGGCGAAGCAGGGGGTGTGAGTTATGAAAATGTCCAGTGATAAAAAAGGCGTGTTTTTTCTTGTCATTATTTTTGCGGTGATAATCGGTGCTGGAATTTTCATCGGTGTTTCGCTTAGGGCTGATCCGGCTTCAGACACATTGAAGAGCGACGAGGTGATCCGCACGCTTCTGGT
The DNA here is from genome assembly GCA_002396325.1 of Treponema sp. UBA4232. GTDB lineage: Bacteria > Spirochaetota > Spirochaetia > Treponematales > Treponemataceae > Treponema_D. The sequence goes on from DGXM01000211.1 coordinate 4,673, forward strand.
GATTTCAGATGGAAACGGAAACGCTCTTACTTCCGACGTTCTTTTCTATTATCCTGAATCGCAGAAAAGCGCATTGTTCAATATTCCGCTCAACACGGGCGACATTTACTCAAGTCTTGTGGGTAAAGACGGACGCGAGGGACGGACAGACCGCATAGATGCAGTTTACCGAGAGTGCGGATTCGAGGCCTACGCAAAGGAAATCGGAATTCTTCTTGGCAAGGAGATACCCTTTGCCATAGATATTTCACTTGAGGATTTCGGTAAGCTCACGGATTTGCTGGGAGGATTTTCTGTGTTCGTTCCTTCTCCTGTAGACGGAGTTTCCCCCGACGGCGAAAGATGGCTGCTTCCGTTCGGAGTGGTGACTCTCGATGGCGACAAGATACAGACTTACGTGACATACCGTACTGAGGGAGAAGATGATTCCGACGTGGTCTCAAGAAGACAGACTGCCGTTATGTCCATGCTTACTGCAATCCACGCACAGAGGGCCGCTCTTCTTGACAAAAAGAACTTCCCGCTCTATGCCGAAAAACTTCACACTGATCTCACCGAAAAAAATCTTTACAAACTGATTTCCTATCTGTCGAACATCAATGTGGAAACCGACCATCTGATTCCGCAGACGATACAGGGCAGTTTGCGAAGACTTCCTTCCACCGGCGAGACGGTTCTTTTCCCGCTTTTTGAAGGACAGCTCATAAAAGATGTGGTGCAGCAGGCCGAGGATTCCCTGATTCACGAGGGAGGCTCCTCATACAGATACGTGCTCCAGGTGCTGAACGGCACGACTGTGAAAGGCTCTGCTTCGAATGCGTCAATATTGCTCAACGGACTTGGAAACTTCGATGTGCTTCCTGCGGCCGATGCTGACAGAAATGACTATGAGCATACCGTAATCATAAATTACATGCAGTCTGACACATCCGAGGCTCTGACCGCTTTGTCCAACTTTATCACCTGCAAGAATATTGAACACAGGCCGTCTTCCTCTCTGGCAGGGGAAAGCAACTCCGATTTTACGGTGATTCTGGGCAAAGACTGGGACGGACGTTATGTGCGCGGGGGATATGTGAATCCTGAAAATCTGCCGCAGGAAGAAACTGCGTCGGAAGGCGGAGAGAGTGCTGAGGCTTCCGGGGCTTCCGAGTCTGCGGAAGTGACAAAAACTGAATGACAGAGGTGTGAGTGAAATGGAAAATGAAATAAAGACAAAGACGGATGAACAGAAAGCTTTGGAAATAGCGGCCCTTATGGAGGACGGGAAGGGGATGGATGTTTCCGTTCTGGACGTGTCAGGGCTTAACAGCTGGACTGACTATTTTGTGATTGTGACTGTGAACAGCAGTGCTCACTGGCAGGGATTGTACAAATACATAAAGGAATACATCGCTGAAAACGGCTTGGAAATCCGTAAGACAGTGCAGAAAACATCGCAGGGAGACGACTGGAATCTTATTGATTTGGGAAATATAGTCGTCCATCTTATGTCGGCAGAGGCCCGCTCTTTCTATGAACTGGAAAAATTGTGGCACGCCGGAAAAAAACTGAAGTAAAAGTAATCTTCAAAAAAGATTCGGCTTTTCGGAATCATACGATTCTTTAAATGAAAGAGAGGGTCTGCCCCGAAAGTATTGTCATGCTGAATTTTTTTCAGCATCTGCGTTGGATATAGTGCATAGATTCCGAAAC
>DGXM01000134.1:0-638 GCA_002396325.1 Treponema sp. UBA4232
TTGGAAAAATAATACCCCTGTATGAAATCCGCATTCATCTCCTCAAGATTGTCCAATGTTTCCTTTGTCTCAACCCCTTCGGCCACAAGCTCCATATCAATGTCCTGCATCATGCGGATTGTGCTTTTCACGATCGACTGTCCTTTGGTGGTATTCATATTGTCCACAAGGCTTTTGTCAATCTTCACAATGTTGAGCGGAATCCTCAGGACCCTCTGCATATTCGAATAGCCTGTACCGTAATCATCAAGCGAAATGGAATATCCGGCGTGTGAAAGAGTCTCAATGTTCGCATCCATCACATCGTGTGAATTGTCATAGGAAGTTTCCGTAATCTCGAAATTGATTTTGTCGGGCGGAACACCGTATTTTTCCTGCAGAGAAAAGATTTTTTCCGTGAGATTCCTCTGCACGCACTGTGAAACCGAAAGATTCACTTCGATATAATCGAGTCCGAGGGCTTTGAATTCGGGAGACGCAATGAATCTGTACACATCCTCAAGCACAAAATCCCCGATTGAAAGAATGAGTCCGTTTTTTTCTGCGGCAGGAATAAAAAGTCCCGGCGGCACAAAACCGAATTCAGGATCCTGAAGGCGTATAAGTGCCTCTGCCGAAATGAATTTCCTGTCCTTCAC
>DGXM01000134.1:742-22446 GCA_002396325.1 Treponema sp. UBA4232
TCCATCTTGTTCTGCAGCTGGAAATCCTTCGTGGAAACAAGAGCCGAAGCGGAAGTGTAAACCTGTGCCGGATTCATCAGACTCGGGAAAATGCGTCCGAAATGCATCAGACTTTCGAAATCGCTTATGTCGTCAGGAAAACGCAGAGAGCAGATTTTTGGTTCAAGCCGCAGTCCGTATTCGCTCACATCGGTAATCCGTGACTTGAATTCCTTGAACTTTTCAGGCACAACCTGTTCCATATTGTCAAAATCCGCATCGAAAAGCAGGGAAAAGCATCCCGACTGATCGAAGAAAATCGTCGCCGGAATATCCACTTCCTTTATGAGCTTGGAAATCACGCGGGCAATCTTCAGAATGTATGAATTGAATTTCTCTTCACCCAGAAACGACCTTACCTGATATGAATTTGTCATCCGAATGAGCACAAGATCCGCAGACTGTTTTGTCGCCACGATTTTCCTGATTTCGTTTTTGTAAGCCTCGTCGTTGAAAAGTCCCAGCCTCGTGTCCATAATCTCTTCGGGCCGTAGAACCAGCTGAAAAATAGTGAGCATCGCAACAGCCATCGAAAACATCTCCACCATATACTGCGGAAAAAAATACTGGAAAATCACGGCAAGAATCGTAACAGGGTAGAGAATCGTAAGCGCGGCCCATCTGTCCTTCTGCAGATATTTGAAACAGCTGATCAGATAGACAAGCCCGATTGCGGCATAAAGCAAAGTTCCCGCGTAAAGAGCCGGCAGCAGCGGTCCCCTTGAGTAACCTTTTTCCGCCGTAACCGTAAAAATGCGCTGGTGGAAAACATTCGATGCAATGAAAATCATTATCAGAATATATGGAACGGTCAGCAGAACCCTGTCGCGTTTTGAAGTCCGCTTCTGGGAAGTCCGCGTGATGGCCCTTATGAAAAGCACGTAAAGAAAGTTCGTTGAATTCCTGAGAAAAAAATAGCCGTAGGAAAAAATTTCAGTCGCAAAAAGAGAAGCCCTGTTCAAAGGCAGATACCTCGCCCCGATTTCCATCCCGATATCGCAGAGAGTGTCCAATAACATCGTTGACGTAAAAAAAAGAAACACCCGGTTTGCCTGTCCGGTGGTCAGACGGCGGTAAAAAATCGACATCAGAATAAAACAAAAGAGAAAAACTGCACAGTAATCAAAATAAAAAATCTTCAGCATAATAAACTTTCTTGCTAAATTATACTTTGACTTGCTGAAAAAATCAACGGATTTTTCCTGTTTCGGTACGGGCGCACCCTTCGGGCCGGGCTGCTGCGGGTTCCGCGTTCGCTCCATTGCCGGCAGAGCCGTCAACAGCTAAAGCTGCCCTCCGTATCCCTTGCGCAATCTGCCGGGCACTGCGATGATTTCGTGCTTATGAAAAAAAAAGTCTACGTGCAATAAAATCAGTTGAAATTTATCAAGTACGGTATTATAATGAAGAAAAACGGATTCGAAGGCCTGTTTTGAACCTTGCCGTTTTTTATGGAGGATAATGTGAATTCAAAGAAATTGATTGCAGTTGCAGGTGGACTGGCATTGGCCTGTTCTGTTTTTGCCCAGAGTAACATCGCAGAAAAAATCAGTTCTGATATGGTTGCCGTAGAGGGTGGAACATTCCAGATGGGAAGCCGCGACAATGAAAACAATGAGACTCCGGTTCATGAAGTCAAGATTAATGATTTTTCCATTTTGAATACCGAAGTGACCCAGACACAGTATAAAGCCGTAATCGGCGTGAACTATTCCCACTTCAAGGGTGCCGAGCGTCCTGTGGAAGAAGTCAGCTGGTACGATGCAATTGTTTTCTGCAACAAATTGAGTGCAATGGCAGGTCTCACCCCCGTATATAGTCTTGACGGCGAGACGGACCCCGACAAATGGGGCGACATTCCCCGCATGGATTCAGCAGACGGAGACAAGGCCCGCTGGAACGCAATCACATGGAACACATCCGCAGACGGATACAGACTTCCCACCGAAGCCGAATGGGAATATGCCGCAATAGGAGGACTCTACGGAAGTCCTGAAAATCTTTACAGCGGAAGCAACATCATTTCAGATGTGGCATGGAACGCAGACAATCCCGACGGCGAGACTCACGATGTGGCTACGAAGGCTCCCAACGCGCTCGGTCTTTTTGATATGAGCGGAAATGTCTGGGAATGGGTGTGGGACTGGTACGGAAACTACCACCTCGCCGACAATGACAATCCTCTGGGGGCCAAAGCCGATGTCACAGGACGCAAGATGCGCCGCGGCGGTTCAATCAACAGCGATGCCGTATTCTGCCGCAATGCAAACCGCGCTAGTTCAGTTCCAGAGCTTCGTGGCGTTGACTTGGGATTCCGTGTTGTACGCTCGGTAATTGTGGCTGCCGACAGTGAAAATGAGGAGCCTGTTGTTGCTCCCGCTGCAAACACAGTCCCCGAGGAAGAAGATGATGATCCGCTTCTCACAGTGGAATATGACGAAGAAGACGGACTTGATGTAATAATCGACTGACATCTACGGGTAATTTGCCTTGAAAGACTGCATGGCATTTTAATCTAAATCTGAAAGCCGCTGGATTTTTTCCGGCGGTTTTTTTTTGCAGTATCGTCTGGAGGCATGGAAATACAGACCGTCTATAAAAAAAAGACCGTCTTCATGCTGGAAAACGGCCTTTGTTTTTTAGGCAGCTGCAAAAGTCCGAAAGTTTCCGCAACTGCCCGTTGAATTGTTTGTTTTGTGAAAGCGGTGCGTTCTGCTTAGAAGAGCGAGTGAATCATCTGGATGAGAGTTGAATTCCTCTGCGGAGCCTTCAAATCTTCCTTTATTGATTCGCGTTCTGCCTTTGCCGCCGATGACGTTGCAGGATTTCCTTCCTTGTCTGCCGCAGGGCGTGTGTCTGTCACGGCGTTTCCTGCCGCCGAGTTTGTGTCGGAAAGCTTTACAAGAATCAGCTCGTCACCCACGTTCAGAGTGTCGTAAAATCCTTTCTTCTGGTATGTGCCTTCCGAAATCTCTTCGTTTACAGTGGTCACCGTAAAGGTTCCGATAATGTCGCTTTCGCTGTAGTAGACTCCCGGACCGCTGTCTGCCGTCACGACTTTTCCTTTTTTTACCACGTCGAACTGTGCGCCCTTTGTGATTCCGTCGCTCTTTCCCAAATCAACAAGAACCGTGTTTGTGGAATTGTAAAGAACCGTTCCGCGGATTGGCAGAATGTCGAGAACAGCCTGTCTGAGTCTGCGGATTGATTTTGCGATGCGGTCGTTTCCGGTGCGGTATACTTTGATGTCCGTTGTCTTTGTGCCTGTGCGCGCCGAATACATCGAAGCGTCAAGAGTAAATGAACGGTCGGTCTCGTCAACAGAGATGATGATGAAATAATCCCTGCCCGAAGTGCGTGCCATGCGGTAGGCCTCTGCAAATCCTGAGATACCCTCGGACTTCACGTCAACCGTTGTGACAGCCACTCCGTTGAAAAGATCGCGCACTGCATTTGCCACGACTTCCTCCGCATCGGAGTGGAGCAGCTGAACGGGAGCCTTTTCAAAGTAAACACCGATATTCCACCGCGATTTGTCCAGATAGAAGGGGTCGATGCTGTATCTGGCCGCGAGATTTGCCCTCAAAAGGCTTTCAAGTCCTTCGATTGTGTCGTCGTTCCTTTTCTGCTGCACTGTGCGGTCTCTTCCCCTTGTTTCGTTTGCCCTTATGAATTTCAGCTGCTGCAGATAAAGCTCGTGGAAACCGTCGCGTTCAAGAAGATTTGCGAAGGCCTGTCTTGTTTTTATGTTGAGCGGATCCATTGAAAGCGCTTTCTGATATTCGTATCTTTCGCTCGGACCGTCGAATGCCCTGTTGAACTCAAGAGCCTTTGCCGCATGGAACTGAGCCCACTGTGCACGGCGGGAATCTTCTATTGCAAGCGAGTTGTTCACAATCTGCTCGAGTGCCAGACGCATCAACTCGTCAAGAGGGTCTATCTGAAGTCCTTTGTTCAAAGTGTCGATTGCCTCTTCGCTGCGTCCCAGCTTTTCAAGTGAGATGCCTTTGAGATACCAGGCCACCGGAAGATTTCTGTTGCGTCCGATGCGGAATTCACAGATGTCAATCACTTCGTCGTAGCGTCCCTGTGAAAAGAGGATGTCCGCCAGAAGTTCGTAGGCTTTGTCGTAATCACCCTTGATCTGCACTGCGCTTCTTGCCCTGCGTTCCGCTTCCTTGAGTTCTCCGCGTTTTGCCGCAAGATATGAAGCCAGATAGTGGACTTCCGCCTCTCCGCTGTGGTATTCGAGGGCCTGGTTTACATAACGTTCTGCGGCGGCGTTGTTTCCCTGGTCCGCTGAAACCAATGCAAGACTCAAAAGTGCCTTTCTGTTGGTGTTGTCCCTCTTCAAGGCATCAAGATATTTCTTCTCTGCGGATGTTGCGCTTCCTTTGTAAAGGTCGATTTCTGCAAGTCCGAAGCGTGCATTCACGTCATTGGGATATTTTTTTAGAACCGCCTCAAACACTGTGCGGGCCTCGTCAATCCTGCCCATCGAAATGAGAGCCATACCCTTGAGATTTTGAATCTCGCTCAGGTTGCGGGAATATTTCGCTGCCGAGTCTGCATAAGTCACCGCCAGATCGTACTCACCCAGGTGGAAAGTGCACAAGGCAAGATTGTACCAGGCATCTCCATACTGCGGGTTGATTTGCAGCGCCTCGCGGTAGGACTCTATGGCTGAATAGAAGTCTTCCCTCTGCTGGAACTGGTATGCCTTGTTGTAGAGCGAAAGGGCGGTCTTTGTTTCAGCCCCGGCCATCACAACGGAACAGAATAAAAATGCGGCCATTGCCAGTGATTTAATTTTCATAATTCCTCCCACTGATATAGGGCATCGCTAAAAAACTTAAGTTTTTAGAGGTTCCCACATTATAGAAGACTTTGAATCAATCGACTCAAGGCTCCTTATTTAAATCTTCCCTTTTATCTTTTCGAACAATTAGCTTTATAACATTAACTTTATGTCCTTCCATGTCCTGAACTATGAAATCGCAGTTTTTCCAGGAAACCTTCTCGAATTTCACGGGAATCTTTCCGAAAAGGTCGAACACAAATCCGCCTAGAGTGTCAAAATCCTCGGTGGGGAAGGATGTGCCGATTGTTTCGTTCACATCGTCCAAATCAACACGGGCATCGCAAATCCACACGTTGTCGCCCATCGAAATGATATCTTCCCTTTCGTTGTCAAACTCGTCCTGTATGTCTCCCACAATCTGCTCGATTATGTCTTCCATACAGACAATTCCGCTCACTCCGCCGTATTCGTCTATGGCAATCGCAATATGCACATGCTTTCTCTTGAATTCCCTGAGCAGACTGTCTATGTGCTTGCTTTCGGGCACAAAATATGCCTTGCGGATGATTTTTCCCAAATCTATGGCCTGTCCCTGGGCAAAAAGGGTCAGAATGTCTTTTACATAGAGCACACCGACCACATTGTCAATCGAGCCGGAATAAACAGGAAGTCTTGAATGACCGCTTTCAGTGATTTTCGGGAGCAATTCCTCCTGTGCCGTGTCGAGCGAAATAAAATCAACATCGATGCGGGGAACCATGACTTCCTTAACCGTAGTGACTGAAAGTTCCTCGACACCCTGAATCATGTCGTGCTTTTCCTCTGCCAAAAGCTCCTGTTGCGAAGGAAACTCGCCGTTCGACGAAGGCTCCTCGGATTTTTTATCTTTTTTTTTGCCGAATGAAAATAAACCCATTTATATAATCCTTTTTCCTCTATAAAAGGTGCACATCGGAGAAGCTCTCCATCACCTTTTTTTGCAGTTTCAACATTTCGCACTCAGGCTCAACGTCCTTTTCAACGTGCTCTTCTCCGTGATCCATTCCGTGCAGATGCAGTAAACCGTGTACTAAAAGTCTTTTCAACTCTTCATCTTCAGATACCTGGAAATATTCTGCATTTTTAGGCAGGGTCTCGAGACTTATCACGATATCGCCCATCGATTTCCACTCGTTTCCCTCATCGTCAGTGTAGGTGCCGCCGTCTTCAAAACTTAAAACATCTGTAGGTCCGTCAATGTTACGGTATTGTTTGTTCAAATTCTGAATAAAAGCATCCGAGCAGAACATCACGGAAAGCTCTTCCCCCGAATAGTCCAGTTTTTCCATAACCGAGTCCAGAAACGGGGAGATTTTTTCTATCCACGGCGGACTCTGAATGTCTTCCGTGCAGTCCACCAGAATTGTATTTTTCATATTCATTCCTTTTCGACCGCTGATTTAGCAGTCCTGGTCTTTTTTTTCTCTCCGGTTTTTTCAGATTTTTCAGATTTCACGGAGCTTTTTTTGTCGGACTTTGCAGTCCTGCTTGTCTTTGATTTTTTTGCAGAGGATTCCTTTGCCTTGGAGCTTTTTGCACTTTCCTCGGTTTCCCCGGCTTTGTTTTTTTCATTCTCCTGCACTGGAACAGGCGTGACTTCTCCTCCGATTGTCGGTTCCGGCTGAGGCGAGAGGCTCGGTTCGCGTGATGGAGTCATCTGTCCCGATGCATTTTCCGCGTCTGAGTTTTCCTGTCCGGGATACTTGATGCGGCTGTGGTAATGTCCTTCAAGGAAGTGGAGGAATGAATCGTGAATGGCCTTCAAATCCTTGAGCGTAATGTCGCTGTTGTCCAACTGGTGGTCGGCAATCTTTTTGTTTATGAGTTCGGTGATTTTTTTGTCCAAAGCCCCGTAAGACGGAGTTCCTTCCTTTGTAAGAGATTTGCAAGCGGCTTCAACGGTGTCGGCCAGCATAACGACTGCACTTTCCCTGCTTGAAGGCGGATTTTCCATGTAGGAATATTCTTCCGGCTGAGTGTTCGGGTCAATCTGCTTTGCCTTGTTGTAAAACCATTCAATCACCTGGTTTCCGTGGTGTTCGCCTATTATTGTTATTACGGATTCTGGAAGCCCCAGCTCTTTTGCCATCTTTATGCCGTCCCTCACATGGGCCCTGAGGATTGTGGCAGACATTGAAGGGCTTATTCTGTCGTGGATATTGTCTCCCGGCTGCTGGTTTTCGGTAAAATACTCAGGATTCTTAAGCTTTCCAATGTCGTGGTAATAGGCGCTCACTTTCGCAAGCAGGGCGTTTGCACCGATGCTCTGGCATGCCTGGTCGGCGAGATTTGCAACGTTCAGCGAATGTACGTAAGTTCCGGATGCCACAGCCTGCATTTCCTTCAAAACAGGGGAGTTCGTGTCGCAGAGTTCGAGCAGCCTGAAAACACTTTCCGAATTAAGGGCAAGCTCAATAGGCGTAAGGAATCCCAGACAGACGATTGCCGAAATGAATCCGTTGAAAGCCACTCCGAGAATCGAAAATCCGTCTCCGCTGATTGGTGTGTTCAGAATGAACTTCAGCAGTGCAAGAACCACCACGTTGAATGCGGCCTGTTCAAGTGCAACCCAAACCATCTGTGAACGTTTTGAAATGCCGTATACGAGTCTGGCGGAAATGAGACAGGTCCCGAGAGAGTAGAGGAACAGGAAAATCATGAATCCGCTTGCGTTGAAAATGCCCAGCGAAAGCAGCACGGAAAAATACACTGCGCTGTTGTGCCCGTAGATGATGGCAACCAGAAACACACAGAAAGACGACGGCAGAATCACCGCCAGATGAAGAGAAGAACTGAAATGCAGAAGACTCACGGCAATGCTCACAAGCCCGTAGACCAGAGCAAAACAGATGCACTCCAAAATAAGTTCCTTGAGCTTCACATCGCGTCCGAGCGTCTTTTTCGAGAAAAGGAAAAAGAAGACCAGCGTGAGAAGCATAAGATAAAGCACATTCGTAAGAAACGACTTGTAATCGATGTACGCGGGGGATTCAGCCATCTTCCTGAGCTTGTCGTACTGCTCCTTTGTGACCGGGAATCCCTTTTTTATGATAGTCTCTCCGCGCTCAACAGTGACCGGATTCTCCACGGTTGCCGGAAGCGGACTTTTTGCAATAATCGTCTCATCGGCAATCTGCCCTATTTCATAAGAGCCCAGAGCCTTTGAAGAAACAGTAGTCCCCGAAGCAATCCTTACGAGGGCAAAAATGGAACAGAGAATGAACAGAACCACATAAGTGAGAATGACAGCCCTGTTTTCGGAAAGGTATTCACCTGTCGATTTCATAAGAGCCTTTATGGAAGAAGCTTTCTCTGAATTTCTCTTACTCATTTTCTTCGTCCTTTTCGTATGCCTGAATTATCCTCTTGACCAGCTCACCGCGGACAACATCCTCTGCGCAAAGATTTTCCACGGCAATTCCCTGAACAGACTCAAGCACCGAAAGCGCATGAACCAATCCCGAAGGAACCCTGTGCGGCAGGTCAATTTGTGTCACATCCCCGGTCACGAATATCTTGGAGCCTTCTCCCATACGCGTGAGGAACATTTTCATCTGCTCTTTTGTCGTATTCTGGGCCTCGTCCAAAATAAGAACGGCATTATTCAGCGTCCGTCCGCGCATATAGGCCAGGGGAGCCGTCTCAACAAGACCTGTCTCCGTCATCCTGCGCACGGTCTCCTTAGGAAGCACGGCATTCATGGAATCGTAGAGCGGTCTCATATAAGGATTTATTTTTTCTTCCAGAGCACCGGGCAGATACCCAAGGCTTTCACCTGCCTCAACCACGGGTCTGGTTAATATTATAGAAGATTTTTGATGACTCAGCACCAACCTGAGTGCCTCCGCCACAGCAAGAAACGTCTTTCCCGAACCGGCAGGCCCGGTGGCAAACACCATATCGCTGTTTCTCATGGCTTGAATGAGTTTTGCCTGCCCCTTCGTGCGTGGATAAACCTTGCGGACACCCCCGGGAATCGTGATGGAGCATTGCGAGAAAAATCTGCGGTCTTCGGAGGAACTGAAATCACCCCGGCCCTCATTCCCCTGATTGAGAATGGACTGAATCAAATCCCTGTCGGCAACCTGAGGCCCTTCCGCGTCAATCTCATCGAGAATACGGTTGATGATGAAGTTGAACTGCTGCTCTGTTTCAGGCGCGGCTTCTCCCAGGGAAAGCTCATTACCCCTTGCAAAAACAGGAACTCCCAGAAATGATTCAATGAGTTTTAAATTACTGTCGTTTGTTCCGCATACCCGTTGCAAAAGTGCAGTGTCCGAAACAATTATCGTATAAGCAGACATTTTTCAATATTTTATTATACCATTTGAACTTAGTCAAGGGAAGAAATCATCGGTGTAGAAAACCGGTTTTTCTGGGGGGGGGATCCGCCGCAAGCGTCGGCCGGGCTTTCCAGGGTTCCGCTGCCACTCCATTCTGCCGCAGGCGGCAGAACGCCTCCGGCGCCCTTCCAATCCCTTCCCCAAAAACACTGTTATGAGGGCGTTTCCCCGTGAAAATCATCAGGTTCCGCCGCATATTCTCAGCAAAGTCCCAGGCGGTCCGAATCAGGGAAAAGGGGATTGACCACTTTTGCAATTATAATTACAATAAAGTTTATGTACGAGATGAAAGACGCCACCCCATTTGAAACAGATGAGGATGATTTTGACACCATATTGGCAAGTGACATCACTTTTTCAGGCAATATCCGATTTGCAAAACCCTTTATGATTAAAGGAAAGGTGAACGGTAATATTGAGGCAACCAGTGACCTGCTGGTTGATTCAGATGCGGAAATCAATGCCGACATAGTTGCGGACCGCATATTGATCCGGGGAAAAGTGAAGGGAAACGTAAAAGGCTACAAACTTGTGTACGTGGCCGGCTCTGGTTCCGTGGAAGGCGACATCAGCTCGGCACAGGTCGTGCTTGAACCGGGTTCTCATTTTTCCGGTCAGTGCACTATGACTTCCGGATCAGAGGGAATTCTATGAAATCAGTAGCAAAAATCATTTTCGGCCTTGCAATGGCCCTGTCTGCGGCTGGACTTTTTGCCCAGGAAAAACCGGATGCCAGAAAAGAATGGCTTGCGGGAAATTACACACGTGCCATAGAAATCTGCGAGGAAGAAATCAAAGTGACCCCCCGCAACAGGGATTCCTATACGGTTCTGTGCTGGGCACTCGTTGACAACAAGCAGTATGCTGAAGCGGAAGTCAGAGCAACCGCGGCACTCAAATTTGCCCCTGAGGATGTCCGAATCATCGAAATTCTAGGAGAGGCAAAGTATTTCCTTGACAAAAACGGCGAGGCACTGAGTCTTTTCCAGTCCTACATCTCTCTTACCCGCGAAGACGCAACAAGACTTGGCCGTGTCTACTATATGACCGGTGAGATTTATATAAAGCAGGCAAAATACGAACACGCCGACATAGCTCTTTCAATGGCAGTCCGTCTTGAACCGAAGATGGGTTCGTGGTGGTCACGCCTTGGATATGCAAGGGAAATGGCCAGAGACTACCGCAATGCCATCGTTGCCTACGACAAGGCTTTGCAGCAGAATCCGTCTCTTGCGGATGCCGCACGTGGAAAATCCCGTTGCCAGTCACACCTTTAATGTGATTCCATCCCATGAAAATCCATTTTGAGACGCTCGGATGCCGCCTGAACCACGATGAAAGCGAGGGTGCCGCACGTGCCTTTTCGCTTCAGGGGTTCGTGCCTGATATGGAAGGAGTGACTTCGTCCACGGCGGAAGACTCTGAAACCGTTCTATGCGTCATAAACACCTGTACGGTTACAGGAAAAGCCGAACAAAAAGCCAGAAGATTAATCCGTCTCATGCTTCAGAAATATCCTTTTGCTCCAATCATTGTGACGGGCTGTTATGCCGAGCTGGATGCGTCATCCATCAAATCAATATGCCCTGACCGCATAGCCGTTCTGGCCGGAACAAAGAAATATCTTCTTGCCGCCATTGCCGTTGAAATGAACGGCGGGGTTCTTTCCATAAAAAACGGAAGCTTTTCCCTCGAGCGACTTGAGCAGTACATACAGGCCGCAGTAAGCGGAAACGGTGAAAAATCCATGCGCCGTGTTTCCCCCGTTACGGGATTGAATGTTCTTTCAAACGATGCAGACGAAACTTCCGTGCCTCACCTGGATATTTTTTCCCTGTACACACCTGTCTTTGAAAAGCACAGCCGCGGTTCCATAAAAGTACAGGACGGATGCAACTGTGCCTGTGCCTTCTGCCGCATACATCTTGCCCGTGGAAAATCAGTGTCTCTTTCTCCTGAAGAAGTCGTATCGCGTGTAAAGGAAATGGAAGACGGAGGAATGAATGAAGTTGTTTTCACCGGTGTGAATCTGAGCCAGTACAGTGCCGCCGGCAAAGACGGAAAACGTCTTTCGTTCTCAGACCTGCTCCAGCTTGTGATAGACTCCACATCAAAAATCCTTTTGAGAATCTCTTCGTTTTATCCGCAGAGTGTTGACGACAGGCTTTGCGCCGTTCTTTCAAATCCCCGGGTGCAGCCTTTTTTCCATCTGAGCATACAATCCGGTAGCGACAGAATCCTTCGTCTTATGAACAGGCCCCATTCGGTTGAACACGTTGTGAGGGCCATAGAAAAAATCAGAAGCGTGAAAGACAATCCCTTCATTTCGTGCGACATAATTGCCGGCTTCCCCGGTGAAAGCGAAGAGGATTTTGAAAAGACTATGGATTTGTGCAGAAATCAGCATTTTGCATGGATTCACGCATTTCCGTTTTCACCAAGACCGGGAACCCCTGCGGAAAAGATGAGGCCTCAGATTCCGGAGCGCATAAAAGGGGAGAGGGTCCGCTTGCTCACTGAAACAGCGCGTCAGGGAAAAATTGATTACATAAAAAGCTGGAGCGGAAGGACAATCTCCGCCGTGGTTGAAAACAGCCGTGCAATGCGGAAGAGCGACGGGCGCACATCTTCAATTCATGCGGTCACTGCAAATTATCTTCATATACAATGTCCGTGCGATGAAAAAAAATACCGCCCCGGAATGTCAGTCATGGTCACGGTCGGTGAACCCCTGGAAGACAATATCCGTGCAGGCGGCGAAATTGACTGCATCGGCTCCATTTCGAAACCGAATCTCTGCTGAAGTTTTTGCAGCTTCCCTCTAGTTTTTCTTTATGGCCACAAGGGTCAGGTCGTCGTACTGCTGATCTTCCGAAACATCCATATAGTAAAGATGAGTCGGGTCGGTTTCAATTTCAGAGCGGTTCAGACAGTAAGTGCTGTAGTCCTTGAAATGCAGACGCAGGAACTCATCAATCTTTTTGTCCACTTTGACCCTGCCGTTCTTGGCTCCGTCCTGAAGTTTGTACATACGGAAGATTTTTTCAATCGAAACAAGAGCCATAATCGCCTCTTCCGCAGTTCCCTCGCAGGTTGAAAAATCAAATGTGTACACTTCATTCGGATTCGGGTTGTGCCATTTTTCAAGAACATACGTGCCCCTGTTGAAAACAGTTTCGATTATGTCTGTAACACGTTCAGGCGTCATCTCTTCAGATGCTTCTCCTACCGTGTGATTTCCATGGGTGTCGCCTTCCTTCATTCCTGCTTCATTGCACACGACGGGCTGTCCTTTTGCATCGCGGAAATTTCTCTTTGCCTCCTCGATGCCGTCAGTGTAGAGAAAGAGCACATCGTCTTTCTTCAGCTTAAGTTTCACCACTTTGTATCCGCCCTTCATGTCAACAAGGTCGGTGCTGAACATACCGGCGGCAGGAGTCTCGGGAAGTGGTATGGCTTTCTTTTTGCGTTCACTTCCATCGTAAATTTGAACAAGGCTGTCTCCGGCATTGCAGAACCAGCAGTCTCCGGTCTTGGTGTTCATAAGGCAGAGCGTAAAGGCCGCAAATCTTCCCTTGAAACCACGGCTTTCAATCAAATCATTTATCTGGCTCACGACGGGACTCAAATTCGTGCCCTGCTTGGGATTAGTCATGCTCCAGTTGTTGAATGCATTCAGGAAGAGGGCAGCCACTTCAACCATAATCAGAGCGGCGGGAACTCCGTGTCCTGAAACATCGCACTTTATGATTATGTAGTGGTTTTCGTCTATCTGCTTGTAGTCGAAGTAATCTCCCGAAAGATCATCGGCACCTGCATAGTAGCTGAAGAAATCTGCACCGCCTGTCTTCATTGAACCGTAAGTGAGAGTGTTTCCTTTTTCATCCGTCTGCAGAGGAATGAATCTTGTCTGGACTTCTTTACCGAACGTCAGGTTTTTTGACTGAATGGCGGCTTCCACAAGTCCATGCGTCATTTCGTTCACGGTATCTCCGAGCATACCGATTTCGTCGCGGCTTTTTATCACTATGTCTTTTCCCGAAAGATTTTCCTTGTCATCGGTATCGCGGATCATTGCCACGTGGTTTGCAAGTTTCATAATGGGACGCACGATGATTGCAGAGATGATGAACGAGAAGAGGAATCCCAGAAGAAGTCCCACGGCCACGACGATTGCAGCCGTCTTCACGATTGTTTCCCTTGCATGGTTTATTTCATAAACAAGCGCGTCCGTGCTGATTTCAACAAACACGATTCCATGCACGTAGGTCTGCTCGTTTCCATGACGGTACATCACGGGTTTATAGAAAAGATATGTCGTGTTTTCAGTGTCTATCGATTCTGTCGTGAACTCAGGATAGCTGCCTATTCCTTCTGTTGAAATGCGGTCGAGTGTTTCGTTCATGCGGTTTGAAAGCTGAGTCGTCACTTCCGAAATTTCCTGCCGGCGCTCAACGCTTTCCTTATCGTCTTTTGTGGCAAGGGAGATTCCTTCCTGTGTGAGCTGGGTAATCTGGTCGGCAATGAAATTGATTTCACCCGCCGCGGTTTCGTTCAGGGATGCACATTTTTTTGCAATGTCCTGAATGTATGAGAACAGGAGTCTGCTTTCACCGAGCACAAAGTTCTGTGTGTCGATTTTAGAAGCGATTGCAGGATCGTTCGTGGCCCAGATGTAGTCAATGTTCGTGTCTCCGCCGGCGGAAGAGTAACCTGTGATTGTCGCATAATTTGCGTCGCTCAATGCCTCTGATTCACCTGTCAGGTCGCTCAATGCAAGAAGGTTTGCACTCGCATTCGGCAGATTTATTTTTGCTCCGCTTGAAAGTGAGTCAAGAATAACGTGGACTCTTTCCTGTAGTCCCTTTGCCCTTGTCTGTTCCTCACGCCTGATCATTATGTAACCGAGCGCTACGGTGAGGGCTGTAATCAGCATAAGGATGAGCAGCATTGTGTATGCCACAAGTTTGAATCTTAATCCCACTCCCTTGCGGTGAAGTTTTTCCTGTTTTGCTTTTCTTTCTTCCGGCATAATGCCTCCTTCTATCAATGCCCTTACTTCTTCCTGAACTGTCATTGCTTCCTTTGCCGTGCTTGAGAGACCTCTTGTTGCTACTGCAATCACGATTCCGGTGAAAATCAGAACGAGAATCACAAGGGTGAGCGGTAAATCTATTTTGTATTTTGCCACCATGAAATTTGAAATCCATGCGGGCACATAATCTGTTGCTTTGAATCTTTTTACTGTTCCGTATTCCTTTACCTGTAGCACTGGTTCTTTTGTGACATACATTCCACGGTCGGTGTGGTTGAGACCCACGTAATACTTTCCTTCAGCAATGTTTTTTAGTTCAATTCCGCTGATTCTGTTGTCGGAGTGCACAGTGAAGTCTCCGTTCACGGCAGTGAGTGTGTGGTCGTAAGGGGCCTGTCCGTCCTGGTCCACAAAGATTGATGACACTGTTCCTTCGTAAGTGAAGCCGCCGCCTAAAATTTCCATGCTGATATCGCCGAACACGTTTGCGTTTGATGTCACGGCAGTTATGATTGTCTGCGGAATGTATTTGTTTAAAATGAAATTTGTGGAAGTGCTTTCGCTTATGTTTCCAACCTCATCGATTGCGGCCACGGTGAAAATGTAAAGTCCGTTTCCTCTGTTTTTGAAACTCTGGCTCAGAGTCTCTGCATTTCCCCTTATGTATTTCGGCGGTTCTATCTGTCTTTCCAAAACGAATTTGTTTTTTTCATAAAGAGAGGTGCGGATGTTTTCCACCTGCGAGGAGCTTAAACGCAAAGGATGCCTTTTGTTCACGGCAAGTCTTCCGGGAATTGAGTCGATATACTGCAATGACCAAGTGTATCCTGCAATGTCGGTGTCTGTAGGATCCGGCTGCCAGGCCACAGTGAAAGTATTGCTTTGCATAAGTCCGTTTTCGTCAAGCGGAAGTTCCTTGAATGACGGAGCGAGCGGGGCGGTGGTGTCTCTGATGTAAGTTGCAACTGCGCTTCTTGACCAGTTCCCTGCATAATCCTGCTGTCTTACCTTGAAGTACCAGGGGCCGTCTTCGTTTGCAGTTCCTTCGAAAGAATTTTCCTGAGGCATATTGGTGACTTCATCAAGCGGTTCTGCGTTTATGTCGCGGGTCCACAAAAATGAAAATCCTCTGATGCCTGATGAATCGGGGGATTCTTCAACCGTTGCAGTAACCAGATCCGAAGTGCCTCCTTTCCCGTCTTTGAATGATTTGGGTATGATGACAGGCGGAGCAGCTGATGCGTCACGGAAAAGCATTGCAATCTGAGAGTTGCCTTTTTTTGAGGATTTACGCTCCCACGCAAATGAAAGCTCACTTCCTGCATTCGAGACAACAGGGTTAAGTGATGTGCTCACGTTTTCTACAATGACCGAAGCATCGTCCCAGAAAAGCTCCATTTTTTTCGTGAGGAAAATTCTTCCCTTGTCATTCTGCGTGTCGGTCCAAATCATATACAGTCCGTCGCTGTACTCAAAAAGAATAGGGCGGATTGCTGATTTCGTCGTGCTTATCTGTTCAGGCTCGTCTTTGAATTCCCCGGTGGATTTTATTGACGCAGTGTAAATTGCACTTGTGATTCCATTGTACGGTGAGCGTTCCCAGGCAAGATAAATGTCGTCTCCGTGCGAAAGGATTACAGGCCGCTGGTTGTTGTAGTTTTCAAAGGAGGGCATTGAGCTTGTAATCATTGCCGGTTCCGACCATGTTTTTCCCCCGTCTTTTGTCACTGAAGAAAAAATCTGGAATGAATAGTGGTTTCCCGAAGAGTAGTGGGCCTGGAAAACAATCATGTCGCCGCTTTTTGTTGACGAAAGGTACGGTACCAAAGGATTTGAAGCTCCGGGATATGAAAATGGAAATTCTGTGAACTCGGACCAGGAGCTGCTTTTTGAAACAGCGCTCACAAGCGAAAATGATTCACCCTGTCCTCTTGTGGCAAAAAGAATGAAGCCGTCTGATGATGTAGGGAAAATGCGTGGACCGACAAGCGGAAGCTCAGAGGGTGGAAGAGTCTTCTGGGTAAACGAAACTCCGTCCGTGGATTCATAAACCGAGATTTCATTTATTCCGCTTAGGACTGCAACTTCAATGAGGCCTTTTCTGTTCATTGCGACAGAGTAGAGTTCAGGTATTTCCCCGGAGTATTGGAAGGGCCCTGCAAATCTTGACGGGTCAGACCAGTTGAGTCCGTCTTTGGAAGTGCTGGAGGCAAGGTAAATCTCGCTTTTTTCTTTATCCACTTCCTCCCAGAAGCATACCGACAATGGCGCCTTTTTTGAATTGCCTGAGACGGTTGCCGGAAATCTGCAGTCAGTTTCGGAATTTGTGAAGGGCGAGGGATTTTCCCAATAAAGCGGCTGGGAATATGCAGAGAAAAACAATGTCAAAAATGTGCATAAAAATAAAATCTTTCTTTTCAATTTAACATACCCTCGATGCGTGTTTGCAGTTTCTGCACTTTGGCCGACCTTCGGTTTGAGGCCTTTTTCAAAAGCGACTGCAGGCTTGCGTTTGCGGCTATCACGTTTCCGCTTTGCAACTGCGTGACCGCCTGCTGGTAAAGAGCTTCGTCCGATGCCGAAAGAACCACTGCCGCGTCAGAACCTGTGCGTAATGCAATTTCATCCAGTACGGAGATTGCAATGTCATTGTCGGGATTGAGGGCGAGTGCCTGGTTTGCAAGTCTCTTTGCCTCTGCCAACTGCACGGAGTCTCTTCCGGCTTCTTTGAGTTTGGCCTGTGCCTGCAAAGCGGTATTCTGTGCCTCGATTTTGGAACTGTTGTCTATTGGTTTTGCCCTTATGCCAAGACTGAGTTCGGCTTTGTAGAGAAGGTCCGAAAGTCCGGGGTAGTCTGGGGAGATTTCGTGAAGGTCCTGCAGATCGGAATAGGCTTCCCTTGCCACCGAATCATTGTTTGCGTAATTCACCATCCTGAGTTCGTCAAGACGCGTCTTGAATGTGGCGTTGAACTGGTTCAGGTCCATCACCTGGTCTATGCGCATGGAAAGGAGATTTGCCTTTTGGTTTCTGGGATAAACTATGCGCAGTTCGTTGAGTTTGTTTTTAGCCTGAGTGAGGGCAGCCTTTCCTTCGCTCTTCTTTCCTTCGGCCATGAGATTTCTGCCCTGTGTGTAAAGCTGATTCGATATGGAAAGAATCTGCGACATCTCGGGGTAGAGGGGATCGTTTTTGTCGAGCTCTTTTCCGCTTTTCAACGCAAGCGCCGTGTTAATCAGGTTCTTAAGTCTGTCAAGCTCCTGGTCTGCCTCAAGCTCCACGTCCATAAACTTTCCCCAGTTTTCACGAGTGGATTCGGCTTCACTTATCTGCACGCTTGCCTCTTCGAAGTTTCCCGCATAGTAAGCTGTCTTTGCCCTGTTTTTGTACACACGGATTTCCTGAACCAAAAGTGGCTTCTGTTTTTCTGCAATCTTCTGCTTTAGGGAAGTGATTCTTTCGTAGGTCTCCTCTTCAATTCCGGCGTCTCTTTTTAGACTCGCAAGTGTATTGTCGTAAAGTGTGCCTGCCCTGTCCAGATTGCTTCTTGCGCTTGTGTAATTTCCCTGTCTGAACGCCTGTTCCGCTCTGTTGTAATATATGTAGATTTGGTTCTGCGCCTGAAGGGCTTCCCTCCGCTGTGTGCGTGCCTGTTCTGCAAGTGATTCCGTCTGGCTTGCGAGTGCTTTTATGTCTGCGATTGATTCACCGATTTTTCTCTGCATGTACTGGATGTTGCTTCTGTACTGTATTCCGCCTGAACTGAGCATATCTGAATTTGCCTGAAGAGTTGAGACATCGAGTGAAATGTATTGCGAGAATGTGTTGATGCTGGAAAGCAGTTTGCCCGGATACTGTCTTGCGTCTGGCCGAGATGCGTCGGGAATGAGGTTCATCAGTGCATGGTATTTTTCCGTTCCTTCGACATACATCTGTTTTCCTGCATCAATGAGTCTTGAACCTGCGGCTATGATTGCTTCGCTTGATTTTTGCAATGCGGCCTTTGAAAGGGATGCGCATAGATTTGTGTATGCGTCAACGGCGTCTGTCCATCTTTCAGCAGACTGAGGAAGACCTCTTACAGTGGTAATCCAAGTGGCACTCTCTTTTTTTTCTGCGTCCTGCGAAAGGGCTGCCAGCGTGTTTGATATATCTATGTAAAAGGATGTGGCAGTGTCCTCTTTGTCTCTTATGTCCTGGGCAATGTCGGCAACGCTTTTGTCTATGAAGTCGTCCAGCCTTTTTATCCGCGATGTAATCTTGTCTGCCAAATCCGTCATTGAAGAGCAGCTTTCCAAAAGAAGCTCCAATGCGGAAACCGAGGAATCGAATGTCGTGTAGTATTCGGGTTTTGCGTCCACGGTGCGTCCGTCTGTGTTCCGGTATGTGATTTTATTATTCAACTCTGCGTAATCACTCAGAAGTTTCCGAACGGGAATCAGATTTCTTACAGAGGATTCAATGGCTTCTTTCGGAAAAGGCGTTGTCAGGTCTGCCGCATCGTTCAGGGCCTGCACGAGAGGGGCTGTAAGTGTTCCGGCTTTTTCCTGAAGCGGTACAGTCACTGATTTGACCATTTCTTCCCACTGTTTGTCCATTGCTCCCAGTATGCCGGTTCCTTTGGTTCTTCCTGTTCCGATTATGAATTTTGTCGCATACGAAAGATAGTCTGCATCTTGAATTGTGCGTGAGTTTTTCAGGTCGGTGAAAATCGTGTCAAGCTGCCATCCGTTTTGGGCCACTGAATTTCTTATCCGTATGAACTCATTCAAAACGGGGAGGGCATTTGCTTGAGCCAGAGCTGCGGCCTGCATGTCACCTTTTGAGATCGCATCGATGACGGGTTGAACGGCATTTTTCAGACTGTCATGAAGAGCTCCGTATTTTTCCAGAAGATTTTTCACTGAATCAATATTTCTCTGGACATCCCTTTTGATTTGGGAAGGCACCTGTGATGACGTGAAAGTGTCGCGCTGAAAATCAAGTGGAATTGTCTGTGTGTCATCAGGCCGTGAAAAAAGGAGTGCGGCGTTTTTGTAGTCTCCCTTAAGAGTGAGCCTGTATGATTTTGTGATTGTGTCGTTGAAGTACGAAGGATAATACGAATAGTCATTTACCCTGACTGACTCAGGATTTTTCGTTTCTTGTGCCAGAGCCGGAGAAAGTGAGGATATGAGTAAAGTGCAAGTAAAAACGGTCCACATCCGTGAGTTCCGCATGACTACCCCTTGTAAGAAAATTCAAGCCTGCAACGGCAGAGTCCACCCGATATATCCCCGATACTCTATCGGCAGAATATTTCTTTATTTAAAGCAATTAATGCTGTCAAAAATTACGGCATCTCGAAAAAATATGTTTCAAGAAATTTTTCAAGGTTCTCATTACAAAAAAGCCGTCTACAAAGGATATGCCCTTTATAAACGGCTGCAGCTGATGTTTGGGTTTTAGACCGTTTCTAAATCACGGAAACCTCTAAAAACTGATTTTTTAGAGACTGCCTTATGCGGGCCTGGTCAAATCAGCTTATCTGATTAAGTGCGCTTACAACTGCATCGATACCTGCACGGCCTACGTTGGTTGACTTACCGGCTCCCCAGTACTGGTTTCCGTCTTCGCAGGTAATCTGTACGTAAGCTACTGCACTTGTGTTGTTGCCTGTTCCCACGCTGTGCTCGTGGAATGCCGTAATGCTGAAGCGCGGTGCAGGTGTCTGTGCGAGTGCTGATGAGAAGGCATCGAGAGGTCCGTTTCCTTTTTCGCCGATGGAAATCTGTTTTCCCTTCCAGATGACTACTGCACGGCAGAGTGTTGTTTCCACAATTTCGCTTTCGCTCTTTCCTTCCACGTGGGTTTCAGACAAATCCACAATCTTCAGGTTGCTTGCGTTCTTGAGCCACTGCTTTTCGAAAATATCGTAAATTTCGGAGGCCTTGAGTTCCCTCTGCGCCTTGTCAGCAGCTTCCTTGACCGCAGCACCCAAAACAGGATGCATTGCCTTCGGAAGAGAAAGTCCGTAGTTTTCTTCCAATATAAATGCTGCTCCTCCCTTTCCTGACTGGCTGTTGATGCGGATGATTCCTTCGTACTGGCGGCCGATGTCATGCGGATCGATGAGAAGATATGGAACGTCCCAGAGTGCGTCTTTGTCCATCTTGGTGCGTGCGGCCATTCCCTTTCTGATTGCATCCTGATGACTTCCGCTGAATGCTGTGAAAACAAGCTCTCCTGCGTAGGGTGTGCGCGGTGGAATTTCCATGCCTGTGAATTCGGTGTATTTTTCGCCGATGGAAACAATGTCACGCAAATCAAGCTCCGGATCGACTCCCTGGCTGAACATATTCAAAGCGACTGTCACGACATCGAGGTTTCCTGTGCGCTCTCCGTTTCCGAAGATACATCCTTCAACTCTGTCGGCTCCTGCCAGAAGTCCGAGTTCTGCTGATGCGACTCCTGTTCCCCGGTCGTTGTGGCAGTGGGTGCTTATGATGACTGAATCACGGTCTGTTATGTGGCTTGCAAAATATTCAATCTGGTCGGCATACACGTTCGGTGTTGAACATTCCACTGTGGTCGGCAGGTTCAGAATGATTTTATTGTCGGGAGAGCATCCCCATTCTTTCTTGACGGCCTCGCAGATTTCAACGGCATAGTCAATTTCCGTCATCGAAAAGCTTTCTGGCGAATACTCTATGCGTATTCTCTTCCTGTCCTCGTCTGAAAGGCAGCTTTTGATGCACTTCACTCCGTCAATGGCAATCTGTTTGATTTCATCCCTGCTCTTGTTGAATGTGTATTTTCTCTGCGCGGGTGAAGTTGAATTGTAGATGTGGAAAATCGCCTTGGGCACACCTTTAAGGCATTCAATTGTCTTTTTGACCAGCTGTTCGCGGGCCTGACAGAGAACCTGAATCGTTACATCGTCAGGGATGCGGTTTTCTTCTATGAGTCGGCGGATGAACTCGTACTCGGTGTCGCTGGCGGCAGGAAATCCCACTTCGATTTCCTTGAATCCGATTTTCACAAGCAGATCAAAAAACGCAAGCTTCGTTTCAATTCCCATCGGGTTCACGAGGGCCTGGTTTCCGTCGCGCAAATCAACGGAACACCACAGCGGCGCCTTGGTGATTTTCTTTGTGGGCCATACCCGGTTCTGAATCGGGATCTCTGCAATCGGGGCATACTTGCCGTTCGGGTTCATGTTTGACATATCGTCCTCCTGATTTTTTTTACCTGTCACAAGCAGCAGACATTTTTTCAATAAAAAAAGACCCGCCGCCGAAGCAACAGGTCCGTTAGTTACACGTTTATGAACAAAACTACACCAGCACCTTAGTTTCGGCAGTTAGATGAGGAAAATAGAGCTAGTAGAAGTAGTGTCTTATTCATGGGAAGTAATATACACTTTATTTTGAAATTAGTCAATGGAGTGGAGGAAGATGGCCAGGGC
>DGXM01000184.1 GCA_002396325.1 Treponema sp. UBA4232
AAAAAATAGGGCTTGTTTAAATTGACGGAAAGCGTTATAATGAAAAGACTGATTATGGAGACTCGTGTCTTCAAATTTAGAAGGTAGGATATGGAAGTAAAGACGGTTGGTATTATTGGCGGCGGTGCATGGGGTACGGCATTGGGCTGTGCGTTGGCCCGTGGAGGTCATACTGTGCAGGTTTGGGCTATGGAGCCGGACGTGACCGAGTCAATCAATAAGGAACATGAAAACAAGCGCTATCTTCCGGGATACAAACTTTTTCCCACTCTTACTGCCAGTTGCGACATCCGTCAGGTTGCCACGGATAAGGATTTCATCATTATGGCAAGCCCTTCGCTTTATCTTGCCGACACAATCCGCAGATTCATTGATGTGCCGAATGTGGCTGATGGCAGGTCGATAATCGGTTCCCTGACCAAAGGTTTTGTGCCTACTGAAAATGGTCCGAAATTCGTGCTTGAGACAATGGAAAGTGCGCTTCCTGAATGTTATAAAAACGCAACCGTGTATATAGCCGGTCCCTCGCACGCGGAAGAGGTTGCCTTGGGTAAAATCACAGGGCTCATTGCGGCTTCCGAGCATCACAGAAATGCCATCCGTATGCGCGATATGATGAGGGTGCAGGGTCTTATGGTTTATGCCTCCTTCGACACGATAGGAGTTCAGGTTTGTGCGGCGGTGAAAAACGTGATTGCCGTCGTTTATGGAAGTCTTGATGCTCTGGCGGAGACCAGCGATGTGTTTGGAGACAACACCGAAAGTCTTTTGCTGGCGGCGGGACTCAACGAAATTCAGTCCATAGGATTTGCTCTTGGAGCTACACATCCTCAGACTTTCACTTCAATCAGCGGAGTGGGAGACCTGGACGTAACCTGCAAATCAAAATACGGCCGCAACAGAAGATTCGGTCAGGATATCATAAAGACAGATATGCTGAGCCGTTTCGAAAATCTTGATGATTTGATAGCAAACGTAAAAAAAGTCGGTTATCTTCCCGAAGGCGCCATTGCCTGCAAGTACGTGCACCAGATTGCGGAGGAAAAGAAACTCCGTCTGCCCATTTGCGATGCCTTGTACCGCGTGCTGAATAAAGAACTTACTCCTCAGGAATGTATGATGGAGCTTGTGGGCCGCAGATAGTTTTGGGAAACAACACAATTATATAGAAGGAAAATAGGAGACAGCGTTATGCTTGAGAAAATCACAGGTACGTTCAGTTCGATTGTGCGCACTTTGAGCGGAAAGTCAAAGATTACAGAAAAAAATATCGAAGAAACCGTCGAGCAGATAAAAATGGCCCTGCTTGAGGCAGACGTGAATCTCCGTGTTGTCCGCCGGTTCGTGAACAGTACCATTGAAGAGGCCAAGGGTGAGAAAGTCCTGAAGGCAGTCGATCCGGGACAGCAGTTCGTAAAAATCATCTATGACAAAATCGTGGCGATGCTCGGTGACAAAAAGACCGATCTTGCGCTGAAAGGACCCGACACACAGTCCGTGGTGCTGCTTTTGGGACTTCAGGGTGCAGGTAAAACAACCGCTGCGCATAAAATGGCCGCCCGTCTGAAGAAGGATGGACGCAGACCTTTGCTTGTGGCTTGTGACCTTGTGCGTCCCGCCGCAATCGAGCAGCTTTCAGTCCTCGGTGAAAAGATCGGAGTGCCGGTTTACAAAGAGCCTGAATCCAAAGATGCTGTGAAAGTGGCGAAAAACGGAATTGACTACGCGAAGAAAAATGGTCTTGACACCGTGATTGTTGATACAGCCGGCCGCCTTCAGATTGATGAAGACATGATGAAGGAACTTGTCAACGTAAAGAAGGCTGTTTCTCCGGTCGAGACTATCCTCGTGGCCGATTCAATGACAGGTCAGAATGCTGTTGACATTGCCAAGAGTTTTGACGAGCAGCTGGGACTCTCCGGTGTCATTCTTACTAAATTCGACTCCGATGCACGCGGTGGAGCAGCCCTTTCGTTAAAGACAATCACGGGAAAACCGATTCTTTACATCGGTACCGGCGAAAAGACTGAGGATTTCGAACCCTTCCACCCCGACAGAATTGCAAGCCGTATTCTTGGAATGGGAGACGTGGTGTCTCTCGTGGAAAAAGCGCAGGAAACCGTGGATGCCGAAGAAGCCGTCAAAATGCAGAAAAAGATGGCCCGCAACGAATTCACTCTTCAGGATATGCTTGATCAGCTCCAGTCAATGAAAAAAATGGGGTCAATGCAGCAGATTCTTGATATGATGCCTGGTCTTGCAGGACAGATTGATGAAAGTCAGATTGACAAGGCCGGATTGAAGCATCAGGAAGCCATAATCCAGAGCATGACAATGAAGGAGCGCATGAATCATCTGATTATCGGTCCTGCCCGCAGAAAGAGAATCGCAAAGGGAAGTGGAACCAGTGTTCAGGAAGTGAACCGCCTGATAAAGCAGTTTGAAAAAACAAAGCTCACAATGAAAAAACTTTCCAGAAACAGAGGCGCACAGGCCAAGATGATGCAGCAGATGATGGGAGGTGCCGGTGGAATGGGTGGTCTTGGCGGCATGGACATGAGTCAGCTTGCAGGAAAACTTCCTAAAGGAATGAAACTCCCCAAGGGTTTCCATTTTTGAAAATGCAGAAATCTCTTTAAAATCGGTTGTGGCTGTCCGATAATGGGGTGAGAGGTATTTATGGAAACATATAAAGTCTCGGATTTGAAAGCTGATAATGTGTATCCCGCAGACATAATGCTTGACAAAACCTTTATTATCTGTCCCGCGAACTGTCCTTTGCCACAGGAAACAATCAGGGCACTCCTTGAATGGAGTTTTACTGCGGTGATATCTGAAGGAAAGACTAGTGTTACTGTGCCTGTTTCCAAAGAAGAAGTTGAGCAGAAAAAAGTGGAAATTTCTGCAAAGACCGAAGAAGTTACGGCTCTGGTTGTTGAAGAACAGAAAAAAGACGAAGAAGCCAAGGAGTCTGTTTATCCGCAAATTCAAGAAGCCCTCCGCCTGGCCGAAGAAAAAAAATCATCAATCACAAACGACAAAGACCGTATGGCAATGGTGCAGGATGTTTACAATGCCTATTGCGAATACATTAACAGGGTCTTTACGCGCTATGCAACCCACAAGGAATTCAACAAGGGCGAGATTTTCGGAACCGTCCGCGAGTTGTGCAATTTCATAAAAGCCAACGGACGTTACATTTTGCGCGTGACGCCGGCAATCGAAGACCGCAATAAGAATTTCCAGGTGTTCCACAGTATGAGATCCACGGTTCTGTCAATCACAATCGGACTTCAGCTCAAAATGGAATTTCCGAAACTGGTTGAACTCGGCGTGGCATCACTTTTACACGAAATCGGAATGCTTAGAATTTCTCCGCAGCTTTATATGAACAATAAACCTCTCACCGTGGCAGAAAAAAATCAGATTCTCACACATCCGATTATAAGCTACAATATCCTGAAGGAGGCGGGGTTTTCACTTCCGATTCTTCTGGGAGTTTTGGATCACCACGAGCGTGAAAATGGAACCGGCTATCCACGTCATATGCAGGGACCGAAGATTTCCTATTATGCAAAGATTATTGCAGCGGCCTGTTCGTTCGAGGCAATCACTGCACCGCGTCATTTCAAGGAAGCCCGCACAACTTACGAAGCAATGACCGAGATGCTGAAGAATGAAAACCATCAGTACGACGCCACTGTTTTGAAGGCATTGCTCTATAGTCTTTCGCTGTATCCGATTGGTGCATATGTCTATCTTTCAAACGGAAAGATTGCCCAGGTTGTCGATGTGAACCCGAGTGACCCGCGTAATCCTGTGATTCAAGTCTGGGGTGAAAAGACCGATGACGGAAATCCGAAAGTGATGCAGACAAATGACACTTTGAAAATCTCCCGCGTGATGAGCAGAAGGGAGGCCGACGACGTAATCGAAGCTCTCGCAAAGCAGGCATCCGCA
>DGXM01000119.1 GCA_002396325.1 Treponema sp. UBA4232
ATTTATGCCGAGTTGGCAGGATTCGGTGCCTCCTGCGATGCCTACCACATTACCGCTCCCCGTCCTGATGGAAGTGGTGCCGCCAAGGCTGTAAAGGCTGCTTTGGATGACGCCGGTCTGAAGCCCGAGGATATTCAGTATTACAATGCGCACGGAACTTCAACCCATGCAAACGATGCAATGGAATCAAGTATGCTGAAGCTGGTTTTCGGTGATTATGCAAAAAAACTGCACATTTCTTCCACAAAGAGCATGACGGGTCATCTTGTCGGTGCGGCAGGTGCAATCGAGGCTCTTTTCTGCGTCAAGGCAATTCAGGACAGCTTCGTTCCTCCCACAATCAACTTGGACAATCCCGATGTGGAAGGCGGCTGCGATTTGGATTACACCCCGAACAAGGGAATTCCGCTTGAAATTGAGGCTGCTGCGTCTGCGTCTCTCGGATTCGGAGGCCACAACGGTTGCGTGGTCATAAAAAAGTACCGCGGATAAGTTTTTTTGAAAAATGTAGTCAATTTGCAAATATTTTAGTATATTTATATGGAAAGAAACGTACAAATCATACGTTGAAATGCTTTTTTTTACAGAGGTTTTGCTATGGCGAGGGAAAATGTACCCATTACTTTGCTTTGCGGATATTTGGGAGCTGGAAAGACAACTCTTTTGAATCAGGTTCTGAACAATCAGAAAGGCTACAAGGTTGCCGTCATCGTGAATGACATCGGCGAAGTGAATGTTGATGCCAAACTGATTGCCGACGGTGCCAAGATTACCGACACTTCAAGCATTGTGCCGCTTACAAACGGATGCATCTGCTGTACGCTTAAGAGCGAGATGGCCCAGAACATTGAAAAACTTATCAAAACCGGAAAGTTCGACTATCTTTTGATTGAGGCTTCCGGTGTGTGCGAGCCCATGCCGATTGCACAGGAACTTCTTACGATAAAAAACGGAGTCCTGGACAATGTGGTCGGTGTTGTTGACGCTGCCCGTCTGGTGGATGAGTTTGCAGGCGGAGACATGCTGCTGAAGGAAGACCGCGGCGAAGAGGATATTGAATCGCTTTTGGTTCAGCAGATTGAGTTCTGTTCCACACTTGTTATCAATAAGAAGGATTTGGTCACAGAGGATCAGTTCAAGAAAGTCCGCAAGGTGATTGAAGCCCTCCACCCCGGCGTGAAGATTATCGAGACAGACCACGGAAAGGTTGATGTAGGCGAGATTCTTTCAACCCACAGCTTTGACTTTGAGACCGTTTATGCCAGCGCAGGTTGGTGCAAGCAGCTTGAAGAGGGCGAGGTTGACGACGATGATGATGATGACGAGCACGAACATCACCACCACGACCATGACGAACACGAGCATGAACATCATCACCACCACGATGATGACGACGACCATGACGAACACGGGCACGGACATCATCATCACCACCATGAGCACAGACACGAAGGGGAGTCCGAGGATGAGTACGGAATCGGCACATTCATCTATTACCGCAGGAAGCCCTTTGACCGCCAGAAGCTTGACGACTTTGCCGAAAGATGGCCCAAAAACATCATCCGCTGCAAGGGACTCATGTGGTTTAGTGATGAGCCCGAGATGGCATGGGTGTTTGAGACTTCGGGCCGCCAGATTCAGGCAGGCTACAGCGGACAGTGGATTGCGGCCGCATCTGAAAGCGAGAGACGTGAAATCCTTGCCCAGAATCCCAAAATCCAGGAGGAGTGGGATGAGAAAGTGGGCGACCGCATGATAAAGCTCTGTATAATCGGTCAGAAACTCGACAAAAAGGCAATTTCCGCCGAACTTGACAAGTGTCTTGCAGACTGAATGAAAATAATCCCTGAAAAAAGATAATTTTCAATATAAATTTAAGATTCTTTTAAGGGGGGGGGGTATAGTGGAATGTAGATAATTATGAGGAGTGTGCTATGCGCGCGAATAAAAAGTCTACATTCTATTATGCATTACCCTTGGTGTTTTCTGCATTGATTCTGTTTGTCGCTTGTCCGCAGGTGGGCGGTAGCAATGCGTCAAGTACAGGGGGAACTGAAACTCCGGTTCAGCCTGACTCAGACTATCTTGAAAAAGCTTACACTGCTCTTACAGTGACGACTCTTGTTGAAGGAGAGACCGCATCTATCTCCCTTCCATCTACCGTTCCGGGCTACAGTGCCGCTTCCGTGAAATGGAAGTCCGACAGTCCTTCTGTAATCAGTACGGATGGAAATGTCGTTCATTCCGAATCCGAAGACAAAAACGTAAAGCTTACCGCGGAAATCTCTTATGACGGCAAAACCAAGACCAGAGAATTCAATGTGCTTGTGAAAAAAGTAGGCGCATCTGTTTCCGATTCCGATTATGTTTCATCCGCAAAGACCGCACTCAGCATTGTAAGCGAAGTGCATCCGGGCACCGAAAGAATCGACCTGCCCTCGTCATACAAAGTGAGCGGAACCGTGGCCGTGAATGTGGCATGGGTTTCTGAAAATGCATCCGTCATCACCGACGATGGAAATGTGACTTACAGGGCGGGAAAGGATTTCCAGGACGTGACGATGACGGCGACTTTGACAAAAGGCAGTGCATCTCCTCAAACGAAGGTCTTCACTGTAAGAGTGTACGATGATGTTGTACTCTATGTGAACAAGGCAAAAGAAGCCCTTTCAATTCCCACAGATGTTCCCGCAGATGAGAACGAAATCACGCTGCCTACAAGCATTTCTGGATACACGGGAGTCAGTGTCAGCTGGTCTTCAGGGAAAACTTCCGTCATTTCAAACACCGGAGCCATAATCCACGAGCACGGAACCGGAAGCACAAACGTGACTCTTACTGCAACTCTTAGCTGCGGCGAAACGACTGCGAAAAAGACTTTCAACGTGGCGGTTCAAAAGGATCCCACGAACTATCTTGCCGCCGCGAAAAATGCGCTTTCCATAAGCAGCACGGTTTCCTCAGGCTCAACTTCCATCAATCTTCCTAATTCCGTTACCGGCTACGACGGAGTTTCCGTGACATGGGCAAGTTCAAATTCATCCATCGTAAGCGGTGCGGGCATTGTTTCGGCTCCTGCCGCATCCGGCACTTCATCCGTTACTCTCACAGCCACGCTCACTTACGGAGGCAAAACTGAGACCAAGACTTTCCCTGTGACAGTAGAAAATGACTGGGCCGCATACCTTGAAAATGCAAAGACCAAACTCGTTCTTTCCGACTCAAGTCTCCCTTCAAGCGCAGATTCAATCATACTGCCTTCAAGCGTGGCTGATTACAGCGGAGTCTCGGTGGCATGGACTTCAAGTAAGCCGTCGGTAATAAGCGCGGCAGGAAAAGTTTCACCGGAAGAGGGCAGTGGAAGAACGAGTGTGACTCTTACGGCAACCCTTTCATGCGGCACAAAGACTGCGGCAAAGACTTTCAACGTGAGCGTGATGCAGAAGGCAAAGGTGATTACAGCGGCCGACATCCTGAATATGGCGGTGGAAAATCTTTCGGCCACAATCAATTCCCTTATAGATCCTTCGATTTACTACCCACAGAGCATACAGTTGCCGGGGTCGATAACCGTGAACGATGGAAGCGGTACACAAAAAAATGTTTCAATCTACTGGAATTCCGTTGCTGACGAAAGGCATCTGAGGGCTGGTGAAAAGCGCATTTACACCGACATGAACAGTTATTATAGTACAACAGTATCTCCCGATTATGTTACAATCTACCGCGACATAAGAGTTGTTTCCACTTCTGCAAACGTAACCCTTTCATACGGCGGAGAGACAAAGACCTGCGACATTGCCGTTTCAATACCTCCGGTCACATCGTTCAGCAGCCGCTCCACATCGGGAGATTATTCTGATCATACCGTCATCGAAGGAGACTCAATAACGAGGACAATATCTGGTGGTGGAACCAAATACACAATCAAAAATCTTGACACGGCAAAGCAGGAAGTCTCCGTTGTCACAACTCAGATTAGACTTGGAATGCCTGATTCTTCAGGAACGGTTCAGTACTCATGGATGACAAAGAGCGATGTGGTTCAGGTATATAAAAATGCTGTTCTAGAGCGTTTTAAAGCATTCCGCAAGGTGAACTCAAACCAGACAATTGAGAATCTGTTAGTCGTTGCGATTATGGAATCGAGAGGCTCGACAGAAACAGAAGATGATCTCTACAGAGTACTGCTTCCACTGGGAGTTTTTGAAGGTCTTGGGACTTCTCCTACCGATGATGCCGTCGCACAGGCAAAAGCCCTTGACGAAGAAAAGAAGGCCGCTGCCGTGAAGCTGTTTATGGAATTTTATAGAACTCATGGTGGAGTCAATATGACCGGAAATCCCAATGCCTCATGGGATGAAATATGCACCTACGGTGAGCAGAACGCTGAAGCCGAGGCTCGGAAGATTGCGGATCAACAATTTGTTTCTGGAACCTACACTTATTCAGTGGAGTATGCTAATAATTATAGCGGTTTAATAGTTGAAAACAACGTCGGGTTTAACAGCAGTGCAGTTTTCGATCCGTCAAAGTCTTGGTATGAGCAACCAGGTAATTGGTCCAATAATGGCAGTTCTAAATATGCAAATCTGCAAATCTCCTCAAGTTTGAGCTTATCCGAGAATCTGTCTGAAACTTTCAACAGCCATCAGAATGGAACTTTCAATGCCTCTCACACTGCCATTACATTCCGGGACGGTACCACATGGAACACAGTTTATGACTCCTCGTCAAAAACCGTGACCATAACAAATGCTGCTGACTCGTCGCAGACCGCGGTTCTTTCTTTCAGCGGAATTTCATCATTGTGAATCCCTGAAATTATTCCCCTGCTTCACTCTCCTTCATCCGGGGCGGGGGAGGCTGCCGCGAGGCTTCCGTCATCATCGTCTTCACCGGCTAGAAGGGCAAGATCCTGCACCATTTTGTAGTGGGCTGCTTTCTGCCATGTGGTTCCTGCCTCTGAAAGCGACTGCATCTGGTCTGCTTTTCTTTCCGTCTGCTTTTCAAAGGCCACTTTTGCCGCCATAAGAAGTTCGGTGGTTTTATCCGCCCGCATGTGGAGCAGTTCCGCCACTTCCGCTTCCGGGGCATTTGCCAGTGCTTCAAGGGTTCCGTATTTTTTCATCAGGAGTTTGTCCCTTTCTTTTCCAATGCCGGGCAGTTTTATAAATGGAGTCACGGTGTTTTCTTTTGTCCTCAGGTTCTGGTTGCGGCTGGTCGCAAATCTGTGAGTCTCATCCCGTACCCTCTGCAAAAGTCTGAGTCCCTCGCTTCGTTTCGGCAGGCAGATTGGCTTTGAGGCATGCGGTCTCCAAATCTCTTCGTCGCGTTTGGCAAGTCCTGCAATCGGGATGTCCGCGCCAAGTGATTTCAGTACGCCGTCTACAGCATTCACCTGTCCAATTCCACCGTCTATCAAAAGCAGGTCGGGCAGGGGTTTCCCTTCATTCAAAAGCCGTGAGTACCGTCTGGAAGTGGCCTCTCTCATCGACTGGAAATCGTCTATCGCACGGTCTGTAGTCTTCAGCCTGAAATATCTGTAATTCTTTTTGTCGGGGTTTCCGTTGTAAAAGCTGATTAAAGACGCAACCGGAAATTTTCCTCCGATGTGGGCAATGTCGAATCCCTCTATGCGCACAGGCAGAACCGGAAGTCCCAGCACTTCTTTGAGTTCCTCCATCGCGGGAAAGTCTCCCCGTTCCCTCATCCTGCGGATTATGTCTTCGTGAGCATTTTCCCTTGCCATGTTCATTGCCGCTTTGTGAAGAGCTGCCTGTGGAATCGAGTCGGCGACAAGCACAATTGAAGTCTTTGCGTTGTATGTTTCGCTGAACCATCGTGCCATAATCTCCATACCGTCTTCGGTCATCACGAAAATCTTCGGTGGAATCTCGTCTTTTTCGGTGTAATAGGCTCCCATGAATTCCGGCACCACTTCGCTTTCGTCGTTCAAAGTCACCGTGCGGTAATTGTCGCGTCCCAAAAGCTTTCCACCGCGGATTTTGAGCACTGTGAAACTGACCAGTTCTCCTTCGCTCCAGCTTGCAATATAGTCTCTGTCGTCCCCGTCGAATCCTTCCACCGAATTCTGGTTACGCAAGACTGAAAGTGCTCTTAAACCGTCTCTCAATCTTCCGGCTTTTTCAAAATTAAGTTGAGCGGCGGCGGCTTTCATTTCCGTTTCAAGTTTTTTGACCGTTTCACTCCCTTTGTTCTCAAGTAGGGGACAGATTTCTTCGATAAATTCAGTATAGGTGGATTGGGCAACCTCTTTGCAGCAGGGAGCCAGACATCTTCCTATGTGATAATACATGCAAGGCGAGGCTTTTTTGCGGAACGTGCGGCAGTGTCTGAGAGGATATATTTCGTAAAGCGTTTCAATGAAAGTGTCGAGTGCGGTGGCATCGGGAAAAGGGCCGAAATATTTTGAGCCGTCCTGGATAATCCGCCTGGTCTTGAAAATGCGTGGGTACTCTTCGTTCGTCACCCGGAGCACAGGATAGGATTTTCCGTCCTTCAGGTTGATGTTGTACCGCGGAGTGTATTTTTTTATGAGGTTGTTTTCCAAAAGAAAAGCCTCGTACTCGTTGTTTGTTGTTATGTATTCAATGCTGCGTGCACGGCTTATCAAGAGTCTTGTCTTAATGTCCTTGTTTCCGCTAAAATAAGAACAAAGACGGTTTTTAAGGCTCTTTGCCTTGCCGACGTAAATAACGGTTCCTTCCCCGTTGCGCCAAAGATAGACGCCGCTCTGGGAGGGTGCTTTGAGGGCTGTCTGGTGCAGAATCTCCCGTGAAGAAAGGGAAGACTGTTCTTCAGGCTGTGAAAGAGAACGGGGAGGCTCGTGGGAGGCTTCCTCTTGAAGTGATGAATCTAACGGATGGTCGGATCTATGCATACAAAAAGAATACTTTTTTTTGCGACAGTTTGTCTACTGATTTCGGGAAATGTTTTTGCCGAAGACAAAGTCATAACATTGGGCGGTAAAGACGGATGGTCACAGGTACAGCGGATGGACGGAGTTGAAATCGGTTCCGGACGCTACGGTTACGACTGCATACAGCTTGACACAAACGGACGCAATGTTTCCGATGCCACAGACCTGCTTTTGGATTTCGAAGACAGACAGTTCGGTGACATTTCAGGCCACTATAATATAGAAGAAAACAAAATGCAGTATTCATCTTCCGCAAAGATGGGCTCAGGCTCCGGATTGAGCAGGGGAACGGGCGGCATCAGGCTTTCCGGCACTCCTTCCTCGATTTTTGGAAAATCGGGGCTCACAGGTTCCTTCGTGATTGAGTTCTGGCTCTGTCCTTCAATTGCGGAAAACGGCGAGGTCGTTCTGTCATGGCGGTCTTCACGCACCGAAAGAAATTATCCGCTTTACCAGATGATTTCAGCTTCCTTCTACAACAATCATCTGCGCTGGGATTTCACGAATGTCTTTAACGGCTACAAAGAAAACGGCGGAGAGATTTCCGTTTCAAGTTCCAGAACAATCATCCCGAATGTGTGGGCGCATCATTCCCTTAGTTATGATGATGACACAGGCCTCATTGAATACAGAATCGACGGCCGCCTTGAGGATATGCGTTATGCCACGACAAATTCACGTGAGCACGGCGGTTCAATTTACAGTCCGTATCTCGGTGTTCCCGCAGACATGGAGATTTGTCCTTCGTACACAGGCCGTATAGACGACTTCCACATTCAGCGTTCCGCAAAAACAGAATCTTCGGCACAGTTGCGCTATGACTCATACAGAAAGACCGGCGGTAGATTTGTCACAAGTCCTCTTCTTGCATCCCGCTGTGCATCCCTCACCCGTGTTGATGCAGTCACATCCGAGCCTGCCCAGACCGATGTCGTGATGTATGTCAGAGCCGGTGACAACTATTTCAATTGGAATGAAAACGAACCGGAGTGGATTCCCGTTTCGAACCACGGAGAAATTGAAAATGTGAGCGGCCTTTATTTCCAGCTTGCAGTCGAACTTTATCCCGATGGCAACGGTTCGAAGACTCCTTCCGTCACTCAGATTGATGTGCATTATCAGGAAGTTCCGTCACCGCTTCCACCTTTCACTCTGATTGCAGAGCCGGGAAACGGACAGGTCACATTGAGCTGGAGTTATTCTGTTGATGATGCGGCCGGAGGATATTACGTTTACTACGGCGAGAGACCGGGCGAGTACCTTGGTCGTGAAGCATACCAGGGGCAGTCTCCGGTGAATGTCGGAAATACAGCAAAGGTAACTTTGACGGGACTCAAAAACGGAAAGATTTATTATTTTGCGATTGCCACATATTCAAAATACGACGACAGGATTGTGGGTACTCTTTCAAAGGAAGTGTATGCCAGACCGCTTAGAAAATGACAATCTGGAGTTTCTAAAAGCTTTTGTTTTTGGAGATGCCTAATCAAAAATGAGAGGATTATATGACTGAGAACGATTCTACCTATAAGTTGACCCTCGACCGGGCTCATTCCGCAGTGCTTTCGCATGACTATACTTTGGCTGCACGTCTGTACAAAAATCTGCTGCGTGAGGATTCTCAAAATGAGGAACTTCTGTACGCTCTCGGAGATTTGTACCAGCGCTCGGGAAACGATTCTCAGGCCATTCCTCTTTACAATCAGATTGTGAATGCAAATCCTTCCGATGTAAAAGCCTTGAACTGCCTCGGTTCCATCTACCGGAGATTGAAAAGATACGATGAGTCCATTTCCGTTCTTGAAAAGGCGGTTGTTGCTGATGAGTCCAATGTTCAGACTTTTTACAACCTCGGTTTCACATATAAACTGATGGGAAAAAACAAAGATGCAATCCAATGCTTCAATACCGTAGTCGAGGAAAATTCAAACGATGTTCTTGCCTACAATCATCTGGGTTCAATCTATGCGGAAGAAAAGGATTTTGAAAAATCCATCGCATCATATCAGCGCGGACTCAAGGTGGATCCCAATCATCCGATTCTTCATCTTAATCTTGCAAAGTGTTATGAAAAACAGGGGGCAGAGGAATTTGCCGAAAAAGAATACGAGGCAGCTCTGCGTTCAAAACCGGGCTGGCTTGATGCAATCGATGGATATGCTGATTTGCTCTTGAAGAAAAATCATGGCCGCCTTGCCTCGGACCTTCTTGCGCAGGCAGTGAGACTTAATCCCAACAACGCCGCCGTGCATGAAAAGATGGGAGATGCTTATTCAATCCAAAGTGATTTTGACAATGCCGAAGATGAATACATCGAAGCAATCAGAATAAATCCTGAAAGCACAAGTGCCATTTCCTCACTTGCCAGTGTGTACGAAAAAAACGGAAAAGTGCAGGAAGCAATCCGGGCAATGCAGAAATACGAAGAGCTTTCTCCAAACAACAGTGCCATGCTCAAGCAGTATGCCGATATTCTTCTTTCTGCCGACAAAGTGAATATCGCCAAAAAAAAGATAAAAGAAGTTTGGGACTTGAATCCTGATGACGTGCAGACTTTGAATCTTCTGGGGCAGTATTACATCTGTTGCGGACTCGAAGCAAAAGCCGAAGGATGTTTCAAGCGGATCAGGGAAATCGATCCTCTTTACAATGAGTATGTGATTGACAGTGCCCGCCGTTATCATCAGAAGGGACAATTCGAAAAAGCAGAGACAAACATCAAGCGTTATCTTGAAACCAACTCTCCGTCTTCACGTGCCTCGAATCTTCTTGCAGAAAACTACGAAAAACTTTCCCGCTATCAGGAAGCTCTTGATCAGTACAAACAGCTTGCCGACATTGATATGGAAAACAAATTGTACCAGCGCGGCATCGAACGTGTCACTCTCAAAATGGAGGAAATCGCTCAGAATGAAGATTACAATTCATCTGCGTCTTCCGGAAATGGCGTGGGTGGAGCCGTGCATGAAGAAGGAATGAGGCTTCCTGAAGCAGATTTGATTTCTGTTGACGATGACATTGAACCGCGCATTGATTTCTCCGACATGAATCAAAGACTTTCCGCCGAGGATATGGTGCGGCATTCAAACCGTGGATTCACATTTGAAAATCTTACCCACGAAGACAACAGCGGAGGCTCTCCTTTTGACCGCCGTCTTGATGATGAGCTTCAGGCAAGCAACAGTACGGATACTTCGTTCGACAATCTGATTCCCGCATCAGATTCAATCCTCGATGACGAAGACTTTTTCGGTCAGACAGGACAGACTGTTTCCGCAGCTCCTGGTGCTCCTGTTGAAAGTCTTATGGACAGTTCGTTTATGGAAGAAGATGTGAAGGGAACTGCAAAAACAACGCCGTCACAGACCATGGAACTTTCTGACGGATGGGATGAGCCGGAAGATGAGGACCCTGCACCGGCAAGAAAACCTGCTCCGTCAAAACCGTCACAAAAATCTGAAGAGACAAAAAAGAAAGCTGAAGAAGAGGATTTTTCTGCTGACGATGATTTCGATTTCAAATCAAGTCCGTTGTATACTCCTCCAGCAGAGGATTCGGACGAAACTGATGTACTTGAAGATGACTACGGTTTTGAGACTTCAATGCCTGAGCCTGGAATCGAAAGCACTTCCGAAGATGATGACACTTTGGTTCTTGAATCATCAGATGAAACAGTGGAAAGTTCCGGGCCGGAAGATGTCTTTGCCGAGGAGGATTCTTCCGAAGAGGATGTGTTCAGCGCGGATGAAACGGAAATATCTTCCCTTGATGATGACGATGAAGATGATGTCGTTTTTGTGGACAGTGCAGAAGAAATAGAAAGCGATGATTCCGCCGAATCCACGGACGAAGATTTTGTTTTCGATGAAGAAACTGAACCTTCCGGCGAAGAAAATGAAACGGAGATTTCCAATGTTGATCTTTTCTCGGAAGATGAGCCTGTTGCGGATGAAGAACCTTTTGAAGGAGCCGATCCTGACACAGAAGAAAATCCATTCGCTGCGGTAATGCCTGAAGTTGAGGAAAATACTGAGGAGGAGGAAACTGCTTCTGAAGAGGAACAGCCCGCTTCGGATAGTTCATTTGAAGAAGAACCTCTCCAGCTTTCTGCAGACTTGTTTTTGAAACTCAAGGATTTGAGCACATATCTTCCGTTGGACAAAAAGACCGCCTTCCTTGAAAGCAAAGTGAATCTCCAGCTTGAATATCTGATTAGAAAATGCAGCGGAGTATTCGGACTTTTGAAAGAGGCCCAGAAAATCCGCGATAATCTGAATCTCAACGATGTCGATGTCGATATCTCCAACGAAGCCGTGCGCAATATGCTGGTCTACATAAAGACTCTTCTGCCTTCTTTGCCTGACCGAAACATTGCTCTTTCACTTCAGGAAGAAATCGACATCACAATTCAAAAACTTTTAGGCTGATTGTTGATTCGGCCTGCCTGTAAAAATCAAAGTCTGATTATCCGGGAGTTTGTGAGCACAACGTTTCCGCTCTCGGTAATCAGCACGTCGTTTTCCAAGCGGCATCCTCCAAGTCTGCTGTCGTAAAGCCCGGGTTCCAGCGTGACAATATTTCCCGGCATGAACAGTTTATCTTCCGAAGTCCTCATGCTGATAAAAGGAGCTTCGTGAATTTCAAGACCTGTTCCGTGCCCGAGACTGTGCGGCATTGATTTTCCTGCCTCTGCAAAAATATCATCGCAGTGCTGTGAAGCATCGTGGATTTTCATTCCCGGTTTGTAAAGATTTATACATTCATCTGCCGCTTTTTGCACCAAATCCAGAATCTCGGTCTGCTCTCTGCTCAACGGGCCCCTTGCAACGGTGATTGTGCAGTCGCTTGCATATCCTTCGTAACATACTCCGTAGTCAAGAATTGAAAGGCCTTTGCTGCCCCATGCTCCTCCTGTGTATCCGGGAAATGCGTGGATTGCAAAACTTCGTCCGGGTCCTGCGGCAAGAGTATCGAAACTTGTTCTTTCACATCCTTGGATTCTGAGTTCTCTTTCAATGAAAAGTGCAACATCGGCTTCTGTTGCAAATTCCCCGCTTATCAATTTCCGTTCGATGATGTCTGTCATTGCGGAAGTTATGGCACACGCTTTTCTTGTACAGGCAATTTCGTATTCGTCTTTCTGTGCCCTCATCTGCCCGGTGTATTCATGCACGGAATCTTCTTTACATTCAATCTGCCATCCTTCCATCGCTTCAGAAAATTTCCTGTGGTCGATGAAAGTCGTGGCGGGAGAAAGCGCGAGAGTCTTTTGTGCGCAGGATGATTTTTCAAGAATTTCCTTTACTGCAATCACAGAATCTCTTTGAAATGATGTGAATGGAATCACTTCGTCAGCATAAGCTTTTTGTGCCGCAAGATTTTCGTCCCAGGGACTCAGCACGGATTTTCCGTTGTCGCAGATGACAAGAACCGCATCCGTCGGGTGTCCTGTGAGATAGCGCAGGGCAGGTTCACGTCTGTCTTCTGAATCAATGAAAACCGCCGCTCCGATTTTCTTTTCCTGAAGATATGCAGAGATTTTTTCTCTTCTTGATTTGTAGATTGAATTCGAGTCTGCATTTTTAATTGCCGCATCAAAATCCTTTGAAGTATTTTCTGTGATTTTGTTTTCCATATATATTCCTCCAAAAATCATTACGGATTCGTTTTCTCTTTATTCGTGCGGAAGGTTCAATACACCGACGCTCTGCGTCGAAATAAAG
>DGXM01000066.1 GCA_002396325.1 Treponema sp. UBA4232
GCCCTGAAGTTCTGCAAGTCTTGCTTCTTCGTTCCGTCTGGCCTGAATCTCCGCTTCCATTTCGTCCCTGAGTTTCTGCATCAGTTCCGGGGATGGTTTCGACTGCATTTCAAGCGCGGCGAGTCTCTGCTTCAGGCTTTCGATTGTCTGAATTGAAGTGGATGCAGGCTCTGAAATATTTGTGCGAGAAAGAATCTCCTGCACGCGTTTGTCTGTTTCCCTTGCAAGTTCGCTTAAAACCTTGTCCTGCTTTGTGGGTTTCGGGGCTGCGGCCGGGGGCTCTTCTTTTGCGGCTGGAGCTTTTTCTTCCTCTACGGGAACTGCGGGTATGACAGTCTTTTCCTGTTTTGCTTCAGCGGAAAAAAGCGCGCTTGAGACGGCAGCCTCTTCAGAAACCGTGACATCTTTAGACGGAGACATTGAGTCTGCTTTGGAATCCTCCTCTGCGGCCGGGGGCTCTTCTTTTGCGGCTGGAGCTTTTTCTTCCTCTACGGGAACTGCGGGTATGACAGTCTTTTCCTGTTTTGCTTCAGCTTTCACCGGGGCACCGCTTTCCTCGGATTTTACATCTTCCGCCTGGACAGAGATGAACAAATCTTCCGCGGGTGTATTCTCATTCTGTGCTGCAAGGGGCATAAGTGCGGCCAGGGCAACTGCCATCCATGCTGAATAATTCTTAATCTTCATAAAACATCCTCCCTTAATAAACAAGGATTTCCTCAAACTGTTACAGGACTGACCAATAAGTTTACCGCCTAGTGTCATTCCGAACTCGCTAGTGTCATTCCGAACTCGTTTCGGAATCTATGCACTATATCTAGCGCAGATGCTGAAACAAGTTCAGCATGACAATACTTTTGGGTCGGCTCCTTTTGACCGATTTCCTATAAAATCCACCATTGAATATAACACGAATCTGAAGAAATTTCAATGCATCGGTAAAAACGCTTAAATAGTAAAAAACACTTGCTTTTTTGCTTTGGATATGTTAAAAGCGAAAGTATGACTTCATTCAAATGGTTCAAT
Organism: Treponema sp. UBA4232; assembly: GCA_002396325.1. Taxonomy (GTDB): domain Bacteria; phylum Spirochaetota; class Spirochaetia; order Treponematales; family Treponemataceae; genus Treponema_D. The sequence goes on from DGXM01000066.1 coordinate 1,027, forward strand.
TCATTCTTGAAAAAACACAGTCTTAAGATGGTGGTCGGACTCATCATCATAACTGTAGTGTCGGTTATGTCCGTGATAAATCCCAAGGTTTCAGGCTTCGTTGTTGATCGTGTGATTATGGGAAAGGAGTACCGCTTTCTCTGGCCCTGCATGGCTATCCTTCTCGGGGTTTCTGTGTTCCGTGAAGGATTCCAGTATCTTGCACAGATGCTTTTTGAGAGGTCCAGCCAGGGTGTGCTTTTTGATATGAGGGACGCTGTGTACCGCAAGCTTTTGCGCGAGGATTTCACATTTTACAATAACAACCGCACAGGAGATTTGATGAGTCGCCAGACGGGAGACATGGATGCAGTGCGTCATTTCGTGGCTTTCGTTATTTACAACGTGTTCAGAAATCTTATATGGCTCTTTTCCGCCGTGGTGATGATTTTCTTTGTGAACGTGAAGCTGGCATTGATGTTTGTGGTGGTTCTCCCCATAAGCGCATTTTTTGTGTACAAGCAGATGATGGCGGTGGGTCCCGCATTTGCCGGAGTGCGCCAGTGTTTTTCGAGTCTCAATGCATACGTGCAGGAGCATATTGCCGCCAACCGTGTTGTGCGCGCATTCGCAAAGGAAGGATTTGAGTTCAACCGTTTTGAAAAGGAAAATGCGGCCTTCCGTGCAAGTGAAATCAACGCATCTAAAATATGGCAGAAGTATGTGCCCATTTTCGAATTCCTTGGAACCGTGATAAACGTGATTCTGATGATTTACGGAGGCTACCTGACCATAAAAGGCGAGATGACGATGGGAGACTTTGTCACTGTAAACGGCTATCTGTGGATGCTCACGAACCCGCTTCGTATGCTGGGATGGCTTATCAACGACGTGATGAGATTCAAGGCGTCGATTGACAAAATCTACAAGACCTTTACCGCCGAACCCGATATAAAACTTCCCGAGCATCCTGTTGAAAAGCAGCACATCGAAGGCACAGTGGAATTCGACCACGTGAATTATTCCACCCACGGCGAAGAGATTTTGAAAGACATCTGCTTCAAAGTGGAAAAGGGACATTCCGTTGGAATTCTCGGAAACACCGGAAGCGGAAAAACCACGGTAATGAATCTTCTGTGCAGATTCTACGATGTGACGTCGGGCCATGTTTATGTTGACGGAACTGACGTGCGCGAAATGAATATGTACAATCTTCGTGAAAACATCGGAATGGCAATGCAGGACGTGTTTCTTTTCAGTGACACGATTGAAGGAAACATTGCGTACGGAGATCCAGACTGCCCGTTTGAAAAAGTGGAGGCTGTTGCAAAACTTGCAGATGCCGACGGATTCATACGCGAAATGCCGGAAGGTTACGACACGATGGTTGGAGAACGCGGTGTGGGGCTCTCCGGCGGACAAAAGCAGAGAATATCGCTTGCCCGTGCACTTTTGAAAGATCCTCCCATCATCATACTTGATGACACGACCAGTGCCGTTGATATGGAGACAGAGACTCAGATCCAGACAGCCTTGAAATCAGTTGCGGCGAATAGAACCCTCTTTGTGATTGCCTACCGCATTTCTTCTGTAAAAGACTGTGATCAGATTCTTGTTATGAACGACGGAAAAATCATCGAGAGAGGAACGCATGCTGATTTGGTAAAGGCCGGCGGATATTATGCTTCGGTCTATCAGCATCAGTACGGCAATACGGAAGAGGAAGTCCCCGGATCCGAGGGAGGAAACTGAAATGGCTAGAAACAGATATGATATAGATGAAAGTCTTGAAGACACCTACGACTTCGGTCAGCTGAGGCGTCTCGGTAAATATGTGAAACCCCATGCAAAGGCAATGGCGGGTGTAATCGTCCTTATGCTTATGACAGCGGCACTCGGAATGTTGTATCCGTATTTTCTGAAGATTATTATGGACAAGGCAATCCCTGAAAAGAATTTCCGTCTTGTGGTGATTCTTGGCGTTTCGACTCTCGCAATTTCTCTTTTTACGGCATTTGCGCTCAAATTCAAAATCAACATAATGACGAAGATTGGACAGGGGATTGTGCACGACCTGCGCTCCGATTTGTTCACGCATATTTTGAAGCTTCCGTTTTCTTATTTTGATTCCCGTCCCCACGGAAAGATTCAAGTGAGAATCGTAAACTATGTGAACAATCTTTCCGACGTTCTTTCAAACGGTCTGGTGAACACCATCACTGATTTGTGCTCGCTCATTTTCATAATCATCTTTATGTTCTCAATCAACGTGCCTCTGACTCTGGTGGTTCTTGCCGGCTTCCCGATTTTCATTGCATATGTTTTCTTCTTGAAAAAGAGACAGAGAAAAGCGTGGCGTGCGCAGAGCAACAAGCAGTCCAACCTGAATGCCTACATCTCCGAAAGCATAAACGGAATCCGGGTTACGCAGTCTTTCGTGCGCGAGGAAGAGAACATAAAGATTTTCAACAATCTGTCCGGGGCATACAGAAAGGCATGGCTCAAAGCTGTTACAATTTCATTTTTGATGGGACCCTTCGTGCAGATTATTTCCACGGCGACGATGGTGGCGGCATACGTTCTGGGCATACGGTGGATTCAGTCCGGATTTTCGGGAGTGACCGTCGGTACGCTGATTGCATTCACCGCATACATAAGCCGTTTCTGGCAGCCGATTACGACACTTGCGGATTTCATCAACAATCTCCTTACCGCGGTTTCATACGTGGAGCGCATCTTCGAGACGATTAACGAGCCTGTTACCGTAAAAGACAAACCCGGCGCAAAGGAGCTTCCTCCGATTACGGGAAAGGTGGAGTACAAAAACATCAACTTCAGTTACGAGTCGGAAAAGAAAGTGCTTGACGATATAAGCTTCACGATAGAACCCGGCGAAAGCGTTGCGATTGTAGGACCGACCGGAGCCGGAAAATCGACCATTGTGAATCTTTTGAGCCGTTTTTACAATCCTGATTCGGGACAGATTCTTGTGGACGGACATGACCTTCAGGATGTGACCATAAAATCCCTGCGCACTCAGATGGGCGTGATGATGCAGGACAGCTTTATTTTCAAAGGCACGATTATGGACAACATACGGTACGGAAACATGGAGGCCACTGACGAACAGGTGGTTGAGGCCGCAAAGACCGTATGTGCCCACGACTTCATCATGGAAATGGAAGACGGTTACAATACGGAAGTGAACGAACGCGGCTCAAGGCTTTCAGTTGGACAGAGGCAGCTCATTTCTTTTGCACGCGCCCTTCTGGCCGATCCTAAGATTCTGATTCTTGACGAAGCGACTTCTTCGATAGACACTGAAACCGAGATTCTCCTGCAGCGTGGACTTCACAAGCTTTTGTGCGGACGGACGAGTTTCATCATTGCGCACAGACTTTCCACAATCAAAAACTGCGACACCATTTTTTACGTGGATCATGGAAAGATTTTGGAACACGGAGCACACTACGAACTTATGTCTCATCTGGGACCGTACTACAAACTCTATTCGTCTCAGTTCGCACTCCTTTAGGGTGGAAACGGTTTCGATGAATCAAAGGTCACTCTTCTCGGGTGGCCTTTTTTTGTTTCAGGATGTCGAGCACGTGTCTGAATGCGGAGTTTTCCTTTTTCATTTCACGAGAGCCTCTTGTGATGTTGCAGAGCGACATGCCGTATTTTCTTGCGATTTCCCTCTGTGTGGTTCCTGCGTCAAGTTCTTTTACCAGATGCCACCTGTTTGAAAAGTCTTTCAGTTCAGCTTTTGTGAAAAGACATTCGAAAAAGCCGTGGATGAGCTGTTTATCCTGAATGTCGGCAAGCAGACCGCATATTTCTTCTATGGCATCATTATTCTGTTCATTTTCCAAAGATTCTGTGTTTTTTGTCCTCATAACTCTTCCTGCCGAAAATTGTTTCTATGTACAATAATACTACAAATATCTTTAAAAGTCGAGAGTGATTTATTCATCCAAGGCTTCAGCATCCGTTCTGTTATTAGCGTTCAAAATGAGACAGTGGGACGCAGGAAAAAAGCAAGGAGGGGATGTCCCAAAAGTATTGTCATCCTGAATTTATTTCAGCATCTATTGAACACCGTCATGCTGAACTTGTTTCAGCATCTCTCGTACAGGAGAGATTCCGGGTCAGGCCCGGAATGACGGCAGCAGGTTCTGAATGACACCGGGTGGCAAACT
>DGXM01000028.1:0-4525 GCA_002396325.1 Treponema sp. UBA4232
ACTGCCTCATTTTGAACGCTAATAACAGAACGGATGCTGAGCCCCTGGCCGCAGGATTTTGCAAAAAAAAACAAACTGTGGTATACTGGAAAAATGAGCGACACCATTTTCTTAAACGACGATTGGGACTATTCCCCCGTATTTTCAGAAGGGCTTGTAAATTCAAGCGGCACAGACGGCATGGAAAAAGTGAGGCTGCCTCATACGGTTGCAGTGACACCTTTCAACAATTTCAGTGCCGAAATCTACCAGAAAATCAGTTTGTATCGAAGATTTTTTGACACCGACGAAGCATGGAACGGAAAAAAAGTGCTTCTGACCATTGAGGGAGCCGCCCACCAAAGCACAGTATATCTGAACGGCAGGGAACTTTTCGTGCACAATTCAGGATATACAGCCTTTACTGTTGATTTGACAGACCATCTTGCCCCGGCGGGAAAGCGCAACATACTCGCAGTGAAAGTGGACAGCCGTGAATCCCTCAACATTCCTCCGTTCGGATTCGTAATTGACTATATGACTTACGGCGGCATCTACCGCGACGTTTATCTGGAAATCAAAAACCCCGTTTATATAGAAGATGTTTTCGTAACCACCAAAGGGAACCGCTTCAATTCGCAGATTACCCTGAACACGGAAAACATCCCCGCAGGACTTTCCCTGCACCAGAAAATAATGCCGTCGGTAAACGCACCCATAGTGGGAGACAAAGACAATCCCTGTGCAGAAATCACTTCCGGCGCTTCGAAAAAAATCAGCCTCACGTCCGCAAACGCCTCGGGAATCACACAATGGAGCATTGACAATCCCGCACTTTACACCGTGACCACCGAACTGCTTGGCGACGACGGAAAAGTGCTCGACACAAAGACCACAAGATTCGGTTTCCGCGACATAAAATTTGATGAAACGGGATTTTATCTGAACGGTACAAAAATCAAAATCAGGGGACTCAACCGCCACCAAAGCTGGCCATACATTGGATACGCCGCCCCGAAAAACATGCAGATTGAAGACGCCGACATTCTGAAATACGAACTGGGACTGAACGAAGTTCGCACATCGCACTATCCGCAGAGTCAGCACTTCATAAACCGCTGCGATGAAATAGGCCTTCTTGTCTTTACCGAAATACCAGGGTGGCAGCACATCGGAGATGAAAAATGGAAGAATCAGGCAGTGGAAAACGTGCGCGAGATGATTACGCAATACAGGAACCACCCCTCAATCTTCATCTGGGGAGTGCGCATAAACGAATCTGTTGACGACGACGCATTTTACACGCGCACAAACGCCCTTGCCCACGAACTTGACAAAACCCGCCCCACCGGAGGAGTCCGCTACCTGAAAAACAGTCATCTTCTGGAAGACGTGTACACCTTCAACGACTTCAGCTTCCACGGACCCAACGACGGAGCACTGCACAAAAGGAAAGTCACCGACACACACAAAGGCTATATGATCACCGAATACAACGGACACATGTTCCCCACCAAAACCTTCGACTGCGAGGCACACAGAACGGAACACGCCGTACGCCACGCAAAAGTCCTGGACACAGTTGCAGGTTACGACGACATTGCCGGTTCCAGCGGATGGTGCGCCTTCGACTACAACACGCACAAGGACTTCGGAAGCGGTGACTACATCTGCTACCACGGTGTAATGGACCAGTTCAGGAATCCCAAACCTGCGGCCTATGTGTACCAGAGCCAGGCGGAAAGCAGCACCACTGGAGACGTTCTCTCCGTCACTTCCGGCATGGACATAGGTGAATACCCCGGAGGCGCAAGAGGAAACGTTTACATCCTCACCAACGCCGACTCCGTGAAAATGTATGTAAACGGAATCTTCATAAAGGAATACACAAAAGCGGACTCACCGTACAAAAATCTTCCTCACGGGCCGATCCTCATTGACGACTACGTGGGACACCGCCTCGTGGATGAAGACGGCATCAAGGAAAAACACTCCAAGGCAATGAAAACGATGCTCTTTGCCCTGCAGAAATACGGTCTGGACAAACTCCCCCTGAAATATCTTGTAAAAGGACTCTCTCTCTGGATACGAGGAGTCACAAACCCAGGAAAACTCAGGTCGCTCTACGGAAAATACATTGGAAACTGGGGCGGTACAGCAATCACATACAAATTCGAAGCCGTGAAAAACGGAAAAGTGGTGAAAACCTTGATCCGCACGCCGCCGAAAGAAGTCCGCCTCAAAATGAGTGCTTACAGAACCGCATTGCGCGAAGAAGAAAGCTACGACATGGAGCTTGTACGCATAACGGCCTCAGACGAAAACGGAAACCTTCTCCCCTACTGCCAGGAAGCCGTCACTCTCGCCGCCGAGGGGGAAATAGAAGTGGTCGGACCGAAAGCAGTGAGCCTTAAAGGAGGATGCACAGGATGTTTCGTGAAAACCACAGGAAAAAGTGGAAAAGGCGTTTTGAAAGCCACAGACTGGACAGGCCGCGAAACAAAGCTCGAATTCACAGTGGAGAAAAACCGCAGCGTTTAGAGTCTGCGCCGGCACTATCACATTCTGGATAAATTCTCCATACATTCAGCCCAGGCTTCCACGTCCACGCTTATGAACAGATTGAACTCCGCATCGGAAGAAATACGGGCTGAATCAATGGGAACGGCACAAAACGGCGCGTCGCTCAGCATGCCGAAAATACCCACGTCTTTGAAAAAAATAATGAGCGACAAAGAATCTTCCTCTTCATCAACCGCCTTCACGATTGTCGCGCTCGTAACCTGCTCCCTGGGAATCACCGTAAAAATAGAAGCCACCGCCGAATCTCCGGAACCTGTCAAAGTAATCTCAATCCTGCTGCCGCTCTTCAGAAAAGACCTGAGAGAGTCTTTAAGCGACGCCGCAAAAGCAGCCCCCGAAGCCAACGCACAAATCAAAACAGAGGCAAAAATCCTCTTGAAAGCAGCAGAACCGAAACACTTCATAAAAAAACTCCTGAAACCAAGAAAAAATCAGAAAAATCAACACGCCTTCACGTCAGGATGAGACGCAAACCAAGAATTCCAAGCCTTTTCCACGGCATCGTAGAACCCCTGTTTCTCCGCATCGCTCATAAAAGCCGCCTCGAATCCGTTCAGCACCACTTTTTTAATGTCGTCCAGTTTGAAATTCAACTTTGAATAAACATTCCAATACTCGTCAATCAAATCCACCTTGAAGAAAGTGGGATCATCGGTATTCAGATTCACGAAACAGCCGTTGTCATACAGTTTTTTGAAAGGATGATCCTCGAAACGCGAAACATAATGCTTCGTGAAAATATTGCTGGTCGGGCTCACTTCAAGCGGATAATGCTTTTCCGCAAGTTCCTTCATAAACGGCTCATCGTAAGCGGCGGAAATACCGTGACCGATTCTCTCGGCATCCAGCAGATTGATGCAGTCCTTCATGCTCCAGCTGTCCACCGTTTCACCCGCATGGGCAACCCTGTGCAATCCCTCCGCCTTGGCCCGCTGGAAAACAGACGCATAATCACGTGCAGGCCCCTTTGCCTCATCGCCGCCCAAACCGATTCCGATAATGTCAGGATTTTTCTCCGCCAAAACCAAATCAAGATTGTGCTCCGCATTCTCAAGACCGAACGAACGGCTCACATCCACAATCACCTTCACAGTGGCATTGAACTTCTCGCGGGCACACTTGACACCGTCAGAAATCCTCGTCGCCATATCATGAAAATCAAAACCGTTTCTCATCAGCGAAGTGGGAGAAAAAAAAGTCTCCACGTAAACGATATTGTTTTTTTCAATATAGCTTCCAAAATCACGGAAATAAGACTCAATGTCATTCACATCAACGAAAAAATTCTGAATCTTAATAAAAGAGGCCAAAAATCCCGGCAAATCATCATAATCCCACAACGACTCAAGCTCATCCTTTGGCATGGGCTTACCGAACCGACTCTTGTAAAGCTGACGAATAGTTTTATTGCTTATAACAGCCTCGCCGTGAAGATGCAGCTCCGCCTTTGGAACCGCCTTCATCAAGCTGTAAAAATCCTCTTTCTTCATAACCATTCCCATTATAACACATCCTTCTTAAAAAAGAAAGTTCATTACAAAAAAAACACCGGTCCACGCAGAAATCCCCGAATAAAAAAAAAGAGGACTTCAGAACGGCAGGCCAAACTCACCGCGGGCAGGCTGCCGTAAAACCCGCTTTCCGGGCTTCCGCTTCCGCTCCATTACGGCTTAAAAGCCGCAACTGCTGTGCAGGCCCTCCAATCGGGCGTAAGCACAGTCTCAGCAGGCCTACGGCACAAAGACCAAAGGCCGGCACTGCCACCCAATCCGCAGAAAAATCCACGGACCAAAAATCCCCACATATATTTTCGGAAAACCCCTTCGCAATTATTAGCCTAAATTCTCCGCCAGCCCGGGGCTTCAGCATGATATTAACTTTGTCCTAATGATGGTTCAGTTTTTTTTAGAATAAATCTTTACAAAGTATTTTCCTTTAGAAAAGAACAGGGCTTCAGCATCAG
>DGXM01000028.1:4718-6700 GCA_002396325.1 Treponema sp. UBA4232
TTTGTTTCATGCTGAAGCCCTGTCCACCAGCCACACACACCTTGAATATTTTTTTGAATTAAGATAAAGTCAAAGTCAGCGGTTGAACTTCATTTCCGGCCGCAGTACCCCTCGTGCAAACGGAGGCGACTTTACTCATGCCGGTAGACGGCGCAGGATGACACTATGTCAAAAAGAGTTTATGTTGGTAACCTGAGTTACACCACAACGGAAGAAACATTGCGCAATGTTTTCTCTCAGTTCGGAGAATTGGTTTCCGCAAATCTTATTGTTGACCGCGACACACAGCAGTCAAAAGGATTCGGATTTATTGAATTTGCAAATGACGCAGATGCGGACAATGCCATTTCCGCACAGAACGGCAAAGAGCTTGATGGAAGAAAAATCCGCGTGAACGTTGCGGAAGAAAGGCAGGAACGCAGACCCCGCTTCAACAACGGAGACCGCGACCGCTCAAGAGGCCCACGCCGCACAGGCCGCAGCGACCGCAGAGATCAGGGCAGCTACTAAAAGACCTGTTTCAAATCATTGTGCCGGAACTGACTTTTACCAAACAAAGCTCTTCCGGTACCTTCACCAGTCAACAAAATCGTCCAGCCTACCGACACTTTAGGTATGGACTTTTCTTCCGAATTTTTCAGTAAATTTATCGCCAGCGATGCAAACCGGGCAGACTTAATTCAGGAATGGCTCCTTGAACATGGGATTGTGTCACACCGCACAATCATAGACGGCAAGAACCACATTCTGATTCAGTTTGAACCGCAGTTCTACAATCCTCAGTTCAAGATAAAAACCGTCATCGCGCACTACGACAGAGTTGCGGGAAGCCCCGGTGCAAACGACAATTCCGCCGCAGACTGGATGCTCATGAACTGGGCCGTGGAATTAAAGGAGATGAAATCCTTCCACAACGTGCGCATTTTCTTCACGGACGGCGAGGAGCTCGGATGGAACACGGGAGTCAGCGAACAGGGTGCCTACGGTATTGCCCAAATCTTCAAAAGACTGGGGCTTTCGGACGGAGACGTGTATGTATTCGATTCCTGCGGACGCGGCGAGGTACCCATTCTTTCACGCACGGAACTTCCACCAAAAACTCCTAAAAAATTCGCAGATGATTTCACCGATCTCTTAAACCGTACCCAGGACATACTCAGAAGATCCTGCCCCGGCAGATGGATGAGTCTTCCAGTGCCCTACAGCGACAACGCATCATTTTTAGCCTGCGGGATACCGGCCGTTGCAATCACAATGCTTCCCGCGGAGGAGGCCTCCCTTTACGCCAGAGAACTTCTACGCGACAAAAGCCTCGAGGCCGCCGTTATGAACAGGGAGTCTTCAAAAAAGGAACGCATGAAAAGCACAACCCCCGAATACGGATACAAACAGCGCATGCCTGCAACATGGAGGCTTTTCCACACCCCGAACGACTCCATCCAGACACTCACCCCTGACAGCTGCCGCATAATCCTGAATATCCTGAAGACCATTGCCCTTTCGAACATACCGGTCTTTTGAATCAGCGGAGGACTTGAAAAAAAAATCAAAAAATTTAAAAAAGATGCTTGACAAAAATCTTAGGATTTTATATATTAACACTACATCACATTCCCCGATTGTGTAATGGTAGCACTTCAGATTCTGGTTCTGACTGTGGGGGTTCGAATCCTCCTTGGGGAACTACCAAGCGGTTTACACCGTTTCGAAAGTTTGATTGGTCCCTTCGTCTATCGGCTAGGACGAAAGATTCTCAATCTTTAAAGATGGGTTCAACTCCCGTAGGGACCGCTTCTCAAGACTCCTTCCAAAGGGGTCTTTTTTTATTTCTGCCCCATCCGTGAAAAAACATTGTTATGCGGACACCCGCTACTTGAGGCGCTTATGAATTTATATATTCTCAAGGAAATTGACATATGGTTTCATTTAGCAATAATCAAAATCAAAGCATTTTATTGGAAACTTCGAATTATCAATTTCCA
>DGXM01000162.1:0-3152 GCA_002396325.1 Treponema sp. UBA4232
CCTCGACTCGGAGGACTTCATCGTTTCGAACATCCTTCTTCCCGTCGGCGCACTGATCTTCCTGCTCTTCTGCGTATTGAAATGGGGATGGGGCTTCGACAAATACCAGGCCGAGGCAAACACCGGAAAAGGCGTAAAGATTCCCAAGTGGATGAAATACTACTTCCTTTTCGTCCTTCCCGTTCTCATCCTCGTTATTTTCATCCAGGGACTCAGACCGTAGACATCCGGGGGCCCGGAAAAAAAACGGACTCCCGCGCATCCTGAAAAATTCAATTTTTTACAGACAGGGTATTAACACAGGCGGTTTTTTGAAGTATAATGGAAATGAATGTCGGAGATATTCAAAGGCTCTTGGGCCTTCATCTTACAAATATCAATGTAACCGCCGCACAGGAGATTAAAATGGCTAACAAAATCACAATCATCGGAGCCGGACAGGTCGGTTCAACCGCAGCTTATGCACTCATCGTAAAGGGCGTGGCATCAGAAATCGTTCTCATTGACATCAACAAGGAACGTGCAATGGGAGAGGCCATGGACATGAGACAGGGAACCCCCTATACCAAGGCCATCAACATCCACGAGGGCGATTATGCGGACGCAAAAGACTCCGACGTGGTCATCCTCACTTCAGGAGTGGCAAGAAAGCCCGGACAGACACGCCTTGACCTCGCACAGATCAACGTTGACATCACAAAGAGCGTAATGGCACAAATCACGAAAGTCGCACCGAACGCAAACTACATCATTGTTGCAAACCCTGTGGACATCCTCACATACCAGTTCGTGAAGTACTCGGGAATCCCTGCAAACCACATCTTCGGAACCGGAACAATGCTCGACACCGCACGCCTGCGCACATGCCTTGCAGACACATACAACGTGGCCCCCGTGAATGTGCACGCATACGTCTTCGGTGAGCACGGAGATTCATCTTTCGTACCGTGGTCGCTTGCAAACATCGGAACCATCCCCGTCGACAAATACGCCGCCTGTGCCGAAGGCCGAAACCTTCCCGCGCTGAACCATAACGAAATCGAAGATTACGTCAGAAAATCGGGCGGAATCATTATCAAGGCAAAAGGATGCACAAACTACGGAATCGGCGCAACGGTCACACAGCTCTGCAACTGTCTCACCGCAGGAAAAGACTCGCTTCTTACAGTCTCATCAATGCTTGAGGGCGAGTATGGAATCAGCGACGTGTGTCTGAGCATCCTCACGGAAGTGGGTGGAAACGGAATCAAAAACCGCATGGTGGCTCCCCTCACCGACGCCGAAATCGTTTCCCTCAAAAAGAGCGCAGACACTTTGAAAGACATCATCGGACAGCTGCACTTCTGATTTTTTCCGGACAGGACGGCACGGCATCTTTCACCGACCGTCCTCTTCAGGAACCGCACATCGCAAATAAAACGGGCTTTCCGGGGTTCCGCTCCCGCTCCATTGCCTGACGGCAACCGGCCTGCGGCCGGCCCCTGCAATCCCGCGTAGCCTTCATTCAACACACCGCATTACATGGAGAAACAAATGGAATACAGAATAGAGCACGACTCAATGGGCGAAGTCAAAGTACCCGCAGACAAACTCTGGGGAGCACAGACTGAAAGAAGCCACGAGAACTTCCTCATCGGAGTAGGAATCGAGACCATGCCCCGCGAAATCACCAAGGCATTCGGATATCTCAAAAAAGCCGCCGCCCTTGCAAACAACGCATTGAAGCCGGAAAAGATGACATCCGAAAAAGTTGATGCCATCACAAAGGCCTGCGACGAAGTGATTTCAGGAAGCCTCAACGAAAACTTCCCGCTTGTGGTATGGCAGACCGGAAGCGGAACGCAGAGCAACATGAACACCAACGAAGTCATCGCAAACCGCGCGAACCAGATTGCCGGAAAGAAGCTCTGCCACCCCAACGACGACATCAACATGAGCCAGTCCTCCAACGACACATTCCCCACCGCAATGCACATTGCGGCCGTGGTTGAAGTTGAAGACAAACTCTTCCCCGCAATCGACCTCCTCGTGGACACATTCAAAAAGCTCGAGAAGGTCAACGAGGGCATCGTGAAATCAGGCCGCACACATCTCCAGGACGCAGTGCCGATCCAGTTCAGCCAGGAAATCTCAGGCTGGAGGACATCCCTTGAGCGCGACAAGGAAATGCTCGCATCTTCCCTTCCGTACCTCAAGCAGCTGGCCCTCGGCGGAACCGCAGTCGGAACAGGACTCAACGCACCCAAGGGATTCGACACCCTCGTGGCACAGAAAGTCTCCGAACTCACAGGAAAAGACTTCATCACGGCCCCGAACAAATTCCACGCACTCACCAGCAAGGACGAAATCGTTTTCGCACACGGAGCACTCAAGGCGCTCGCCGCAGACTGCATGAAGATTGCAAACGATGTAAGATGGCTCGCCTCAGGTCCCCGCGACGGACTCGGTGAGATTCATATTCCGGAAAACGAACCCGGCTCATCAATCATGCCGGGAAAGGTGAACCCCACACAGTGCGAGGCAATGACAATGGTGGCCGTTCAGGTTATGGGAAACGATGCCGCAGTCGGAATGGCCGCAAGCCAGGGCAATTTCGAACTCAACGTATTCATGCCTGTGATCGCATACAACTTCCTTCAGTCAGTGCGCCTTTTGGCAGAAGTGATTGTGAGCTTTAACAACAACTGCGCCGTGGGAATCACCGCCAACAAGGAAAAGATGCACTTCAACCTCTACAACTCCCTCATGCTCGTCACCGCACTCAACCCGTACATCGGATACGAGAACGCCGCAAAGACAAGCCACAAGGCCTATGAGGAAAACATCTCCTTGAAGGACGCATGCGTGCAGCTGGGCTTCCTTACGGCGGAAAAATTCGACGAAGTGTTCCACCCCGAGGAAATGGCCGGAGTCACGAAGAAATAAGTCATTTTCTTCTATATTTACACACAGGCCGACAGAGGACTTCCGCCCAAAAAGCGGGAGTCCTTTTTTTTTGCAAATCCACGGAAAACACCCCGGGCATATGCACCCGCAGGATGGATGTATTTTTTTTGACGCATCACCATTGCCGGCAAGTTCCGTCATGCAGACAAAAGCCGTCATGGAGCTGACCAAAAAGTTCGTTGCATAGCGTCATTCCGAACTCGTTT
>DGXM01000162.1:3246-8008 GCA_002396325.1 Treponema sp. UBA4232
AAATTCAGCATGACAATACTTTTTGGTCAGCCCCATCCTGCGTTATTCCCTCACCTTCCAGCCCAAAAGCCCCTTCCCCTCGCTGGAGAAAACAAGGGCGACTTTGTACATGGCTTTCCCGCTGACGGAAAATCTTTGTGAATAGCCGTTGGCGTCAATCTGGGTCAGGGCTTCTTCCGCGACCTGATCGAATGACCGCCCCTTATCCATCTTAAGCTCGAAGATGAAAACGCTGTCTTTCGAGGCCACCACGACATCGCTCCGTCCGCAGACATTCTGCAGTTCAGAGACCACGCGCCAGCCTGTCATGCGGAACATCAAATGGGTGACGGGCTCGTAGTAGTTCTCGCACATGTCCTTTTTGACCACGGTGGGAAGGTCTGCTATGGCGGACTTAATGATGTTCAGGGCTTTGTCCAAATCATGAAGTTCAAGGGCATCGCACAAATTTCCTATGGCAAGTCCCAAATCGTCATAAGGAACAGTCACGAATTTTTTCAAGAGGATGTTGATGAATCCGTCTTCAATCTCACGGTTTGGAAAGTCCAGCGTGTAAATTCTTTTTGCCTTGTCAAAATCCTTAATCGTAAGGTAGCCGCTCTGATAAATGACCGGGAGCATGTTCTTTGAGTCAGGGGCGTAATTCTTGAACTGATCTTCCTTTGCCTTCCGTCCGTTGATTATTGTGGTAAGCTCCAGCGGCTGATTCTGCAAGGTCTTTACGAGAAGAGAAGGCATACCGCTTTCAAACCAGTATGAGCCGAAATCCTTGTCGGAAAAACACTTTAAAAGACAGAAAGGATTATAAACGCCCTCAACATTGTGGGTGAAGTGGTAGCCGTCGTACATCTGGGCGAGTTTGGCCTTCGTTTCCTCAAGGCTCATTTCCTGGCTTTGGGCGAGGGCTTCAATCTCCGGCATGAAATACTTTTCCAGCTCACTTTCCGAAACGCCGCAGATTGAAGAATAGCTTTGAGTGAGGCTGATGTCATTGAGCTGGTTCAGTCCTGAAAAAATGTTCACATGGCTGACCTTCGTAATTCCCGTGATGAAAAGAAAGCGGATGTACTGATCGCAGTCCTTCAGCGGACTGTAGAAGCTCCGCAGTTCCTGACGGTTCTGCTCCTCGTATTCGGTGTAGAGTGCGTCTAAAATCGGCTTGTCGTATTCGTCGATTAGGATGACGACCTGCTTGCCGGTCTTTTCATTAGCAGACTGAATCAAATGTTTAAGCCGTATTGCGGGGTCTTCCGAATTTTTTTCAAATCCGAATTTTGTCTCCAAATCATTCAGCATATCATCGAGAACACTGAGGAGTTTGTCGTGCGTCGCATAGCTGTTCGCCCCAAAACTGATTTTTACGACAGGATATTCCACCCAGTCCTTTTCCATATTTTCGATGGCAAGCCCCTTGAACAAATCTTTTTTACCGCGGAAATAATATTCCATCGTTGAAAGCAAAAGGCTCTTTCCGAATCTGCGGGGACGGCTCAAAAAATAGGGACTGCTGGTGCGGGCAAGCTCGTAAATGTACCGAGTCTTATCAACATACACATTGTTGAAAGTGCGGAGTTTTTCAAAATCCTGAATGCCGATGGGCAGAAATCGATTGTTCATGTAAAAATTATAGCACAGGAAAGGGAAATTTTCCATAAGAGAGGAGACAGAGTTAATCTTCAGCTTTTTCTGGAGTTCTTTCGTATATGGAAAACACCCTATCCCCAAATGTTTGACACGGGTACGAATCGGGTTTATCATTAAGGCATACACATCTCAAAGGAGTCTTTTTATGAAACCCAGTTTAATCGCCTTATGCCTCGTTGCCGGAGCAGTCTGCCTCACGTCATGCGGAGAAAAATCCATTCCTGAAATGGCGGCAAAACACAATCTCGACATAGGCACTGCATTCGCATCTGAAATCTACTCTCCCGAAGGACAGGAAAGACTGAAGGAATTCTCCAGCGTCATCGTATGCGAGAATTCAATGAAATGGGCAAACCTCCGTCCCAACGCAAAATTCTGGAACTGGGGCGATGTGGACAAAGCTCTTGAATTCGCAGAGAACAACAAAATCAACCTGAAGTGGCACACGCTTTTCTGGCACAATCAGAATTCCCCCTTCCTCATGGGCATGAAGACTAAGGAACAGGCCGCCGAGCGCATGGAGGAACACATCACCACAATCATGGAGCGCTACAAGGGCCGCATCAAATACTACGATGTCGTGAATGAGATGTTCGAGGAAGACGGCTCCTTCAGAAAAACGCTCTGGTACAATCTGATGGGCGAAGACTACATTGCGCACGCACTCAAAACAGCCCGCAAGGCAGACCCGCAGGCAAAACTCTATCTGAACGAATACAACAACGAAAGCAAGGGATATGCAAAGGCTGATGCCATGTACAATCTCGTGAAAAAATACGTTGAAAGCGGAGTCCCTGTTGACGGAGTGGGAATGCAGCTTCACCTTGCCACGGACCTTCCCTTCGACAAAGAGGCCATACGCGAAAATGTGAGACGCTACGGAGAACTCGGAATCGACATATCCTTCAGCGAAATCGACGTGCGGATTCCAGACACAAAAGCGGACGACCCGGCTGAAATCAAAAAGCAGGAGGACATCTACCTTGCGCTCCTTGACATTGCACTGACCGAAAAGAACGTGAAGAGTTTCATCGTCTGGGGACTGGGCGACGGACAGAGCTGGATTCCGGGCACATTCCCCGGCTACGGACACGGATGCATCTACGACAGCAATATGAACAAAAAACCCGTGTA
The DNA here is from genome assembly GCA_002396325.1 of Treponema sp. UBA4232. Taxonomy (GTDB): domain Bacteria; phylum Spirochaetota; class Spirochaetia; order Treponematales; family Treponemataceae; genus Treponema_D. The sequence continues at coordinate 6,025 of DGXM01000162.1, forward strand.
CGACGCCATCAAGGCTTATCTCAAGAAGGCAAAATGAAAGAAACCAAAAGTCTGCGGCTTAAATCCTCTCCAGCCTTGCTGTGAATTGTATGCTGCGTTCGGTTGCGAGGGAGTCGAACTTTATTGTGTAGCAGAATGCGGCCGTGTTCACCAAAGTGACTGACCCCTCCCCGAATGCCGGATGCCGCACTCTGTCTCCGACGGAAAAAAGAGATTTCATCTTCTCAAGGCGGCGCTCGTCATAAGTGATGATTTTTCTTGCCTGCTCCACAAGCCCTTCATCCAAATCCTTTTCAAGTTCGAGATTTTCAATTCCCGCGTCGAAGATGAACCGGCTGGGATATTTGAAGATTCCGTCGTTTGCCTTTCCCTCGGCATCGCTCAAAAAAAGCCTTGTCTTTGCCCTTGTCATCGCAACGTAGGCAATCCGTCTTTCCTCTTCCATCTCCTCCGGGGTCTGCACCTTGCGGCTGGGGAAAATTCCCTCGTTCATTCCGCACAAAAAGACATACGGGAATTCCATTCCTTTTGCCGCGTGGATTGTAAGCATCTTGACGGCATCATAGTCATCATTCCTATCCAGGTCGGTGAAAAGCGCAATATGCTGCAGAAAACTCTCAAGCGTGGTATCATCGTCGAGGCCTGCTTCGTTGACCGCCCGTTTCAGTTCCGCCACATTGTCAAGCCTGTCCTGGTCCGCTTCCAGACGGAGGAATGCCTCGTAGCCGCTGCGGTCAAGAACCGCCTGAAAAATGTCTCCCAGTTTTGCCTGAGTGTGAATCATCGGTGCACTGCTTTCAGGATGAGGGAGCATGTCGGTCACTGACTCTATCGCCTGTATGTATGCCTTTGCCCCTGTTCCCTTGAACATCGCCGTCGAGACATTTTCCTTCAATGCCGTGTATGCCGAACAATTGTGGCTCTCTGCATATTCCCGGATGAATTTCTGTTTTGTCTTTCCGATTTTCCGCGAGGGTGTGTTGATTGTCCTGAAGAAAGCGGTGTCGTCCCTGGCGGTGAGCATCCTCAGATAGCAGATGGCATCCTTTATTTCCTTGCGTCCGTAGAATTCGGTTCCGGCGAGTATACGGTAGGGAATGTCGTTTTTGATGAAAGCCTCCTCCAATGAACGGCTCAGGAAATGCGAACGGTACAAAACGGCGATGTCCCTGTGGCGGATTTTTCCAGGGGATTTTCCGTCTCCTTTTTTGACGAGCTCCGATATTTTCCTGCATATCCATTCCGCTTCGGCAGTGTCGCTTTCGGCATGGAAGTAGAGCGGTTTTTTGTTCGACGGACATGTTGCCATAAGCGTCTTCGGGTAGCGCACCTTGTTTTTGCTGATGAGTGAATTCGAGGCCGCAAGGATTTCAGGAGTGCTGCGGTAGTTTTTGTCCAGAAGAATCGTTTTTGCGTCAGGATATTCTTTGTCGAAGTCAAGGATGAGTTTCACATGGCTTCCGCGCCACGAATAGATTGTCTGGTCGGAGTCGCCCACGATGAAAAGATTCTTGTGCTTTGCCGAAAGGATTTGTGCTATCCGGTACTGCTTTGCACTCACGTCCTGGAATTCGTCAACCATCACGTACTGCATTCTGTCCTGCCATTTCTCCCGCACGTCGGGGAAATTCTCAAGAATGTATGTCGCGAAGTTTATAAGGTCGTTGAAATCCACACCGAAGCATTTTTTCTGCTCATACAAAAAACGCAGGAAGATTTCCCGGTTCTGTTCAAGCGGATGCTCCGGATCAGACCACTTTGCCTTCAGCTCCTCATTGTTCAGCTTGTAGATGTAGTCCACGTATGTGTCGGCATGGGTCTTTTTCCCCTCAAGCACTTCGTCTATTTTTCTCTGAACCGTGGTCTCCTTCAGCGTCAGATTCATGTCTGCAAAAATACGGAGCATGATTTCCCGCCAGTCCTCCTTGTCAAGAATCACGAAGTCCTTCGGAAAATTCAGGCGGTTGATGTCCTCGTGCAAAAG
>DGXM01000175.1:0-2577 GCA_002396325.1 Treponema sp. UBA4232
ACATCGTCTTGAGGGCCGTAAAAGCCTCACGCAGAGCCGCAAAGGATTTTCTTACAGCTTTTTCTTCCTCCGTGAACGGAGCCATCGTCATAAGACCTTTCAAAATGATGTGGGGAAAAATCTCCGTTGAGCAAAGTTCGGCGGCTCTTTTCAATTCATCTGAATCCGCAAATCCGCTTTTGGAATCCTCCGCAGTATGAAGTTCTAAAAATACAGAGATGTTTTTATCAAAAGATGATGCGTGTTTTTCTATTTCGTAAAGCAGCGGTATTCTGTCAACCGACTGAATGCAGGACGAAGCCTCCACCGCCTTTTTCACTTTGTTGGACTGCAGGGCACCGATTATATGAAGTTCAGGCTCAGGAAGATTTGATTCTCCCGAAGAGATTCTTCCACGGATTGTCTGGAATTTCCGACAGGCTTCCTGAACACGGTTTTCACCGAAAAGAATCTGCCCTGAAGAAAGAGCGGCCTCCACAGCTTCCGCCGGATGAAATTTACTCACTGCGCAGAGTCTTACGGAACCGGCTTCCCTGCCCGCTTTCTTTTCAGCATCTTGAATCGATTCTTTTATTTTTAGAATATTCTCTTTAATCTGCTCTTGATTCATACATAGTTCCCTGAATCTGCATTATATCAGATGAAAGGATTTGCGACAACCTCACGAAGTTTTCGACGGTAAGATTTTCCGCACGCTCGGATTTATCGAGTCCCGCTTTTTCAAACAACTCTTCCGCCTGCATTTGCGGCTTAAGCATAGGCTTTATATTGTTTGCAATGGTTTTACGCCTGCTTGAAAAAAGAGCATGAACCACGGACACAAATTTCTTCGTATCCACATCGGGAAGTTTTTCCTTTCTCTTGAGAAGCACGGCCTGAGACGACACATTCGGACGCGGCCAGAAATTTCCAGGTGCAAGTTCTATTCCCGGGGACACATCGTATGAAAGCTGACACAAAACAGAAAATGAAGAATAGTTTTTTGTTCCCGGGGCTGCACAAATTCTGTCGGTGACTTCCTTTTGCACGGTGAAAACACAACGGTCGAAAAATACCCCGCTGGCAATGGTGTCGGCAATAAAGGTTGCCGCAATATTGTAGGGAAGATTTCCGAAAAGACGCACAGAGGTATTCCTGTCCTGATTTTTCCAGGTTTTCAAAACATCTCCTTCGACTATGGAAAAACGTCCCTCAGACTCCTCTTTTGAGAAAAAAGAATGAAGCATTGATATGAATCCACGGTCAATTTCAAAGACGCGCACCTTGCATCCTTTTTCAAGGAGAGCCTCTGTCATGCATCCAAGCCCAGGACCTATTTCCCACACCTCATCGCCGGTTTCAGCGGAAAGAAGACCGGCAATCTTTTCTCTCGCCGCAGGATTCACCATAAAGTTCTGACCGAATTTCTTCTGCATGGCCATTCCGTTTGCATCCAAAAAGGCCTTCAGCGCGGCGGGTGAATTGTAATCAGGGTGTTGCATAAGTCCTCCATCAAATCTGTACAGGCGGAACCCTTGCAAAAACTGAAACCAGGGAAACAATCAGCTTATACAGTGTGTTCATTATAACGCCAAATGCGGGTGAAAGAAAAGGGATTGCAAGGCTTAAAATGATAAAAATGACGGAGAGCGTCAAAAAAAGGCTCACTACCGGAGAAACGAACACTGTTGAGACAATTCCAATCGGCGTAAAGGAGCCGAAAAGGGAAATGCTTATCGGGCAGGTTGCGCTCTGTGCGGCAAAGGATGCGGAAAGCGGAGATGACAAGGAAGGAGGCAGGGATTTCGCAAGGACACGGGAAACTGAATCCCCAAGAAGAAGTATACCTGCAAGCGCACCGTATGAAAGAAGAAAGGCCGCGGAAAACAAATCTCCGGGACGCAGAACTGAATGTAAAAGAAAAGCCGCACAGAGGATTTCGAAAGTATCAGTCTTCCGGCAGAAAACAAAACGTGAAATGATTGCAAGGAGCGAACAGATAAGCGCCCTGAATAAAGACGGTGAAAGACCTGCAAACCAGACAAAAAAGAGGATTCCCGCAAGCTGGGCAAACGTCCTGATTTTTTTACCGCCCAAAGTTTTTCCGGCACCCCCTGCAAGTCCTGCAAAAAAAGAAAGATGCATGCCGCTCAATGCAAGTATGTGTGAAAGACCGGCATTTCTGAAAGAGTCCCCCACACCGTTTTCAAGATATTCCCGTGAACCCGAAAGAAGAGAGAGGACTAGTCCCCCGGCCGAACTCCACGAAAAAAGAAGCCTTTTGAAAATCAGCCTCGATTTTGCCCTTATGTGTGAAATGCTTCCGAAAAATCCCGGAGTATGTCCCCGGTAAAGCGCAGTTTCCGCAATGAATGCATTGTATTTTCTTGACCATTTTCCTGTGCAATAGATTTTTTCCCCCGCCTCCACAAGCAGAGCACCGGTGCCGAGAGAATAAAGCCTTCCCGGATACACGGCTTCCACCAAAGATGAAGGAATACGGACTGAGATAATTCCTCCTGCGGATGATAAGCAGTCTTCTTTTTTTTCAGTTGATACGGAAGAAAGTCTTAATGACACCGTGTAACAGGTCCCTGA
>DGXM01000175.1:2679-5300 GCA_002396325.1 Treponema sp. UBA4232
GCCGCAAAATACGGACTGTCGTTCTTTAAGGGAATGAGTTTCGTATAAAATAGAACAGAGCACAAAACTGCCGCCGCGACGAAAGGATTCCTAAGAAAATCAAAAAATTTAGTCATCAGAACCTCCGGGCCTCCGTATTTTGATTTTTGGGAGCACCCTTACTTAATAATAGCCCTGACTTTTCATTTTCCGCAGAAAAAAAAGAATTTTTTGAGGATTTTTTTATGGGAGTCTCGAAAAACATCAGTTTCGGCAAAATGCTTACGCTGCATATCAAGAGACACTTTTATCTTCTCAGATAATCCCTGATGTCACGGTTCAAAGCCGATCTGTCCGGCTTCACATTGGCCAGTTCAGCACTGCCGTCGAGTCCAAAGAAAGATGCCGTATCGGAAGCGACTTCCTCTTCAGTTTCATTTGCAATGGCATCAGTGGGCGGTGTGGGAAGCGGGAGTTCCTCATCCTGAACAGGGGTTCCCTTTTCCTCATTCTCCTCGGCTTCTCCCTCGTTTTCACCCTCACTGTCGCTTTCAGTTTCAGTGATTGCCTCGTGTATCTCCTTCTGCTCCTGCGGCAGAACATTGTAAACATAAGTGAGAACAGCGTTTTTCATTGCCGGCTCGATATGCGTACATTCAAAATGAAGCCTTGACTGGTCGATATCCTTGTTGTATTCAACAGCCCGTACGACTCCGTACATCATAATGAAGGTATCATTCACTTCAAACTGAAGTTTAATCTGCACATTCGTCTTTCCCTGACCGCCGATTCTTATCATTGCACCGTCCTCGCTTATGTCCTCCAACAGACATTTGAAGCCGGGTTCCGTATTTACTGCATTGTAATCTGTCACGGCGGATTTTATCATATACATCTGAGCATAAATCTCACAGGAACATCTTACCGACTGCCTCTTCTGAGTACGCACCAGTTTGTCGCTGTGATTGAGGAAAAGACAGTCCTGCCCCTGGAATACACCTGCATCGAAAACCGTGGAATCGAAGGCATAACACGCATCACCCTTGCGCCACAGGTAAACGCTCACGCGGTGGCCGATCCACATTTCACATTCAGGGATGATGTACCGCTTTGTCTTTTTATCCTGCTGACGGGGTCTTGAAATCACAAGTTCTCTTCCATTTGTAAGAATCTTTGCGGCAAAAACGCCTTTTCCAGAAAGGATGATTCTGACCCTCTGCCCCGGATCAAGAGACCTGGTGTCTTCTATTCCCCTTTTTCCCTCGGTGTCGAGAGCAATGCGGGTTCTGTAATCATACAATTTTGTCAGGAACTGCTGCACTTGAAAACTTTTGTCGGTGTTTTTCTCCTTCGCATCGTTTATCACCTGTGCAATACAGGTATTTAAAACAGCCACCGATACGTAAAGCGAAAGAGGATCCTCTATTTCCGTTTTCTTCGCCAGTTTCCACAAAGTCTGGATTTCACTGAACCGGAAATTCGAATCAAGTCCCTTGGCAAAAAACTGAATCTTCTTGTCATTCGCCACATAAAGACGGGCAATCAGTGCCAAGACAGCAACCACAATCAAGAAAGCAATAAGAATTTTCAAATTGACCTCTCCTTTCCTTTCGTTTATAATAACACAAGACTGATGAAAAAAAAATATCTATTTTTTGAATTAACAGCAATTTTTATCTTCCTCATCATCCCGCCTCTTTCGGTTTCCCCGGACGCAAGTGCCACCGTTACTGTTGCAAACAACGGAGTTCCATCGCTGTGGAATCTAATCCAGATTCTGACTGCACTGCTCCTTCATCTGCAATACACTCTGACCATTCAGAACAAACGCACCCACTTCGAAAAAATACAGGTGATGTTCCGTTCTCTGAGCTGGTGGGCCATCTGTCTGGGGCTTCTGCTTATCACGCATGTACTTCTTTCGCTTGCCGTCTCCTTGCTCGGAATCCCGGGCAAAGAAACAGCCTTCCCTGAACCCGGAGCGATATGGGCAATGTCTTTTCTGAACCTTGCAGTCGGAGCCTTCTACGAGGAATCAATCTACCGTGAATTCATTCCACAGGCACTGATTGACATTTTGCCCGGAAAAAAATCCGTACGCATTTTCATAGAACTTTTCTGCAACATTCTCTTTGCCTTTTCCCACAGATACATGGGACTTCCCGCAGTTGCAAATGCCGCAATCTGTGGAGCAATCCTCCGTGTCTGCTGGAAAAAATCAGGCTCGGATTCAGACGGTTCCCCGCACACCGGCTCAATGTATGCAGGCACAGCGGCCCACTTTGCATACAATGCGCTGTTCTTTTTCTTTGCATCACACTGACACCCACTCATTATCGGCAGAATTCCCGTTTTTAAGAATAACGGACATTCCAAAAACTCCATTTTTCGGTGTCAATTTGAAAAAATATGGGGAGCCTCGAAATTTATGGAGGTTAAATACCCCGAGGTTCCGCATCGAGACTTGGTGATTGATTTTTCACGTTGACTATAATGCCCGAATGTCGAGTTTCACATTTATTGTAAATTTCCCGAGAATTTTTCCTTGCCGGATTGGTCTTATGTCCTTGCAGGATTGGTCTTATGTCCTTTGCCGGACTTGATCTTATGTCATTGCCGGACTGGTCTTATGTCATTGCCGG
>DGXM01000197.1 GCA_002396325.1 Treponema sp. UBA4232
TAAGCACGTTGAACGGACTTTTGAGGACAAATCCGAATGACACGGAGGCCGGAAAACTTCTCGAAGAAGCCAAGGCGAAGAAAGAGGCCGGTGACAAAGCTGCCGCAGCTGCAAAAGAAAGACAGAATAAACTTGCCCAGGCCAGAAATCTTATAAATAAGGAAGATTATGACGGTGCCATGGCAATTGCACAGGACTTGCTCAAAAATAATCCCAATGACACCGATGCAAGACAACTCCTGGAGGAAGCCGGCAGAAAGAAATCACAGTCAGCTGCAAACAAGGCACGTCAGGAAAAAATCAACCGTGCAAGTGCCCTCATCAATTCCGGAAATTATGACGAGGCAATCGCTCTGTTGAATGATGTGCTCAAGGAAGACCCGAACAATACTCAGGCAAAGAATCTTCTTTCACAGGCACAAAACAAAAAAGCCGCTACGGAAAAAGACAGGCAGAACAAACTTGCTCAGGCCCGCAATAATATCGATGCAGGAAATTACGACCAGGCGATAAGCACGTTGAACGGACTTTTGAAGACAAATCCGAACGATGCAGAGGCCGGAAAACTGCTCGAGGAAGCAAAAGCCAAAAAGGCCGCCGCAGAAAAAGACAGACAGAACAAACTTTCGCAGGCAAAGAAATACATCGAGGCAGGCGAGTATGACAAGGCTCAGGCTTTGTTGAACGGACTTATCGCAGACAACAACGGAAGAGATTCCGATGCGCAGAATCTGATGAATCAGGCTTCAGCGAAAAAAGCCGCCGCAGAACAGGCTGCAAAAGAAGAAGAAGCCAAAGCAAATGCCGCAAAGAAAAAGCAGCAGGCGGAAGAAGCCATTGCAAAAGGAAAAGCCGCACTCCAGAGAGGAAACAGCGATGAAGCCCTTTCACAGTTTGATCAGGCCAAGTCTCTGCTTCCTGAAAGTGAAAGATCTTATGCAGGTGAAAAACTCGGGGAAATGGCACAGGCCCTTTATGACGGTGCACAGCTTCCGGTAAATGCATCTTCAAAATCTGTGCTTGAAAATGCCGCTGCCCAGTATGCAAATGCCGCTCTTGCAAAAGATTCCAACAACGCTCCTTCACATTATGTTCTTGGAATGCAGGCATACGGTTCAAAGAATTATCCCAAGGCCGAGCAGGAATTGAATCAGGCTGCAATATTGGATTCCAAAAACGGTGTGTATTGGTACCAGCTGGGACGTGCTCAGGCAATGCAGAGGAAATACACGCAGGCCGCCGCATCATTCCAAAATTCAATCAACTGCGACGGAACATTTGCACCTGCCTATTATAATCTCGGATATGTGCAGGAAAGAAACGGAAACACAACAGCAGCACTTTCTTCTTATAAGGAAGCATGCCGTGTGGATGCAAAATACGAGAGGGCCTATATCGCTGCCGGACGTCTTATGGCAAACGCCGGGGATTACAAAGGAGCGGTTGATGCCTTCGCAAGTGCAATAAAAGTCAATCCGTCGAATGCACAGACTTATCAGGAGCAGGGATCTGCCTATGCAAATCTCAAGGATTACAAATCTGCTGAAAACTCCTTCAGAAAGGCACTCGCTTATATGGATCAGTCAAAGCCCGATGCCGCAACTTATTACAATCTTTCGTCTGTTCTCTCCGAGCAGGGAAAGAATGCAGAAGGTGTTACATACGCAAAGATGGCTTACGACAACAAGGCCTCCGCAAACAAGGCACTGCAGGTGAACATCATCTACAACTACGGACTTTTGAGCGAACGGACAGGCAAAAAGAGTCAGGCTGTCTCTTTGTACGAAGAGGCGCTTTCACTCGACAGCTCGCACATGAAGTCAAAAATCAACCTTGGAGCTCTTTATCTTGAACAGGGCGATGTTGAGTCTGCTCTCACATTCCTGAACAGCGCATACAATCAGGATAAAAACAATTTCGAGGCAAACAACAACCTCGGAAATGCATACCGCGAAAAGGGTGATTATGCAATGGCCGTGACATATTATCAGAACGCGCTCAAACTTGTGCCCACCGATAATACAGTGCGTGAAAATCTTGCGAAAGTGTATGCATCTGCAGGGCAGTATTCAAATGCAAAGGCTGCATACGAAGATGTGGTCGCTGCTGATGAAAGAAACTGGGTTGCGCAGCTGGAGCTTGCAAAGATTGATATGTCTCTCGGAAACAATGCGGAGGCAATTGAGCGTCTTGAATTCCTTCAGTTGAATAATCCTTCGTTTATGAGAACAGAGGTTTCAAGTCTTCTGTATTCTCTGCGTTAAAATGTCCGGGTGCTTTCAGAGACGGAATGTTTTTGGAAGTGCCCGGTCATTTCTAGTTTTGGAGATGTTCTGTACTAGATTCTTTTTACAAGCATGAAAAGCTGTCTTCTGGTGATTGTGGTGTAAACCGGTCTTCCGTGAGGACAGTGCGGGTCCGGCAGAAGAAGAGCCTGTTCCGCAAGATTTGCAGCAGTCTTTTCGTCGAGCATATCTCCGTCCATTACGGCCATACGGCAGGCAGTGCTTGCTGCGGTTGCGTGGATTATGTCGGTGGGCTGAATCCTTCTGTCCAAAAGATCCCTTGCCAAATCAGCCTCACTTCCTTTCCATCTTATTGGAACTGTCGTGAATTCCCATTTCCCGTTTCCGCAGTTTTTTCCCGTGAATCCGGCTTCCTTCAATGAGTCGAGTATTGCTTCAAGATAATTGTCGTCTGCCTGATTTGTGGTTTCCACTGTGTACGGAATCAGGAGCGTCTGCTTTTCACCGGCTTTTTCCACAATCTTATTGTACAGAATGCGTTCGTGTGCGGCGTGCTGGTCGATTATAAAAAGTGTGTCGTTTTTTTCCGCAATCAAAAAAGTGCCAAGTGCGCTTCCCACAAAATGGAAGGAACTTTCTCTGTTGTCGAGAGGCGAGGGTACATAATTCGGCTTTGTGATTTTTCCTTCCACCGAGGGATTTTCAGTTTCAGAAAAATCTTCGCTTTCCTCTGCTGCGAGTTCCGCAATTTTTTTTGCGTAATCGTTCGATGGTCTGTTTCCTGAAAAAAATGAGCTCCGTCTGTCGCCGCGCGATGTGTTGTATTTTACCGTGCTTGAGGGAAGTGAACTTGTCTGCCAGCGGTGAGGTGTTTCATTCGAAAAAGATTTTTCCGTCACGGGACTTGCGGCTTGGAAATCCGCTCCGAAATCAAATGTCTTTTCTTCCTGAATGTCATGATCTGCGGCCTGACTTACCATCGTCTTCAGCGTGTACTGTTTGTAGAAATTTCTTGATGCCGTGCTTACCGCATGATGCAGGGCGGAACTGTCTTTGAACCGGGCCTCTCTTTTTGCGGGATGGATGTTGAAGTCCACAAGCGAAGAATCCATCGTTACGAAAAGACAGGTCACCGGATGAAGTCCGTTCGGGAAAAATCCCTGGCTTCCGTATTCGATTGCCTGCACAAGTGAATACTCGGTGATTCGTCTTCCGTTTACGTAAATGTAAATCTGTTTGCGGTTGCTTCTTGTTACGGAAGGAGAGCCTGAAATCAGCGTGAATGACCAGCTTTTGTCGGGAGCAGAATCTTTTATTTCATAGAAAAAATCCTCGCCTTCAAAAAGACCGAGGGTCTGCACAAATCTTTCTTTTAAAGTCTGTTTCGGCAAAGAGCATTTTTCATCTCCGTCCATAATCAGACTGAATTCAATGTCGGGCCTCGGTAGGACTTTTTCTTCGAATGTGCTTCTGCACAGGGCACCTTCGCTTGCAGGCCTCTTTAGAAACTGACGGCGGGCAGGGAAGTTTTCAAAAAGTCCTGCTGTCTGAACGATAGTCCCGGGAGCGGAACTGGCCGGTGTTATGATGTGGTCCTCTGTTACGGAAGCACACATTTTCCATCCGCCGCTGATTATCTGCAGACGGGAAACTGCCGCCATTGACGAAAGAGCTTCTCCCCGGAATCCGAGCGTGGAAAGATTCAGAAGATCTGTTTCTGTGTGGATTTTACTTGTGGCGTGTGGATGTGCGCATTGGGCAAGGTCTTCCTTTGTCATGCCGCAGCCGTTGTCGATGACGCGTATTTTTTCTATGCCGCCGCCGGTGATTTCAACCGTGATTTTCGAGGCTCCAGAGTCAACGGCATTGTCCATGAGTTCACGAACGATTGCGTTGGGACGGTCAATCACTTCTCCTGCCGCGATTTTTCGTGCGACTTCCGCATTTAGTTGTTTTACCGGTCTATGCTCCGTCTGTCTGATTGTGTCCATAAAATCTATCCGTTTCTTGTGCCGGTTATTTCGTTTGAAGGATTGAAAAGTTCAAGGGTAGGTCCTTCATCTTCTTTTTTTGCTTTTGCTTTTTTTGGTTTTGACGCTTCTTCTGCCGGCTCCTCTGCGGGTGCATTCATCAGAATCTGGATTTTGCTTTCGATTGAATCCAGCTCTTTTTCCATTCCCTTTGCGAGTTTTATGCCTTCCTCAAAATCTTTCAGTGCATCTTCAAGAGAAATATCGCTCTGCTTGATTGCCGCGGTGAGTTCTTCGAGCCTTTTAAGATCATCTTCAAATGTCTTCATATCCACCTTCCTTTTTTTAGTTTTCAGTGTTTTTTACAGTGGCGCAAATTGAGCCTTGCGAAGGTCTGATGATTATGTCGTCACCTTGAGAAAGCTCCTTTGCGTTTCTGATAACCTGTCCTGTCTTTGCGTTTGTTACCATCGAATATCCTCTGTCGAAGATTGTCTGCGGGTTGCAGTTTTCGAGCACCTGCACGCACTGTGAGATTTTGTTCCGCTTTTCTTCTATGAAGTGCTTCAGGTTTTCTTCGAGTGATTCACGGGCTGAGTCGAAACGCACCATCAACGGCTGCTCAATACGTCTGAACTGCAATTCCATATTCTCGGGAGTGAATGTCTTCAGCATAAGACGCAGATGTTCCACACGGGATTGGATTGTGCGCTGCATGTCTTCCTTTGCATCGCGTATGAGACTTTCGACTTCCTCTTTTACGGGGATTACAATTTCTGCCGCAGCAGACGGAGTGGAGGCCCTGAGGTCGGCGGCATAATCGCTTAATGCCCAGTCGATTTCGTGTCCAACCGCAGACACCGTGGGGATTTTTGATTCCGCTATTGCCCGCACAACCGCTTCATCGCTGAAGGGAAGCAAATCTTCAAGGGAACCACCGCCGCGGCCTATAATCAGAACATCGCAAAGATTCCATTTGTTCGCGTTTTTTATCATCCTCACTATGGTTTCAGCCGCTCCGTCTCCCTGAACCAATGCGGGAAAAACGGTGATGTTCACTTTGTCGTTGCGTCTCCGGCTTATCTGAAGAATATCTCTCAATGCGGCTCCGGTGGGGCTTGTGACAATGCCGACTGTGCGTGGAAAATACGGGAGTCTCTTTTTTCTTGAGGAGTCGAAAAGTCCTTCTGCGGCAAGTTTCTTTTTCCGCTCTTCAATCATCTCCATTATGTCTCCGGCACCGGCTTTCGTCATTGAAGATATTATGAGCTGATAGTTTCCTCTGGGGCCGTAAACCGAGATGCCGCCTTTCACCTGCACAAGCATTCCGTCTTTCGGCTGAAAATTGAGGGATGCCGCCCTGCCGCGGAACATGACCGCCGAAATCTGGCTTTCGCTGTCTTTTAGTACAAAATAAAGATGTCCGCTTCCGTTCGATTTGAAATTGGAAATCTCGCCTTTTAGGACCACCGAGGGAAAAGATCCTTCGAGCATGGTCTTTATGAGGGTTGTGAGCTGTGAAACGGTAAGAATGTTATCCTGACTTTCCATTGCCTCAGTATACTCCAAAACCCCGTGAAAGTCCATCGGTCAAACATGAAGGACACGGAAATCAGTTTTTATGTCATGAGGACGGTCCAAGAAGTTCGTTGCATAACGTTATTCCTGACCTGCCACTACCGTCATCCCTGGTCTGCCATTACCGCATCCCTGACCTGCCGCTACCGTCATCCCGAACTTGATTCGGGATCTCCTTTTACAAGAGATGCTGAATTAGGTTGCTTGCAACCACGTTCAGCATGACACAGCTTCGTTTGGTATGACACAGCTTCTTTTGGCATGACTCCCAATGTCATTCCGAACCTACTGCGGAATGCCGCTGAATTTTTTGAGATGTCCTTATTCGTGTCGAGGGGTAGCAGGTCTGTATTCTGCATAGGAGACGAATTCATCCTGAAGATAGAGGATTTCACTTTCGCGCCGGAAAGAAATGTCTTCCTTTATCTGGAAGGTCGGGTTTTTCTCAAGGTATTCATCCGCGCTCATCACCGGAAAATCATCAACCCGGATCATTGAGGGAATGAGGGTGAGGATGTTCGAATGTTCCGAGTATTTTCCTATGATTACGGTTTTTGAATTGAGGCCGGAAAGCTGCTCTTTTATATAATCTTCATGGGGAGTTTTCTTTTGAAATTCCACTTTGTCAAAGGACTGCACGACGGTTTTCGTGTAGTTTCCGCCTGCCCTGAACTCATATCTTATAATCTGCTTTGTGTAAAAAAATCCCAGAGATTCTGCATTTTCCCCGTCTCCGAATTCTGTTTTGAGAGTGCGCGTAAGCTCCCAAGAGCCTTTTACGGAATTTGAAGCCGAACAGGAGATGAAAAAAACTGCGGTCAGTAGAAACAGGATGGAAAGAATTTTTTTCATACAGGCTCCTTAAAGAATCCGGGAAAACTTTCTCAGGATTTTTTGCAGTTCCTTTCCGGAAAATCTCTTGAATTCGCATCCATCGTCTTTGTAAACAACAATGTCCAGTGTCTGTGCAGTAAAAAGTCTTCTGCTTTCGTCCGCTCCCAAAGACGCGCTTTGTCGGATTTTCACGCCCTTGCTTTCGGATTCGGCATAAATGAACTGATATTCAGTCGGAAAATATTCTCCTTCGTCGGTGGCGAATGAAAGCCTCATCTTTTGAAGCTCTGATTTTGAGAAGTCTTTTGCGTAAAGCGTGTATTTAACCGAAGTGTCCGCTTCGATTCCTTCTTTACCTGCAAAAAAAGTCAGGTCAATGGAAAAAAGAGGCACCTCGGCACTCTTCCAGTCAACGGGGCCCACGTAATGCATTGTGATATTTCCGCCTCTTTTGAAACTTAGCATTTCCGGCGAGGAGGCACAGGAAAAAAGGAAAAATGATGCAAGGATAAAAACAAATGATTTTTTCATAGTCATTTTCTTTTGGAAACAGTTTGGGAAAACCTGGGACAGTCCATTTTCTGTGAGTGGGCCGCCCCTGGAGCTTTAATGAAAGGCATCTCTAAAAACTTTTCTATCGTTGAATTTTTAGAATGTCGACCTTAGTTGGATCCGGTTACGACAGTGGTTGTTGATCTCCAGATTCCGGGGAAGTTGAAGGTTTTTTCATCAACAGTGGAAATCTTTGTGATTCCGCCTTCTCTGGCAGCCCTTGCAATACCGTGGTCCTGATTGAAGGGAATCGGAATGAAGCCGAAAAGGTATCCTGCGGTTGCTGTTCCGACAAGAGGTCCGAGTTCATTTGACGTGGCTGTAATCGGTTTTGTACTGGTACAACCCGCAAGTACAATGAGCGAGGCCAGTGCCGGCAATAACAGTTTTTTCATAATTTACTCCTTGAGGAATTTTCCTCGACTTAAAAAGATTATCACATCATACCCCCCCCATTAAAACAGTCTGAAATTTTGATATAAAATTGAAATTTTTTAAATTTTCTGAAAACCGCGTCCTCAACCGGAAAAAAGGAGCAGGCTTTGCTTTTTTCTAAATTCCCTTTACTTATCTGCCGATACTGGAAAAGATGAAATCCATTGTTTTTTTATATGCAGGCTTTGAGCAGACTCATGCCTTTGATTCTATATTCTCTTCACAGTCAGCCTTTGAGCGGACTTTGACATGGACCCGCGGCGTTGAAGGCTCTTTAGGTATTGTGGTTGCCGTCTCTGAAAAAACCGATGGAATGGTGCGATCCTCCCTTAAATCTCAGGGAATCGAGGCAAAAATCATAAAGAGGGAAGTGTGGCTTACCCGGGATCTTTTGGAGCAGATGGCACTTTCGGTTTCGCAGTCAGGTGCCGATTGTGCGGTTTATTCCTTTGCCGACAGACCCTTTTTGGATTCAGTCCTCACAAAATCACTTTTGAAAGACCATTTTGAATATGCCGCCGAATACACTTTCGCAGACGGCTATCCCGAAGGATTTGCTCCTGAAGTCATCGACAAGGGCACTTTGAACATTTTGGCATCCCTCGCGAAGGAAAAAGACAAGGTCGGACTTTCCCCCGTGAAAACAGGCAGCATTTTTTCCGTGATAAAGACAGACATAAACTCCTTTGAAATAGAGACCGTGATTGCTGAAAAAGACTGGCGCATGCTCAGACTCGACTTTTCATGCTCAACCAAGGAAAAGACTTTGGCCTGCCGTAATCTTTACGAAGAGGCCCTGGACAAAAAGATTCCCTTTACCGCACGCGCTCTTTCGGAACATTCAGAATCTTCGGTAAAAGTGCAGCGCACAGTGCCCGCTTTTTATTCCGTGCAGATTTCAGGATTTTACGGAGTCGAATCTGTTTACAACCCTCTATTTGCGGAAAATGGAAACAGCGCTCTTCTTTCTGCAAAGGGTCAAAATCCTCCTGCAATGCCGCTTGAAAAATTCAGGGCTCTCTGTGCAGACATTGCTTCTTATTCGGAAACTGCCGTAGTGAGTCTGAGTGCCTGGGGGGATCCTCTCTGCATTTCTTCTCTTGCGGATTATGTTGATTCAGTTCTTCAGTATCCCGAACTTTCAGTTCTGATTGAATGTGACGGTCTTTTTGTTGACAGGGCGACTGTTGATTTGGTTTCATCTGTTGTGAAAAAACATCCTGTGCGCGAAAATCCAAATCCTCCGGTCACATGGATTGTGAGTGTTGATGCATTCAGCGAGGCTGCATACAATCTTCTGCATCCTGCGTTTGCCGGAGAGAGTGGAATCGTGAAAAGCGCGGCGAATCAGTCTGCCTATGCTTATGCCGTGAATGCCGTTGCTCTTCTGGAGGAATTTTTCCCGGGGGATGTGTATCCTCAGTTTATGCGGATGAATAAAAATGAAAATGAGTTGGAATCCTTCTATAGATATTGGCATGATTCATCGTCTCCGTCGAAGGGGCGAGTGATAATCCAGAAGTATGACAATTTCTGCGGAAAACTCAGCGATGAAAAACCTGCCGACCTTTCGCCGCTTACAAGACCTCCATGCTGGCATTTGAAAAGGGACATGACGATTCTTGCAGACGGTTCTGTTCCGATGTGCAGGGAATGTGTTTTCTCAAATCTTCAGGGAAACGTTTTCAACGAAGGCATTGCATCTGTGTGGAAAAAAATGGAAGAGAAGGCGGCATCTCACATAGCCGGGAAATATGCAGATTTGTGCGGGGAGTGCGATGAATACTATACCTTTAATTTTTAATCAGCGCACAGTGGACCGTACCATTTTAGGCGGAGTGGAACAGGATCAGAATGTGAGTATGCCTGTCACCTGTCTGATTCTGAACAGAAACGGAAACAAATACAGAAGCATCATTTTTGACCGCCTCATCTACCACGGATTTGAAAAAGTCATTTGTGTGGAGGCCAAGAAAAATCTGCGCGGACTCGATGAACTTTCACAGCAGTATCCCACGGTGAAATTTATGATTCCTCACGAGCATGTCACTCCGGGAGATATGATGAACCTTGGAATGGGAGAGGCTAAATCTCCTTATGTGCTTGTGCTTCAGGATGATTTGTGCACTGAATCCTTCCATTTTCCCGCGTCGCTTGCAAAAAAATTGATTGATCAGAATCAGTTTTGTGTGTGCCCCAGACTTGCAACGGAAAATCAACAGACACTTCCCGTGCATTACATACCGTCTTCGAAGAAATCCGTTTTCACTATTGAATCGACACTCACAATGGCTACGGGAACAAAAACATTCTATGCATCAGACTGGGCAGGATTTTACAACCGCGATAAATTCATTCAGCTGGGTGGTGCCGATTACACGATTGATTCCGAATACTGGCAGAAGCTTGATTTGTTTTTCAGATCCTGGCTTTGGGGAGAAACCACAACAATCGACTCTTCAATGCTGCTCACATATTCAGGAGAAGTTCACGAAGAAGATATGACGGCGGGCCCTTCGTATATGCGTTTTTATCTGAAGAACCTGCTGCCTGTTTTTGGAAGCGACCATGCCGAAATTCCTGTCTCATCATTTTTTGCATTCCGCAAACAGCATTTCTGCGGATTCAGGGATTCAGTCGAGTTGTTCAGAAACGCAAAAAATTGGACATTGCAAAACCGATACAGATTTAAAACAGATGCGGTGAGATTGATTGAAAACTGGGGGAATGGGGATATATCATGAATTTATTGCGTAAACTTACCGGAAAAACAAGAACCGTTGTTATTGTTCAATGCAGGCTTTCTTCCACAAGGCTTCCCGGAAAAGCTCTTTTGCCGCTCGGGAATCATACTGTGCTTGAGTGGACTCTTAAGGCCATGCATAAAGTTTCTGCCGATGCTTATTATCTTGCGACTGACGAGGCCAGTGCTCCAAGTCTTAAGGAAATTGCATCCAGATGTCATTACGAGATTTTTGCCGGCTCTTTGGATGATGTGCTCGACAGATTCTGTAAAGTGATAGAAGTTTCAAAAGCCGAGTGGGTCATCCGTGCCACTGCCGACAACCCTTTCCTTTTTTACGAAGCCGCAAATGATTTGTATGCTGAGTTCGAAAAGAGGTCTGAAGAAAGCGATTCGGGAATAGATTACATGACTTTCACAGGTCTTCCACACGGAAGCGGAGTGGAAATGTTCAAGGCTTCATCTCTTCTTGATGCCGCTTCAAAGACAAAAGATCCTTACGACCACGAGCATGTTGGACCGGCTCTCTACAATCATCAGGACACGTACAAATGCGAATTCATTCAGTGTCCGGAGGAATATAATTATCCTGATCTGCGCACAACCATAGACACAAAGTTTGATTACATACGCGCACAGAAGATTGTGGACCGTCTTTCAAAAAATATACAGGCAAAGGGCCCGTACAGCGCAAAGGAAATTCTTTCCGCGTTTGAGAGTCCTGCCATTTCAAATCCCATGCTCTTTATTCCTTCTACGGAAAAGGGAAGGGGCACAGGTCATCTTCACCGCTGTCTTCAGCTTGCACTCGAAACCGGAGGCGACATTTACATCCCCGAGAAAAAAGAAGGCACTCTTGATCAATGCGGCATCCTTGTTGACGAGGCATTGCAGAATGGCCTGCATCCGTATCAGGTGGTGGACTCTCTTGACTGCGCCGGTCAGTACAGTCTTGCGGTGTGCGACAATTTCATTACGTCTTCGGTGGAAGGAAAAATGCTTTCATCGCTGTGTCCTGTTCTTGCAATGGATGAAGGAGCTGAAGACACAACATTTGCGGATTACCTTCTGGACATAATTCCTTCGATGGATATGAACCGCAGGGCAAATTGCGTTGATCCCTCGTTTATTCCTCTTCCAAAAAAGCGTAGAAGTGCGGAAGCCGCCGATGCAAAGATTCATACGGCAATCGTGGTACTTGGCGGTGAGGATCCTTCATCGCTTTCGATTCCTGCTGCCCGTGCCCTTGCGGCTCAGTCGGTTTATGTTACGGTGGTATGCCCCGGTGAGGTTTCGATGGAGGGCCTTGAGAGCCGTCTTTCTGAAAGCGACAGACAGTTTGTGAAAGTCGTTCCGCCCATTCGGGATTTGAAGGAAAAACTCAGTGAGTATGATTTGGTTGTGACCCACTATGGATTCACGGCGTTCGAGGCAAGTGCCGCAAATTGTGCAGTCATTCTTTTGGGAACCACGCCTCTTCACGAGGCCCTTGCGGAAAAGTACAATTTCGTTTGTCTTGGTCCGGAAAAAATCAATGCGGATTCATTCAAGGAACTGATGCAGAAACCTGCCCGGCTTCATCATGGAAAAACCGTGGATTATGAAAAAAATCTCAGCGAATATCTTGTGACTCTTTCTCAAGGAAAAAGAATCCTTTGTCCCGTGTGCCGCTGTGAAAAATCCCTTGACCCTGTTGTGGCTCGCATAAAAGAACGTACTTTCAGAAGATGCCGTAAATGCGGAATGCTCTATCAGTCCTGGACGGTTCAGTCTGAGCAGACGGTTTACAATCACGACTACTTTTACGACAATTACGAGAAGCAGTACGGAAAGACATATCTCGATGATTTTGCATCCATTAAAACTCAGGGTGTGCGCAGAACCAGTGTAATCGACATGCTTTATAGAAGAAATCATTCATCTGTTACTCCCACGATTCTTGACATAGGATGCGCAATGGGGCCGTTCCTTTCCGCTGCAAATGATGCGGGATGGCAGGTGTTCGGTACCGATGTGTCTCAGGATGCCGTTGACTATGTGCAGAACCAATTGCATTTCCCTGCCACATGCAGTGCGTTTCCGGAAATCGATGTCGCAAAGGAATTCGGTGTCGAGGCCTTCGATGCGGTTACAATGTGGTATGTAATCGAACATTTCCAGGATTTGAATTCGGTTCTTGAAGCAATATCAAAGATTGTGAAAAAGGGCGGCGTCTTTGCATTCAGCACCCCTTCCGCATCCGGCGTAAGTGCAAAATACAACACGCAGACTTTCTTTGAACAGAGCCCGTCCGATCATTACACTCTCTGGGAACCGAACAGGGCAGACTCAATCCTCCGCAGATACGGATTCAAAGTCTATAAGATTGTACCCACCGGAATTCATCCTGAACGTTTTCCGAAAGCAAAGAAAAAAAATCTTTCCCCGTCGTCTCTCCAATTCAAAATGTTTGGAGCAGCCAGTCGTCTTTTTAAGTTGGGTGATACATTCGAAGTGTATTGCAAGAAGGTGAAATAATGGAAAAGTACGTGTTGATTTTGGGGGCAGGTTTGATGCAGCGTCCTTCAATCGAGGCGGCCTGTGAACTTGGATACAAGACCCTCGTTGTTGACGCAAACCCAAATGCTCTTTGCACAGGATTCGCAGACCGCTTTGAACCGATAGATTTGAAAGCAAAGGAAAAAATCGCGGATTTGGCCCTGTCCATGGGCGATGGTCTTGCAGGTGTGTTTACCGCGGGAACAGATTTTTCGGCAACAGTTTCCTATGTGGCGGAAAAGTGCGGGTTCAAGGCTCACAGCTACGAGTCGGCATTGAATGCAAGCAACAAAATCAGAATGCGCTCCTGTTTCAAAAAAGCAGGAGTTCCGTCTCCTGAATTCAGGGAAGTGCACCGTTCGCAGATAGCCTCTTTGCTCCGTCCTTCCGAAATGGAAAAAATCAAATTCCCAAAAGTCGTGAAGCCTGTTGACAATATGGGGGCCAGAGGCTGCAGACTCATCAGAAATCAAAGCGAATTCCTTCCGTCGGTTGAAGATGCAGTGCGCAATTCCAGAAGCGGAAAGGCAATCCTTGAAGATTATATGGAAGGTCCCGAATTTTCCATCGATGCTGTTGTTTGGAACGGAACTCTCACAATCACAGGATTTGCAGACCGGCACATTTATTATTCTCCGTATTTTATCGAAATGGGCCACACAATGCCCACAATAATAGAAGAAAAAAAGCGGAACGAACTCATCCTCGCATTTGCCCGCGGAATAAAAGCCCTGGGACTGAGTGCGGGAGTGGCAAAGGCAGACATAAAATATACCGCAGACGGTCCTATGATAGGGGAGATTGCAGCCCGTCTTTCCGGCGGATATATGTCAGGCTGGACTTATCCTTATGCTTCAAATCTTGAGCTTACAAAACAGGCTCTCCTTATTGCGGTGGGCAGGGAACCGGAAGACCTTCTTTTGCGTAGAAAGCCTCTTCCCATTTCAGGCTCTCCTTTTGAGATTTACGAAGTGCCTTGCATCAAGACAAGCGCGGAAAGGGCCTGGATTTCAATTCCTGGAGTCATAAAGGAAATTTACGGTGAAGACAGATGCCTCCAGTATCCCTTCATTAAAAATGCAATGCTCCGTTCGAAATGCGGTGACAAAGTTGATTTTCCCAGAAACAATGTGGAAAAATGCGGAAACTGTATTTCAACGGCCACGGATAGAAATCTTGCTGTAAATGCCGCGGAAAATGCCGCTGCCAGAATGGTTCTGCGCCTCGAAACTGACAATCCGCAGACAGAGACTTTCCTTATGGGCTTTGCACGGCCGTCTGAAGACGGTTTCCCTCCCAGTGCCTATGAATTGAATCCTTCTCAGAGGGAGGCATTGGACAAATATCTTTCATCGGCAGGAACCATTGCGGCGGATAAAAAGACTGAAACAAAAATTCCTATGTGTCTCGAAGAAATTGCCGATAATATTATGGACTGGAATCACAGGAGCATAAGAATGACGCTCAGAGCGTTCGACTCCATCTGTCCCAGGCATCCCGAAATGGATGAAAAAGTCTTTTGGAATGCACTGGTACGCGGAGGACTCCAAGGTATTCTGTATGTTTCGGACAGCGTTGTGTCGAAATAATCGGCGGGAGAATGTGTTCTAAATGAAAAGGAGATTGTCTCTCACAGTTCTGTTTTTTCTCATTGCGGCTTTTGCCTGGTCTGCGGCTGTAAACGTTTCGGACTCGGCAAAGGCGGCTGGAATCAATCTGTACTGGGATCCCCTTGCTGAAACAGGCATTCTTGAGAGAAACGGCCACCACATTTCCTTCCGTGCAGGCGACAGTTTTGTTATCCGGGATTTTGACAGTTATATAGAAGAAGATGCGCCTTATGTTGAAAACAATCAGCTTATGGCAAGTCTTTCGTTCATGAATAACGCAGACAGTTTTTTCAAGTCTGTGGAAAATCAGTCCCACTTGAGAATAGGGGCGATTTTGATAGATCCGGGTCACGGTGGTAAGGATCCGGGGGCGTCGGCTGTTTGGACTATTGACGGAAAAAGAGTTACCGTGCAGGAAAAGGACATCTGCCTGAACATAGGGCTCAAACTCCGTGATTATCTGAAGACGGCATATCCTGACAAGCAGATTCTGATGACGCGGTCCACTGATGTTTATTTGAAGCTGGAGGAGCGCACTGATATTGCGAATTCCGTAAAGCTTGGTGAAAATGAGGCTATACTTTATGTTTCAATACATGTCAACGCAAGTTTGGACAAAAATGCCTGTGGTTACGAGGTCTGGTATCTTTCACCGGACTACCGCAGACAGGTTTTGGACAAAACTGTATCGGACGATGCCAATGTGCAGTCCATACTGAATGATATGCTTGAGGAAGAGTATACAACGGAATCAATTCTCATTGCGAAATTCATCCTTGACGGCATAGGAACCCAGGTGGGAAATCTGAGTGAATCCCGTGGCGCAAAAGAGGAGGAATGGTTTGTGGTGAGAAATTCCAAGATGCCGAGTGTTTTGGTTGAAACAGGATTTCTGACCAATGAAAAAGAGGCAAAGCTTCTCACTGATGAGGACTACTTGAAAAAACTCAGCTTTGGGATATATAATGGACTGCAAGCGTTTGTAACTCATTTTGAACGCTCCAGAGGATTTACTGAGTAAAATGAAAAAAAGCAGTGCAGTTCTTATATTTTTTTCTCTTTTGTTGTTGGTGGGTGCATCGTTTTTGTCTGTGTTCTTTATGAAAAAGGGCAGGGATCGTGTGGTCATGTACTTCACGGCTTACGACAGTGACGATGTTTGTACGGAAGTCCGGTATCTGCCGAAAAATTCTGTCCAAGGCGATGTTGCCTTGTTGGTTGACGAGCTGCTTTTGGGACCAATGACCAATCGTTACAAGAGATTGTTCGCATCGGGCACGAGAGCAGAATTCTGCATGGTTCAGGATGATGTTCTGTACGTGGGATTGAGCAAAGACGCATTGAGTTATTCTGGTGACGCAGCGGATCTCAAAACAGGCATCGAATTATTAAAAGTGAATATTGTGAAGAAATTCACAAAAATAAAAACAGTTTTGGTGTACATTGACGGTAAAGCTGTCTATGAAGAAAACTGATTTTTCAACCTTGGGAAACTGGAGTCTCCCTTAATTTACGGGCATCTCTGAAGACTTAGGTTTTTAGAAATGCCCTTATCAGACCAACAAAAAAAATTGCTGATTTGGTAAAAAAAGACGTTGACAAAAAAGGATTCTTAATAGATACTATTAAGTACAAGGCTACATCAAAAGTGTATTAAAAAGGAGCTTCGAATGAAGAGGACTTTAGTTTTAACTGCCGCTGCAATGCTCTTGGCAGGAACTTTCGGATTTGCAAAGGAATCAACACTCATCGATTTCACATTGTTGGATGCTGATATCTTGGAAGAAGATGGTGTTCCTCAGGAGAACAGCAGAACTGTTATGGATTACTCTGTCGCTGCAGGTGCAACATTCACCGGCGAGCAGAAGTCACTTATGAAGACATCTTTGGCATTGCCCAACTGGGAAGTCGTGCTGAACTCATCTGCAAGAAACGTTCAGTCAGTGGCTCTTTCTCAGGTTGTTGCAGCACCTGTTAAAGAGAGCGCAGATGTTCCTTTCGCAGGTTCAAACGTGATGGGTGTACGCATCGTATTCCCGACATGGAACAACAATGCAAATGCAAAGATTGTACCTCCGTTCGAGATTCAGGCTTATGAACCCTTGGCAGAAGCTGATGCTAACGGTGAGCGCCAGGAGCAGTCTGAGGATCAGCAGGGCAAGTACCTGTTTGAGGACGGCTACGGACTTATCCGCAACGTGGGAACAATCAAGTCTATCGCTTGTACAACAATGGGTATGAACTTCCCCCACCAGCTGTATGTTCTCTTGAAGGACAATGACAATGTTGAGCGCCGCTACCTGATGGGCAACCTCCTGTTCGACGGATGGAAGACTCTTCAGTGGAACAACCCCAACTACATCACTGAGGTTCGCACACGCGAAATCAGAGTGTATCCGATTTATCCCCGCGGAATTCCGTTCGTGAAGTTCGCCGGATTCCAGATTACACGCGATGCATCTGACATTGGTGACAACTTCGTTGGTTACTTCAAGGATGTTAAGGTTATCTATGACCTCGCAGTTCTTACAGCTGACCGCGACATCGATGATGAAGACCTCTGGGGAATCATCACAAAGAAAGAGACCGAGCGCCAGGCTGCAGAGATGGACCGCTTTGGTATCAAGCAGGTTAACCGCTACATCGAGAAGCAGAAGATGGCAACAGAAGAGACATTCACATCATCTTTGAATGAGAATTCTGATTCTAACGCTGGTTCTTCAACTGGTTTCTAATCTAGCAGAGAGCATTTGACTTAGGGGTCAGGTGCTTTCAGGATAGCCTTTTGGAAAAAGCCGCCCTTTAAGGACGGCTTTTTTTATTCGTGCGGA
>DGXM01000082.1:0-2484 GCA_002396325.1 Treponema sp. UBA4232
ATATATAGAAATGAATAATGGAGATTTTTGATATAAATAGAGTTTTAAGAAAAAATTACAAATTATTTTAGGATTTTTTTAAATTTTATTATACAGAATTGAAAATTTCTGCCTATTATAATAGTAAAGGCTATGTGAATCACCAATACTCGACGCAGAGCCCGAGACACGATGTTCTCACAATGTATTGCAGTCGGATTCAGTACCCTTTATTTCAACGAAGATTAGAAATAACTTTCACGCGGTGCCGGGTACTGCCCCCTCCGCACAACTAAAAAAAAAGTAAACACGAAAAGGAGTCTTCAATATGAAAAGTTCTACATCAAAAGAAAACGGGCATCCATCATCCATGCGGAAACTCAAGACACCCGTGTATAAAACTTCAACTTCTCCAAGCGCAAGCTCCCTCTGCGGAATGTACACCAGACATTGTCTTTTCCCGGTAAACATCCGCACAAGGAAATCTGGACTTGAAACACACTGAATTATCAGCCGAATGTTGCAATGAACACACCGGCTGCGATTGCAGTTCCGATGACACCGGAAACATTCGGTCCCATTGCATTCATCAAAAGGAAGTTTGAAGGATCATATTCCTGACCGACTTTGTTTGAAACGCGGGCGGCCATTGGAACAGCGGAAACACCTGCAGAACCGATGAGCGGATTGATTTTCTTTCCCTTCGGCAGGAAGATGTTCATAAGCTTTGCCATAAGGACACCGAATGCTGTCGCAACGGCAAAAGCAACGAGTCCGAGCACGATGATTCCTATTGATTTTCCATTGATAATCTTTTCGGGCGTCATCTGGCTTCCGACACCGAGTGAAAGGAGTATGGAAACAATGTTCATGAGTTCGTTCTCAACAGTCTTTGAAAGGCGCTGCACGCATCCAACTTCCTTGATGAAATTTCCGAATGCAAGCATACCGATAAGAGGAGCTGCTGGCGGAAGCAGAAGGATGGTGAGAACCAAAAGCATCATCGGGAAAAGAACTCTTTCAGTCTTGCCTACTGGGCGAAGCTGATCCATGTGAATCATTCTTTCTTTTTTTGTTGTGAGAGCCTTCATAATCGGAGGCTGAATCATCGGAACCAGAGCCATGTAAGAATAGGCTGCCACAGCGATAACAGCCATCAGCTCAGGGGCGAGTTTTGCGGACACATAGATTGATGTGGGACCGTCCGCACCACCGATAATGGCGATTGCACAGGCCTGAAGAATATTGTAGTCCGTATTGAGTCCGGGAATGAGGTTCATAAGAGACACACCGAACAAAGTGAAGAACACACCGAACTGTGCGGCTCCTCCCAGAAGCGCCATCTTGGGGTTTGCAATAAGCGGTCCGAAGTCTGTCATTGCACCTATTCCCATGAAAATCAGCATCGGGAAGAATTCGTTTCCGACACCCGCATTGTAGATGATGTGGAGCATTCCGTCGGGACCTTCCCCCATGCCTGCGCCAAGAATGTTCACCAGCACGGTTCCAAAACCGATCGGAATCAAAAGAAGCGGCTCGAATCCCTTGGCGGCACCCAGATAGATGATAAGGAAACCGACCGCAATCATTATGAGGTACTGCCATCCGGGAGCCTTTTCATCACCGAAAGCATTGATTTTTTTCAGGGCCTCTTCCCTTTCCTTTTCAGCCTTAGCCTCTGCAATCTCTTCGGCAGTCTCCTGATGGATCATCTTGTAGATGCCGGTTGACTTTCCGATGTTCGTGAGGAACTTTTTCACGGAAACGTCATGTTTGCCGTTCCAGTCCTCGGTGCCCTTAATCACATGGTCAAGACCGGTTTCTTCCTGCACAACGGGAGTATCCTGAGCAAGGACTTTTCCGGGCACAAAAGACAAAACCCCGGCGACGGCAAGAATTGCCATCATCACCAAAGCTATTTTCTTATTTTTTTCTGTCTTTGAAAAAGGCATATCTTTTATCCTCTATTATGTAACTCTTTTTAGCAAATCTCTGCGACAACCTGTCCGTTGGTAAGCTGACTTCCCGCTGATGCGATGAAATGAACCTTACCGGCGGCTCCGGCCTTAATCTCAAGCTCCATCTTCATAGACTCAATCACGATGATTGTGTCATTGGCTCCAACTGTCGCTCCTTCAGAAACAACTGTGCGGAGGAATACACCTGCCACAGGAGCCTTTACGGGAGTTCCGCTTCCAGATGATGCTGCGGGGGCTGCAACAGGTGCCGGTGCGGCAGGAGAAGCGGGAGCGGCAACAGGTGCGGCTGCCACGACAACACCACCGATTGTGGCAAGAGTCTGTCCGTTTGTAACCTGGGTTCCGGCCGCGACAGAGTAATTGATTGTTCCGGCTTCAGGTGCCTTGACTTCGAGTTCCATCTTCATGGATTCAAGAACAATGACAGTCTGTCCCTTTTCAACCTTCGTTCCGTTTGAGAAGCACTGCTTGAGCAATGTGCCGGCTACAGGGGCCTTGACATCAACACCACCGGTTGCAACAGGAG
>DGXM01000082.1:2567-16888 GCA_002396325.1 Treponema sp. UBA4232
GGAGCGGCACCGGCAGGACCGAATGCAACGTTGTAGGCAACTCCGTTCACGTTTACGCTCATATTGTCACCGGCAGGACCTGAAGTGACATTGTAAGCTGTTCCGTTCACAGTGATTGTATAGCTTCCACCCTTTCCACCATTTGAAGATGCGGCGGGAGCGGCTGGTTTTGCGCCAAATGTTGAGGCGGCATCCACGGGACCGTTTGCCCTTTCCTTGAAAAACTTGGGAGCAACATTCGGGAACATTGCATAAGTCAGGACATCCTCATCAGAACCGTTTCCACCGGCTTTCTTCGCTTCCTCAACCATCTTGTCCCATTCGTATGGAATTTCGTCTGCGGGGCGGCATGTCATCACCTTTTCCATACCGTTCTGCTCAAGAGCCTTCTTAACAAGGTCGGGGTTTGCCTCTGCGGGGAGCTTTCCGAATTTTCCTGTGATGAGATTGCGGAAATCCTGTGTCATTGTCTTGTAGGGTCCCATCAGAACGTTCATAACAGCCTGCGTTCCAACAATCTGTGAAGTCGGTGTTACAAGGGGAACGTAACCTGCATCCTTGTGCACTCTGGGGAGTTCTGCAAGAACTTCATCCATCTTGTCGCCTGCACCCTGCTGCTTGAGCTGGCTTTCGAGGTTTGAAAGCATTCCACCGGGAACCTGACTCAAAAGGATGCGTGTATCGGCACCGAGGAACTTTGACTCAAGTGAAGAGTAATGAGAGCGCACTTCGCGGAAATATGCGGCAATCTCAAGAAGAGCCTTTGTGTCAAGCTGTGTATCAAAGTCGGTTCCCTTGAGCATTTCAACGATTGTCTCTGTCGGTGAGTGGGAAGTTCCCATGGACATTGAAGAAATTGCGGTGTCAAGGATGTCGGCTCCGGCTTCCGCAGCCTTGAGTTCTGTGGCAACTGAAAGACCTGTCGTGGAGTGTGTGTGAACTTCAACAGGAAGATCGCAGGCCTTCTTGATTGCCTTAACCAAATCATATGCGGCATAGGGCTTCAAAAGTCCTGACATATCCTTGATACAGATTGAATCAGCACCGAACTCTGCATAAGTCTTTGCAAGCTCAGCATATTTTTCGATTGTGTGGAAAGGAGTCACGGCATAGGAAATAGCCATCTGAACATGCTTTCCGGTCCTTTTTGCGGCCTTTGTGGCCCGTTCCATATTGCGGGGGTCATTGCAGGCATCAAAAATGCGGAACACGCCGATTCCATTCTCAGCAGCCTTTTCAACGAACTTGTCAACCACATCGTCGGCATAGTGGCGGTATCCCAAAAGATTCTGTGCACGGAGAAGCATCATAATCTGGCTGTTGGGAAGAGCAGCATGGAGCTTTCTAAGGCGCTCCCACGGATCCTCATTCAAAAAACGGATGCAGGAGTCATAGGTTGCTCCACCCCATCCCTCGACGGCCCAGTAGCCGATTTTGTCAATCATACCACAAGCCGGAAGCATATCGGCAGTGGTCATACGGGTTGCATGCAGTGACTGATGTGCATCACGCAAAACAAGTTCGGAAATTCCAACTTTAGACATATTTATAACCTCTTACAATATATACTATAGAAAATAATCAACTTAACCGGTGGTCAAACAGACTGCTTCTCGTGTACGGCAGCGGCGATTGCAGCAACAACAGCTCCTGTATCAACTGCAGGTGCCGAAGATGCCGCAGGGGCAGATGCCGGAGTCTCAGGTTCCTTGTCCCATTTCAGGGCATGAATCACCGTATGAAGAAGAGTCATTGCCAAAATCATTACAATCAAAAAGGCAAAGACAACTCCCATGCCAAGCAGAGTCAAAATACCACTTTGACTGAGCATATCAGAAACTGTCATAGATTTCCTCCAAAAGAGCCCATGTCTCTTTTCTAAAATTTTTGCAGCAACCGGATGAAAAAAAAACTACCGGAAGCACTGCCATTATAAAGAAAACAGAAAATTTATACAAGGGTGATTTTACCTATTTGCACCGTACAAAAAAACGAAAATCAAAGCCCGGTCCCGCATAAATTCATCAGATACATTCATCAGAGGGGGTTGAATATTTATTTTTTTTAGGATATACTGCCAAAATACTAATATCATAAGGTAGAACTACTATGTTATCGACAAATGAAATCAGAGTGGGCACCGCTTTTATGTATGAGGGAGCCCCATTCATTGTGCAGCGTATGCTTGGACAGAAGTCAGGCCGCGCCGGAATTACAGTTAAGCTCCGCGTGAAAAACATTGTTACCGGTGGAACTCAGGATTTGGGTTTGGATGCCGGTGAGAAATTTGACGAAGTCGACCTTGTTGAACAGACAGTCCGCCTCTCATATCTTGACGGAGACGATTATGTTTTCCAGGATCAGACAACTTGGGACGAAGTGCGTCTGAGCAAAGAGGATTTGGGAGACAACGCAGGATTCCTTTCACCCGATGACGACTACGATGTGAACATCACTTTCTACGAAGGAAAAGCTGTCGGTGTGAAGCTTCCGATTCAGGTCACACGCACAATCACATACTGCGAGCCTGGAATCAAGGGAGACACTTCAGGAAAATCCCTGAAGCCCGCAACTCTTGACACTGGTGCCGAAGTACGTGTTCCCCTCTTCTGCAACACAGACGACCGCATTGTTATTGACACCCGCGACGGTTCATTCGTTGAGCGCGCAAAGGACAAATAACAGTAAAATCCCGTCAGCAGGAACAAGTTTTTTCTGGCGGGAAAATCCGATCCACTAGCTCACTTGGATAGAGCGACAGCCTCCTAAGCTGTAGGTAGCGCGTTCGATTCGCGCGTGGGTCATAGAAAGCCTTCCATAATCAGGAGGGCTTTTTTCATTTACGGATGACGCCTGATTCCCGAAAACTTCACCTCCCACAAAAAAAGTCCGTCGGGAGGAGCCGTTGTTCCTGCACGGGACCGGTCGCGGCTTTCAAGAATTTCCCTGAAATCATTCTCACCCTTTCCCTTCATTTCCATTTGAATGAGAGTTCCTGTAATTGAGCGGACCATTTTCCAAAGAAAGGCATTCGCCTCAATCTCGAACACAAGAACCTCGCCTTCATACCAGAAACGGGCAGACTCTATGTATCTGTAGGTTGAAAGACTCTGATCACCTGCGGCTGCAAAAGCGGCACAATCGATTTCACCCGAAAGACAGGAGCACATTCCATTTAGTCTTTCCGCATCAGGATGACCGTGAAGCCTCCAAACGTACCGCATGTCCCTGGCCTCCGGCAGTCCCGTGTGCATAAAATAACGGTAGACCCTGGAAGTGGCACTGAATCTGGCACTGAAATCCATGGGCACAGTCGAGGCAGACATAATGCGGATGTCACGTGGAAGAAGTCCGTTCAAAGCGCGCACATAACTTTCCGTCGGGATTGAATCAACCGGGGAAATAAAATTCGCCGCCTGGGAAGTTGCATGAACACCGGAATCAGTACGTCCGGATCCCACAAGAGGAATCTTAGTCCGAAGCATTTTCTCAATGGCATTCTCAATCTCCCCCTGTACGGTTCTGAGCGGAAGACCGGCGTTTCCTTTGTCCTGACGCTGCCAACCGCAGAAATCCGTGCCGTCGTAAGATATGGTAAGCAGTATGTTAGTCATCTATCAAAATATTGTTTGAAGAAAGCTCTTTTCCAATCTTGTCATATAGATTTTTTGCAAGCTCAAGAAGAGGACCGGGTTTTTCCTTGCTGGATTTTCCAAGACCGAAGATTCTCGCTATGGATTTCTTGAATTCCTCGAGTTTTTTCAAACGGAGCTCTTTGTTCTGTTTCTGGCCGTATTTATATTCAAGAAGCCCCGAAATGTAAATCACTCCATCGTAGCCATAATTCTTGTCAACGTCAGGACCAAAATTTGAAACCGGCTCGATGGATTCTATGCGGCCCGTCTCGTTGATGAGAGTCTGCTGATAGAAGAAAAGCGCCTTGCGGTAGAACACCTGTGCCACATACTCGAAATTATGCCCGGGGCAAAGAAGATCCAAATCACGGCACATCCAGGCAAGCCTCAGACAAATCTGGCCGCGCTTGAACGTAGGGGCATACGCAATATCAACTTTCTCGTAGCAGAGAAGAGCACTGTAATACATGGCGGCTCCGTCGTAGAGTGAACGGTTTTCTGTGAGCGAATGATACGGGAACAAAGTCTCCACTGCGGCCTCACGGCGGTCCCTGTCGTCAAACAGGCGCGTGAAAGTGTCCTCATCACGTATGTCGGTGAAATCCTTCCAGTAAAACGCGGTATGGCAGTTGGGGCAGCATCCCACTTCGTAAATCATCGGGAAAATACGTCCATATTTTTTTGAAGGCTCGAACACCCTGTGAAGCTCATCAGTAAGGGGACCTGCAATCATACGTCCACCACCCTTCTGCATGACTTCCTGTGCAAACGGCTTCTTACAGACGGGACACACAATCTTGTCTTTTGCCCAATACGTAATGGAAGGCTTTCTTCCTTCCGCACCGTTTTTATTTGATGACACGCTCATTCTTTTTACCTCTCTATCACGACAGTCGCAACTGCATATTCCTTCTCATGGCTAAGCGACACGAAAACCGAAGCCGCAGGACCGCACAGGGACTTTAAAAGCGAAAGAGCCTTTCCGGTAACTTTCAGTTCAGGTCTACCGCTTTCAGTCTTCACTATATATATATCAGTCAATGCAAATCCTTGCAAGCCCGTTCCCAATGCCTTGGAAAAAGCCTCCTTTGCGGCAAAACGCACCGCATACCACTCGCACATCCTGTGTTCGGACATGGAAGATCCGGGAGTCCTCTCCTTCTCATTGAAGTATCTTTCTATTATATCGGGATTTTTCACCCATTTCTCAAACCTAACTATGCGTGTTATGTCGCATCCTATACCGAAAATCATTGAACCTCCGGCGTCTCCACATTTTCTTCTACGGGAGACTCCTCTGCAGGAACAAGCGGCTCAGACGGAATCACAACGGGAATTTCCCTCACGTTCACCTGCACAGTGGATCTTGACTGGCTTACAAGAGAAACCCAGGAAGGAAGAGAAAGGACTACAGGAAGATCATAAGTGCCGGGAGAGCCTATGGAAGAACAGTCAACAATGGCCAGTATCTGTGAATCACTTATTTTCTCAAGACTCAGTGTGGAACCGCTTACGGAAATGTCTACATTGCCACTTATGGAAACAAGCTCCAGTGAAGATTTCAATCCCGAGGCAGTCACTTTCAGATTTGTGAAATCCCTTGTGCTCTGGACCTGCTCCAAAAAGACTTTTACAGTCACGGGCGTGTCTTCGACTTTAAGAAGGCTGTTTTCATTCACAAGATGAACCGTCATTTCGGCGGGGCGGGAAATACCTGAAATATCCACCGCATCGGTAAGTATGGACGAAACCTGATCCACAACGCTTTTGGCCCCTGACACACGCACGAAAGGCGGCTCGACCGTAACAGCGGAAACCCTGTATCCACGGGCCTGAGTTCCGGCAAGAGAAGGCTCAACGTCAACATATCTGAAATATTTTTTTTCGACCGAAAGTTTTATTGATTCAGGCACAGAACGCACCTCAAGGGAATCCATAAGAAGCAGACTGTTCGAAGGTTCGATAATGACCGGAAAATCAAACGTTCCCTCCTTTCCCACAGCACTTATGTCAACATAGACATTGAAATCGTCTTCTTTTATACCGGACAGATATTCCTGCCTTGTCTTTACAAAAACCTTCACTGCACGCACATGATTCACATCGGTTTCAGCGGTTACGGCTCCGTTTTCTATCACCTGCACGGGAACTGTCAAAGTCTTTTTGTCAATCTGCGAGAAATTATAAAGCCAGTAAATCAACAACGTAAGGGCGAGGCATATAACTTTTGCAGGAAAATCAGTCATAAAACGTTCACGAAACTGCTTCGATGTCATCAGCGTCATCTCCTTTCTCATCATCCTTATCCACACCCAAGAGTCGTGTGAGAGTTGCCTCAAGCTGTTCTGTGGAAAGATCGTAATGCAGCTTGGAATCATAGGCGAGGCTTTTTGCTCCGGTTTCTTCGGACACAATAAGAGTCACTGCGTCAGAAACCTCGCTTACACCCAATGCGGCACGGTGGCGTGTTCCGTATGTCTTTTTAATATCAAACTGCTCACTTAGCGGAAGGAAACATCCGGCGGCAACAAGGCGGTCATTCTGTATGATGCAGGCTCCGTCGTGAAGGGGTGTGTCGAATGCGAAAATCGAAATCAAAAGGCTCGATGAAACATTCATATCACCCTTGTAAGTCTTTTTTTCCATGTCGGCTGAATCAAGGAATTCACCGGTCTTTTCTATGTCGCTCAACTGTGTCTTGCGCAGAAAAACCACAAGCATTCCCCTTTTCTGATTTGAAAGAGTGTCGGCCGCAATGAGCACCTGCCTGATTGTGTCTCCGGTGTAAAGACTTTTGTTCCTCTGAAACCACGAGGACTGTCCGAGATTTATCATAACCTTTCGGATTTCAGGCTGGAAGACGATGACCAGTCCTATCAGAAGCGCAGGAGCAATGTTTTCGAAAATCCAGAGCATAGTGGAAAGATGCAGCACCTTCACCACACCGAACGCCAGGGCCACAATGACCACAGCTTTCAGAATCTGGGCGGAATTCGTGCGCATGACAAGCTGATACCCTTTGTACATAAGGAAAAAGAGGATTGCAATATCCAGCACAGGCCGCACATAGTCATACATTTTCAACAGGCTTTCTATTCCGTTCACTTCCCGTCACTCCTACATTTCACCGAAACCGTTTTCAAGAAGACACTTCAGCACGTCAAGGCTTTCAATGCAAGAACCCACGTCATGCACCCTCACCAGAGACGCTCCCTTGACAACCGAAAGCAGGTTGGCCGCAACGGTTCCGATCAGTCTGTCTTCCGTATCCTTTCCCGTCATCTGTCCTATGCAGGTCTTCATCGAAAGAGCCATAAGCACAGGATACTTTCCGCCGCAAAGACTCCCCGCACGTGCAATCAAAGCGGCGTTTTCACGAAGGCCTTTTCCGAATCCGACACCGGGATCCACAATGATTTTTTCCGGAGAAATTCCATTTGAAACGGCATACCGCGCACGGGACGAAAGGTACGCATTCACGTCGGCAAAAACATCTTTATATGAAGTCTTTTCCTGCATGGTCGAAGGGATGCCTCTCTTATGCATAAGAACCACGGGGATTTTTTCGGAAGCCGCATAAGAAGCCATAAGGGAATCGTCCTCAAGGGCTGAAACATCATTCAGGATGTCGGCACCGGCTTTTCTGGCAGCTTTCATAACCTCGCATTTTCTTGTGTCAACGGAAATGGGAACGGAGGATTTTTTTCTCACCGCTTCTATAACGGGCACAATCCTCTCTATTTCCTCTTCTGCGGAAACATATTCCGAACCGGGGCGTGTGGATTCACCTCCGATGTCAATTATGTCGGCACCTTCATCAACAAGGGAAAGCGCCCTGTCTGCACCGCCTCTGCTTTCCGAATAAAAACTGTCCGGCGTGGCGTTCACAATACCCATCACAAACGCGGGCCGTTCGGTGGTTATGATTCTGTCTGCTAGTCTCAACTCCATATGAAACCATTCTACCGTGTTTTCTTCATTTACACAAGGTTAAGAGCCGTTTCCGCAATATTTTCAGCATTAAGACCCGCTTCCTCAAGAATCTGGCTTCTGTTTCCGTTTGCCACAAATGAATCCGGGAAGGCAAGAACCGCTGTCCGGGTTTTCGAGAACCTTTGCTCATTCGACTTCTGAACCAGGGATTCCAGATGCTCGCCTATGCCGCCTATGCGGACTCCGTCTTCCACAAAAACAACGGCATTGTGCTCATTTACAGCCTCAAGGAAATAATCTTCATCGAAAGGCTTAAGAAAACGCAGTACATACATGCTGACGACGATACCCTTTATGAGAAGTGAGCGTGCCGCCGATAGACATTCTCCGTACATGCTTCCAGTGCAGACAAAAAGAATCCTCTTGCGGGACTGTATGCCCATAAAAAGATTTTCCTCAAGACCTGCACTCAACGCAGGGGCAAATTCAGAGCATTTTATGTAAAGTCCTCTGCCCACTTCCACAGGATGCGAGAAACTCTCGATTTCCGAAGGACATGACAATTTGGGCCATCTGATTGAAACAGGTCCGTTCTGCTTTTCAACCGCCCAATCCATGCAGACTTTCAAATCTTCGGCCGAGGCAACCGTCATGCAGGTGAGATTCGGCACGGTTCTCAAAAGAGCAATGTCGAAAATCCCCTGATGCGTCTCCCCGTCGGAAGGAACCGCACCTGCCCTGTCCATGGCAAGAACCACATGACGCTTCTGCAGCGCAATGTCTTCTATTATTTGATCCACGGAACGCTGCATGAATGTGGAATAAATGGCAACTACCGGCAGAAGATTTCCCGCCGCAAGACCTCCGGCAAACGTGACCGCATGTTCTTCTGCGATTCCAACATCGAAAAACCTGTTCTTGAAATGCCTTGAGAAAGAATCAAGCCCTGTTCCCTTGGACATAGCAGCCGTAATCGCAAGCACGCGCGGATTCCTTTTCCCCAGTTCCAGCATATAAGAACTGAATGCCTCGGTGAAACTCAGCGCATCGAATTTCTCAACGACACCGTCGCTGGTATTGAAAGGACCAACTCCGTGGAAAGTCGCAGGATCGTTTTCGGCAGGACTGTAGCCTTTGCCTTTTTTCGTCACTACATGAATCACGACCGGTCTGGGGATTCTGCTCACCCGTTTCAGCACAGTCTCCATCTGCTCTATATTGTGACCGTTCAATGGTCCCACGTATTCGAATCCCAAATCAACAAAAAGATTGTTTGTGAGAAGGAGTCCCTTCAATCCTCTTTTGAATCTGTATATGAATTTTCCAAGATGTCGTCCGGCATACGGAATAAGGTCAATGGCACGGTCTATTTTGTAGCGCAACCTCTGATACGAAGTCGTCATCGAGAGTTTGGAAAGATACCGTGATATGGCACCGGTGTTGGGACTGATTGACATCTTGTTGTCGTTTACAATCACTATGAGATTTTTTGAAAGTATGCCCGCATGACTCAGGGCTTCGAATGCCATGCCCCCCGTAAGGGCGCCGTCTCCGATTACGGCCACAACCTTGTCGTTTCTTCCCTGCAGTTTCCAAGCGGCAAGAAGTCCTATGGCAGACGATATGGATGAAGATGCGTGCCCGGCGTCAAAATAATCGTGGGGACTTTCCGAAATCCTTGTGAATCCCGAGATTCCTCCGCTTTGCCTTACCGTGCCGAACTCGGAGTAGCGTCCGGTGAGAAGCTTGTGAGTGTATGCCTGATGACTCACGTCCCAGACAATTGCATCCGAAGGGCTGTTGAAAACACGGTGCAGGGCAATGGTCAGTTCCACTACGCCAAGATTGCTGGCAAGGTGCCCCCCGTTTTTTCCCACAACCTCAATTATCCTGCTCCTGATTTCCTCTGCAAGCAGGGGGAGTTTTTTTTCTGGTATCTTTTTCAGGTCGGCAGGCGACCGGATATTCTGAAGCAGCAAGGTTCATCCCCATAAAACCTGACGGTCACTTAAAATCAAGTCTTCGCGCATGAATAAATCAGACACGAACCTAAAAAAAAGACCGCAGTCAGTCCGAAAACAACCGCGGTCTTCCGTGGCAAAAAGCAGCACAACTGTACGGCAGCTTACTTGCTCTTATGCCGATTCCGTCTAAGCTTCTTCTTTCGCTTATGTGTCGCTATCTTTGCGCGCTTTCTTTTCTTTCCACAAGGCACGATAGAACTCCTTAAATAATAGTATGTTAATTATGATTCTTTTTGGCCTTTACGTCAAGTAGAAATGTGAAAAAAAATCCATGAATTTATAAAAAAAGAGGCCGGCTCGCGCCGGCCATGCCCATCAGGCAACCGGGTGCAAATGGGTGGGAGGGGATAAATTGTACACCCGGTATTATATATATCGGCAGAGAGTTCCTTTTCTTTAGAATATTTTTCCCTAATCCATCAAAGCAGGATTTCTACTCTTCCTCGGTAACTGTGGCATCAACCTTCACTGCCACGGTATAACTTCTTCCGTTCATTGCGGACACCTGGCGCACCGTCTCGTAATCACCGATCATAAAACGCACCACATGGTCTCCCTGTGAAACTTCAACAGGCTCTGAAAAATCCTCCAAGGCCTCGTCATCGATGAAAACCCTGGTACCGCCCGGAGCCGCCACACGGATCGTCGGAGTGATGCTTCGGAAATCAAGACTGAGTGTCTGGTATTTTGCCTGCTCCACCGTAACAGTCCTCATCTCGTTGCGGTAATACTCACTCACGATGTTTATATTGTGTACTCCCGGTGAAAGAAGGACACCGTCTTTCGGAACAGAGAGAGCCGCCCCGTCAACAAAAACCGTATAAGGCTGAACTGTTCCTCCCCCGGGAGCCGCCGCCTGAATTCTGAGTTTTCCCTTGTTGATGAAAAGAGGCTTCGCGGTCACCTGAAACTGGGCCGAATGTATGTCGTCGCTGGTTCCCTTCATCGCAAGCTGCAGACGAATGAAAATCTTTCCGTCAACAACATCAGGCACTGCAGAAACATACTGCGAATAGGCATCCCTTTTTATCGAATTCTTCCTACTCAACGGAATCTTCAATGTAAGGCTGTAGGAACTTCCGAAAGTTCCCGTGGTGCTCCTCACGCCGGAATAGTCGATTGTCTTTTCGGAAGGAGAAGGATACACTCCGTCATAAAAGGACCAGACCACAGAATCCCTCCAGGCAGCGACTTCCTGGGGCACCTTAAACGTAAGCTCAACCCCCTCAACAAAAGTCAGGTCATCCGGAAGCTGTATGACAAGAGAATCATTCACTCCTGCACGCACCGAAGATTTGTCACCGGATGCCGAAACCGTAAGCAGCTGCGACTTGTGCACGCGGAACGACTCTGAAACTGCAAAAAAAGGCGCCGCAAACAAAAAAAGCACCAGCAGAAAACCGAGTCTAAAAAACTTTCTGTCCAAACCACTTTCACACATATTTTCAGTATACACGAATTCAAAATCAAATTCCAGTCCGAAACGGGAATTCACAACAAAAAAAGAAAATTTAAAGAAATCATTAGTGGAAAACTCGAAAAATTTCCGGGAAACCCAGTTTTTCGGAACGCCCCGGGATTTACTCAAATTTTTCACAAACAGATTCCTCCCCCACTAGAATTCTTCCATAAAATATGCTACACTGAATCGAAACTAACAATTTCAAGAGGACACTATGGCTTACTATTACGAAGAACCGTCTCACACTTTCGGTGAGTATCTGCTGATCCCCGGATACACATCCGCCGACTGTATTCCAGACAACGTCTCACTGCGCACTCCCGTCACGAGATTCAACAAAAAGGCCGGCGAAGAATCCGACCTCTACATGAACATCCCGATGGTCAGTGCCGTCATGCAGTCGGTTTCGGACGACAAAATGGCTGTCGCACTCGCACAGGAAGGAGGCATTTCCTTCATCTACGGTTCGCAGAGCATAGAAGACCAGGCGGCAATGGTTGCCCGTGCCAAGTCCTACAAAGCCGGATTCGTAACCTCCGACTCAAACATCCGCCCCGACCAGACAATCGACGAAGTTCTGGCTCTCATCCAGAAGACGGGCCACTCCACAATAGCAGTCACAGCCGACGGAACGGCCCACGGAAAGCTTGAGGGCATCATCACGGAACGTGACTTCCGCGTAAACCACGTGCCCGAGGGAGCAAAGGTCAGCGATTATATGACCCCTTTCAAGGACATGATTACAGGAGAGGACGGCATCACATTGAGCGATGCAAATGACCTCATCTGGAAACACAAAGTCAACCAGCTCCCGATTATCGACAAAAACGGAAACCTTGTCTCCCTCGTATTCAGAAAAGACTTTGATTCCGCCGCCGTGCATCCCAACGAGCTCCACGACTCAAAGCACCGTTACATTGTAGGTGCCGGAATCAACACACGCGATTACATGCAGAGAGTTCCCGCACTTCTCGACGCAGGTGTCGATGTACTCTGCCTTGACTCATCAGAAGGATATTCAGAATGGCAGGCACGCGCCCTCCACGACATCCACGACAAATTCGGAAAGAATGTGAAAGTAGGTGCCGGAAACGTCGTCGACAGGGACGGATTCATGTTCCTCGCTGAAAACGGAGCCGACTTCGTGAAAATCGGTATCGGCGGCGGCTCAATCTGCATCACCCGCGAACAGAAGGGAATCGGAAGGGGACAGGCCACTGCAACAATCGAAGTTGCCAAAGCACGCGACGAATATTACGCCAAGACAGGAATCTATGTGCCGATCTGCTCGGACGGAGGCATCGTGCACGACTACCATATCACTCTTGCCCTTGCGATGGGTGCCGACTTCGTGATGCTCGGACGCTATTTCGCACGCTTCGACGAATCTCCTTCAAACAAAGTCGTAATCAACGGCAACTATATGAAGGAATACTGGGGCGAAGGAAGTGCAAGAGCCCGCAACTGGCAGCGTTATGACCTGGGCGGAAAAGCCGGAATGTCTTTCGAGGAAGGAGTTGACAGCTACGTTCCATACGCAGGCCATCTCCACGACAATGTCGCCCTCACAATCAGCAAGGTAGTCCACACAATGTGCAACTGCGGGGCACTGTCCATTCCCGAATTGCAGGAAAAAGCAAAAATCACTCTGGTCTCTGCCGTCACAGTTCAGGAAAGCGGTGCCCATGACGTTACCGTAAAAAACGCGTCGGTAAGCTACAAGAGCTGACGTTTTCCCGTTATCAGATGAAAGATGCTGCGGGCGTTACCCCGCATGCGGGGTCGGGTCTTCCGGGGTTCCGGCTCCCGCCTGCATTGCTGCGCAACCGCCTGCGGCGGCCCCTGCACCCCCTAACGCGTAATTTATGGTAAGGAAACCTCGAAAAAATTCACTTTTCGAGACGCCAGTAAATAGTTCCGGATTCTTTTGGAGGATATAAAATGAAAGTTGTTGTAATCGGTGCCCAGTGGGGTGACGAAGGAAAAGGTAAAATTGTGGATTACCTTGCGGAAAGAGCCCGGATTGTCGTTCGCTATTCAGGCGGACCGAATGCCGGACATTCCATCGTTACAGGTGGAAAAACTTATGCCCTGCATCAGGTTCCAAGCGGAATCCTCTACCCGGAAAAGAAAGTCTACCTCGGTGCCGGAATGGTCATTGATCCAGAGGCATTGTTCAACGAACTCCAAATGCTCAAGGACAACGGAATCAACTGGGAAGGCCGCGTCTTCATATCCGACCGTGCGCACATCATACTGCCCAAATACCGCCGGATGGACAAAGAACGCGATGCAGAACGTCCCCGCCCTATCGGAACCACAGGAAGGGGAATCGGAATCGCTTACGGAGAAAAAGCAAACCGCGACGGACTCCGCCTTGCAGACCTTGACTGGAAGGATAAAATCAGCGAATACACAGGCGAAGACAAAGAATACCTCGACAAATACATGAGCCGTCTCCTTGAGATGCGCGTTGACCTCACGGCGGAAATGTGGGAGCACAGGAACGACAACATCCTCTTTGAAGGTGCCCAGGGTGCAATGCTCGACATCGACTCCGGAACATATCCGTATGTGAGCTCAGGCCCCTCTTGTGCGGCTGGAGCGGCAGTCGGAAGCGGAATCGGACCGCACGACCTCGACACCATAGTGGGAGTCTTCAAGGCATACGAGACACGCGTCGGCAACGGCCCCATGCCCTCCGAGTTCAACAACGAAACGGAAAGCGAACTTTGCAACTATGTCCGCAACACGGGACACGAATTCGGAGTCACAACAGGAAGAGCCCGCCGCTGCGGATACCTTGACCTTGTGGCCCTGCGTTATGCATGCCGCGTGAACAGTCTGGACGGACTTGTCCTCACCCACCTTGACATCTACGATGAAATGGACGAAATCGAAGCCTGCGTGGCATACGACATCAATGGTAAGACTGTAACAGACTTCCCGGCCAGCGTCGATGCAATGAACAGCGCAAAACCGGTGCTCAGGAAGTTCAAGGGATGGAAAGCAAACCTCAGGAACTGTAAATCCTACGATGCGCTTCCCGCAAATGCCAAGGCCTATATTGAATTCATCGAAGACTTCGTGGCGACACCTGTAACAATCGTCTCCGTCGGAAGCGACCGCGAGGAAACCTTCATCCGCGCAGACCCGTGGGAAAAGGATTCAGCGGCAGGACTCAGGAAATAGAAGTCAACCGCTGACTTTCATCAAACAACGGTCAAGTCTCCCTCTGCGGACTGTCAGGGCTTCAGCATGAAACAA
>DGXM01000081.1 GCA_002396325.1 Treponema sp. UBA4232
GCCTTCCGATTATCTTCTGGGACGCCTTGAAGCGATGAAACCGGCAGATGAAACGGAAGGAAAGTAAGGAACTCCTATTTCCAGAATTCCACATCGTCTTCATTTATACCGATTTCTTTTGCCTTGAAAACCGGATCCTTCCCCTGTTTTTTCTGTGCCTCGTAATTTTTGAGAGCCTTGACCGCAACTCCCGAAAGAATCGCGCAGGAGGGAAGATTTATAATCGTCATCAGTCCCATTGTAATGTCGGCAAGTGCCCAGGCCGCATCCATCGGGGTCAGTGCTCCCGCGAAGATGACAAGAACGCATATTATATGGAAGAAAATCATAAATTTCTTTCCGGGCATCTTCCGCTTGTTAAGGAATGCAAGCGCGTTTCCGCAGTAGTAGAGGTTTCCAATCAGTGTGGTGAATGCGAAAAGAACCATTGCCACGGTGATGAAAACGGGGCCTGCGTGTCCGAAGACAGTGCTGATTGCGTTCTGGACGTAGGGTGCTCCTGCCGCTTTAGCTGAAATGTCCGCTCCCGAGGAAAGACACATGAAAGCGGTTGCGGTGCAGAGTATGAGAGTGTCGATGTAGACTGAGATTGTCTGCACAAGTCCCTGTTTCACCGGATGTGACACGTCAGCGGAAGCCGATGCATTCGGAGCCGAACCGACACCTGCCTCGTTCGAGTAAAGTCCTCTCTTGATTCCGTAAACCACGCAGGAAGAGCCGAATCCTCCGCCGAGAATGGCTTTGAAGTTGAATGCGTCCTTGAAAATCTCCACGAACATTGACGGAATGTTTTTCACATGCACAAGGATTATCACAAGAGAAATTGCCACATAGAAAAGGCCCATCACCGGGACAATCAGCGAAGTGAATTTGAGGATTCTTTTTCCGCCGCCGAAAATACAGAATGCGCAGAGTATTGCTATAACGGCTCCGATTGCAATGGGAGTCACCTTCGGATTGTAGAAATCGTAAACCTCGAAAGCGGACTGCAGGTTGTATGAGCAGAGCAGATTGAAGCCGAATGCGTATGTGAGAAGAAGGAACACGCAGAAAATTCCCGCCATCACACTGGAATGGAAAGCCTTTTCAATGTAGTAGGCGGGTCCTCCGTAAGAAGAGCCGTCGTGGTGCTTTTTTTTGTACACCTGTGCGAGAGTGCTTTCAATGAATGCAGATGCACCGCCGATGATGCAGAGGAGCCACATCCAGAAACAGGCCCCCGGACCTCCGAGACAGATGGCCGTGGAGACTCCGATGATGTTTCCCGTGCCTACGCGGCTTGCAGTGGAGACCATGAGTGCCTGGAACGGCGAGACCGATTTCTTTTCCGCCGGTTTTTCGAAGACGAGCCTGTTTGCTTCCCCCAAAAGACGCAGTTGAACGAATTTCGTCCTGAACGTGAAGAAAAGACCTGCTGCCGTAAGGATGATAATCAGGACAGGATAGTAGAGTATCCCGTCGATGGCGTTGAGTGCATCTAAAATCATAAGAGTCCCCTTTTGAATATTTCAACGGATGCGTTTTTCCGTTTTTTAAAATCTGAATGTGATTCCTATAGTCGGAGGAAGAAGCGTATAAAGGAACGGTACTGAAGATGAGTCCGAGAACCTGAATGCGGGACCTGATGCAACAGCCACTCCCCAGCTGATGTAAAGACCTATTCCCGACACGACTGTGTGCTGGTAAAGAAGGCGTACTCCTGCGAGGAATGGAATTGCTGAATGGAGGGCACCCTTTGCGTAGCCGGCTCCGAAATCTCCCATTACTGCGAAGAAAAGATTCTCCTTGCGGTAAAAGGCGTAGCCGGCGCTCAATATTCCCATAATGTCGAATCCGTTGTAGGAAAGCGTGTCTCCTGCCTGTACCTGGAACTGAAGGGTGAGACCTGTATTCTGAAAGAGACCTATGTAAAAAAGATTTCCGTTTGTAATCTGCAGCTGAGGCTCCGGGAAGCCGAATCCGCTTGGAAGCATTAGAAGGCCGGTGTATCCTGCTCCAATGAAATTCGTATAGTCTGCTGCTTTCACCGTTGAATCGGATTCAGTCTCCTGAACTTCCTCCACTGAGGTTGCCGACTCCTGTCCGGCGGTCTGTCCAAAGGCTGAAAAGACGGAGAGAAAAAGGAAAAGCAGAAGGGCACATTTTTTCATAAAAATCCTCGCGTGATGCTCTGGCAATTGAACGTGGCCCGCAGGAAAAAGCGGCACGGAATCATAAGAAAGAGCTTTCCTTCCATTATACAGATAATGGGCTTTTTACACAAGGGGAAGATTTGCGGTCAGGATTTATGGGTTTTGACTATGTGGGCATATCCTGTTATACTGAAAGACATGAAACACAATATGCAGATTTTACAGGAACTTGCGGCAAAAAACGGTCCGCTTTGCGTCGGGTTGGACACAGATCCTTCTTATATTCCACAGACAGTGCTGGAAAAATTCTCTTCTCCGGCAGAGGCTGTTCTCGCCTGCAACAAGGAAATCATCTCAAGGGTAAAGCGCGACAATTCGGCCTGTTGCTTCAAAGTCCAGGTTGCATATTACGAAGCGATGGGACTTGAGGGGATGAAGGTTTACGCCGAGACACTGCGTGCCGTAAAGGAATCAGGACTTGTCTGCATAAGCGACATAAAGCGCGGCGACATTGCAGCCTCTGCTTCCGCCTATGCGAGAGGACATTTCACCGGGGATTTTGAGACCGACATAATCACTGTGAATCCGTACATGGGATTCGACACGCTCAAGCCCTTCTGCGAATACTGCTCTTCCGCCGGAAAAGGAATCTTCGTTCTGCTAAGGACAAGCAATCCCGGAATGACGGATATTGAACAGCAGAAACTTGAAAACGGAGGCCGCGTTCTTGACAGAG
This sequence comes from Treponema sp. UBA4232, assembly GCA_002396325.1. Classification (GTDB taxonomy): domain Bacteria; phylum Spirochaetota; class Spirochaetia; order Treponematales; family Treponemataceae; genus Treponema_D. Next base: position 2,869 of record DGXM01000081.1, read on the forward strand.
TGGGTGCCGAGCTTGAAAGACTTTCTGCGGAATATGCAGGGACTTTCGCAGGACAGACATGCTCACCGGTCGGAGCGGTTGTCGGCTGCACCGAGGAAAGCGATGCACGTACACTCCGCGAGGCATACCCTGACATCTTCTTCCTTATTCCCGGATACGGAGCGCAGGGAGGTGCCGCAAGAATCGCCGCAACCCTTCTTCTCAAGGCAGGGGGAACGGTAAACTCTTCCCGCGGAATTCTCTGTGCTTGGAAAAAATCGGAGCCATGCATTGAAAAGGAAAAGGCCGGAACAATCACGATGGAGGACATTGCCGAAGCCGCCGCAAAAGCCGCTGTTGATTCAAAGATTGACCTTTTAAACTCCGTCAGGAACCTTTGAAACGCATTCTTAAAGAACGAGGAGAAAGATATGACTGATGAGCCGCTGATTGACGAGAACGGAGATGGAATCCAGTTTTACGGAAAGGCTCCTGTTGTCAGTGTGACCGCTGTTGAAGGTCAGAGCAATGTGTATCTGCTTGAGACTGTAATCACGCTCGAAAGAAACACTCAGATTTCCCCCAGACCCGGACAGTTTTACATGATAAGATCCGAGGTGAGCAGTGTTTATTTCAAGCGCCCCATTTCCGTCTACCGGTCGGAGGATTTTTTTGAGGACGGGAAAAAGAAAATCCGCATACAGTTCCTGATTCTTGAAAAAGGACAGGGGACAAAGGAACTGTGCCACATGAAGCCGGGGACGGAACTTTCCCTGACAGGTCCCTGTGGAAATGCGTTTGAAGTGGAGAAGTCCCTTCTTGAAACCGACAGGCCTTCCGTGTGCATCGTGGGTGGCGGAATAGGTGTTGCCCCTGTTGCGAATTTCGCCTCGTCCCTTCCTGAAAAGAGCTATGATTTTTATGCAAGCTTTAAAAGCGGCTCATACGGTCTTGATTATGTGAAGGCTGAAAATCTTTACATAACGACTGACGACGGAAGCGTTGGAATACACGGAATGCTGCCTGCCGCCCTGACTGCCGAAAAGATAAAATCTGCGGGATACAAAGTCATTTACGCATGCGGACCTGCACCCATGCTTGTCTATGTTCAGAAAGTGGCCGCTGAGCTTGGTGTGAAATGCTACCTGAGCCTTGAACACAGAATGCTTTGCGGACTAGGAGCCTGTCTGGGATGCACTATTCAGACGAAGATAGGAACACTTCGCGTGTGCAAGGAAGGTCCCGTCTTTGATGCCAGCATAATCGAATTTGAAAAGCCTTTCCCCCGTTCGACACCCCTTCCTGAAAATGAAGAGCCTGATCTGAGCGTTGAGATAAACGGCGTGAAGTTCAAGAATCCTGTGATTGCGGCCGCCGGAACCTTCGGCTACGGACAGATTTTCCGAGGTGTGTCGGATGTTTCGTGGTGGGGCGGAGTCTCGTCGAAGGGAAGCACTCTTGAACCGAGGGAAGGAAATCCCGGTGAGCGGAGCATTGAGGAAAGCCGTGGAGACATCAACTCAATCGGACTTCAGAATCCCGGCATGAAGGAAGTGTGCGAAAAACTCATCCCGGAAATGATGAAGCTTCCCACAACCACAATACTGAATCTTGCAGGTCACGATCTTGAGTCCTATGTGGAGGCCGCAAAGATGGCGGAGACCACGGACGTTCCGATGATAGAACTTAACATCAGCTGCCCGAACGTAAAGGCCGGCGGTCAGGCGTGGGGAATGAATCCCGATGCCGCGTTCGAGTGCGTGTCTGCCGTGCGCGCGGTGACGAAAAAGCCTCTGATGGTGAAACTCTCCCCGAATGCTCCCGACCTGCGTGCCGTTGCGATTGCCTGCGTGAAGGCCGGTGCCGATTCCCTGAGTCTTGTGAACACCTTCCAGTCAACGGCGATTGACATTGAGACGGGAAAGCCTTTCTTCAACAACATCCGTGCCGGTTACTGCGGTCCTGCGATAAAGCCGATTGCCCTGCGCATGGTCTACGACGTGGTTGATGAAATCAACAGGCTGCCTGCTGAAAAGCGTGTTCCTGTAATCGGAATAGGCGGAATTGAAAAGTGGCAGGATGCGGTCGAGTTCATTATGGCTGGAGCATCGGCGGTTCAGGTTGGAACGGCCGTGTTCGTCAATCCCGATGTTGCGAAGGATATCGTTCTCGGTCTCAAGTCGTTCATGAAGCGCAAGGGCTACAGGAAGATAAGCGACTTCTGCGGAATTTCACAGGAAAAGTGAGACGGGGGATGTTTTATGAATGCAGTTGAATTGAAGAATGTCACGAAGCGGTACAAGGATTTCACTCTGGAAGACGTTTCGTTTGTGGTGCCCGAAGGAAAGATTGTCGGACTTGTCGGTGAGAACGGTGCCGGAAAGACCACTCTGATCCGTGCAATGATGGGTTCGTGCAAAATCAACGGGGGTTCGATTACCGTGCTTGGAAGCGAAGTGCGTGACGATAATCATTTTGCGGCGGTGAAGCAGGCTGTCGGTGTGGTCCTCGATGAAGGATGTCTTCCGATGCTGAAGCTTTCGCAGATGGAGGGTGTGTTCAAGGCCGCCTACATCAACTGGAACCACGAGGTTTACGAGCGTCTTGTGAAGAACTTCGAACTGCCGATGAAAAAAAAGCTCAACGTCGTGTCCCGCGGTCAGAAGATGAAACTGGCACTTGCGCTGGCTCTTTCGCATAAGGCAAAACTTCTGGTTCTCGACGAACCCACCGGAGGACTCGATCCCCTTGTGCGCGACGAGATTGTCGAGACCCTGCATGATTTTGCCTCCCAGGACGGACATTCGGTTCTTTTTTCCTCCCACATCATAAGCGATATCGAAAAAATTGCCGATTACGTGGCCTACATCCACAAGGGAAAGCTTCTGTTTTTTGAAGAAAAGTCCCGTCTTATGGAGCAGGTTGCGCAGAAGGGGCTTGCGACGCTCGAGGACTACATAGTGCAGATTGCAAAGGAGAATAAAAAACATGAAAGCATTGCTTATTAAGGATTTTCACATAATAAAACTTTTCTTCGTTCTGATTCTCCTTTTCTCTTTTGCCACCGGGATTTCATTGAAAAACGGAGCCGGAAGCACAGGCATAGTCGGTGTGATGTATGTTCTGCTTATGCCTAATATCCTTATGAATCAGGATGAGTACACGAAATTCTCCCGTCTGGCAAGCATGATGCCTTTCAGCAATACGGATATGGTTCTGGAAAAATACGTGGTGGCACTGATAGGTCTTGCGGTTTCCGTATTGTCCTCCGGGCTTGGAATCGTGGTCTCCTCACTGCTGAACGGAACGGGGCTTTCCGTTTCTTCCTTCGCTTTCATTCTGGGGGAGATTCTTCTGGTGCTGGTCTATCTTGCCGTGTCGATGCCGTTGAACTTCAGAGTGACCACTCAGGTTGGACGCACCGTGACCATGATTGTGAGCATGCTTCTTGTGGCTCTTCTGATTGGAGTGGGAGTCGTGGTTGTCAGCATCAGCAATGTCTCTCTGACGGATTTTCCCGCCTGGGTGTACGTGGCTGCGGGAGTCGTGGCGCTTGCCCTGTTTGCCGGAAGCATTCTTCTTTCAGTGCACATTTACCGCAACAGGGACAAGTAGATTTCATCCGCGGATGAATCTTGCGTTTCCAAGACGGAAACTGTCGTAGCCCTGGTATTTGAAAAGCTCGAAAGTGCCCACCAGGGTTATGTCCTCCGCATCCGCAGGATAGTCCGAGGTGTTTTTTTCCGCTCCCATTTGATACTCAAGTCCCTGCGGACAGCAGCCGGTGGCATCCAGTATTATGCACGCGTAGTGATTGTTTCCCTCGTCATCCTGATACACATAGTTTTCTCCGTTGATGCGGATTTTCTGCCCCACGTAGGATTCGGGATCCAGCATCATGTTGAAGACTTCGCTGTAGGCCATATTTGCACTGAATGTAGTGAGGTCAAGATCGACTTCCTCTTTCAAAAGCGGGTCTGCATTTTCAGACTGTTCGGGGAGGAGCGTTTTTCCTGCTTTGCTTTCTGACGCATCTGCCGCCGCGGCACTTTGCTGCTGTTCTTCCTGAAGATTTGCCTGAGCGTCCATCGCCTGTTGGAGAAGGTCTTTCGGTGTAATCTGTTTTGATGATGCCGGTAGACGCTGCATTTTCGGGGCAGAGTCCTTTCCTGAACAACCCGCGAAAAGAATCAGTGCCGCCGTAAGAAATACTGATGGAATCATAAGTTTTGTCATTTCCGCCTCCTGAGTCTGCCTGCCGCCGTGCTGAGTATGAATCCAAAGATGTCAACCACGACGATTGTGGAACCGACCGGAGTTCCCGCCACGATGGAAACAAGGAGACCGATGAGTGCGCACGTGACCGAGAACGCCGCGGAGAAAATCGTGACGCTCTTGAAACTCCTGAAAATTCTCATTGCCGAGACTGCGGGGAAAATCACCAGTGCCGAAATGAGAAGGGAGCCGACCAGATTCATTGCAAGTACGATTATGACGGCAATTACAGTGGCAAGAAGAAGATTGTAGAGTGATGCCTTTGTTCCGACAGCGCGTGAGAAGGGCTCGTCGAAGGTGATTGCGAAAATCTTGTTGTAGAAAAATATGAAGATGAGTACAACGAGAACGGAAAGGCCTATGCTGAGCCAGACTTCAACTGCCGTGAGCGTGAGGATTGAAGTGGAGCCGAAGAGAGTCGAGCACACGTCACCTGAAACATTCGAGGATGTGGAGAAGAGGTTGCTCAGAAGGTATCCGATTGCAAGAGCCCCCACTGAAATCATTGCGATTGAGGCATCTCCTTTTATTTTCGCCCTCTGTCCCGTCTGCAGGATGAGTATTGCGCAGGCTATCGTTACGGGAAGAATCACGATCATCTCGTTGTTTATGTGCATCACGGTGGCGATTGAAAGTGCTCCGAATGCAACGTGGGAAAGTCCGTCGCCGATGAAGGAAAATCTTTTCAGAACGAGCGTCACGCCGAGAAGCGATGAACACAGCGAAATGAGCACGCCCACAATCAGGGCATACTGCACGAATGGAAACTGCAGATACGTATGCAGATTGCCGAAGAAATCACTCATTGTCCGCCTCCTTGTAAAAACCCCTGTCCGAGCGGGCTTTCAAGATATTCCTGTTTTGTTCCGAAGAAGACTTTTTTTCCAAGATGGAGAATGTGTGTGGCCCTGGGAATTGCCTCCGCAACATCGTGTGAAATCATTATGATGGAAATGCCTTTGTCCTTGTTAAGATGGTCGATCAGAGAATACATTTCGTTCGCCGCGATGGGGTCGAGTCCTGTGACGGGTTCATCCAGAAGAAGCATGGTCTTTGTGGCGCAGAGGGCTCTTGCAAGAAGGACACGCTGCTGCTGTCCGCCGGAAAGCTCCCTGTAGCATCTGCGCTCGAGTTCCTTGATGCCGAGTGTCTTCATTATTTCGGCCGCCTCCTTCTTTTGGTTTCTGCTGTAGAATGGGCCTGCGCCGGCCTGGAATCCTGAGATTACAATCTCCCTTACCGAAGCGGGGAAGTCTCTCTGCACCTGTGTCTGCTGCGGAAGGTATCCGATTTTTCCGTGGGAAAGTCCGTCGCCCGTGGTGATTGTGCCGGAAAGCGGCTGCTGAAGGCGTAGAATAGTGCGCATTAGTGTTGATTTGCCTGTGCCGTTTTCTCCGACCACACAAAGAAAGTCTCCCGCATTCACTTCAAGGTTGAGACCTTCCACCAGAACGTTGTGGTCGTAACCAAGTGTGACGTTGCTGCATTTTAGCTGCGCCATGTCCGCCTCCCTAGTGTCAATGATTTTGAAAATGGTTTACATTTTTTTATAATGAATAACAGGTGGTTTGTCAACCACACGGAAGGAAGCAGTCAAAGAAGAAAATCTTTTGCTTGATTAAAATGACAAAAAATGATAAAATGTCAGTATGAACAGGTATGTGGCATTGTGCGCTGTGGGCGCTGAAAAAATCCTTGGTAATGAACTCAAGCAGCTCGGATACCGTCTTGCGGGAACTATTCCTGGACGTGTTTCCTTTGAAGGCGACGGCGATGCCTTGTACAGGGCAAACTATTGTCTGCGTACCTGCGACCGTGTGTATCTTCAGATGGCTCAATACGAGGCCGCGGATTTTGATGCCCTTTTCGATGGATGCTACAGTGTGGCCTGGCAGGATTTCTTCCATAAAGACGTGCGTGTGGTTGTTGACAAAGTGCGTGTCTACAAAAGCCGCCTCAATTCAGAACATTCCGTGCAGAGTATCGTGCAGAAGGCAATCTACAAGAAGCTCGGTGACACGTGGCACATAACGACCCTTCCTGAAAGCGGTGAGCACTGCGATGTGCGTGTTTACATAGACGAGGATGTCGTGACCCTGCTCCTCGACACGAGCGGAGAAGCCCTTCACAAAAGAGGATACCGCACTGACGGAGGAATTGCGCCTTTGAGGGAAACCACAGCCGCCGTTCTTCTTCAGGAAATGATCTGGAGACGCAGGACTCCCTTGCATGACCCGTTCTGCGGAAGTGGCACCATCGTGATTGAGGCGGCCCTTTATGCGCACAACATTGCTCCGGGGCTTGGCCGCCATTTTGCATGGGAGCATCTTGCCATATACAATCAGAGCAGGGCTGTCGAGATAAAAAAGGAAGAGGCCGCTAAAATCCGCACCGATGTGGAATGCCGCATAACAGGAAGCGACATCGATCCAGCCGCGGTGTCAAGGGCAAGACTCAACGCCGAACATGCATGTGTCACAGCAGGAAGGGCACTGCAGATGATCGGAAGTGATGCGAAAATCATACGTCCTGATTTCATTCAGAGCGATTTCGCTGATTTGAAGGCTCCCTACGACGAAGGCATGATAATCACAAATCCTCCATACGGCGAAAGACTCGGGGATGCTTCTCAGGCGGAGGAACTCTACCGCGGCATGGCATCACTTTTCGTGGACTTCCCCGGTTGGCAGATGGGCATAATCACCAGTCAGAAAAAATTCCAGGAATGTGTGGGAAAATATGCCGACATGCTCAAATCCATAAAAGCCGGAAATCTTGACACAATACTTTATCTATATAATGGAAGAAATTCGTCAAAAAATCAGAGCGGCAAAGGCGGAAGAAAATAGATGGCTGTTTTGGTGGAGCACGAAAAACGCAAACATGAAATCCTTGCAAAGTCCATGGA
>DGXM01000088.1 GCA_002396325.1 Treponema sp. UBA4232
TATTTCTTCCTCATTCCCCAAAGGCAGATCGGTGCGCCCCCAGGAATGATAAAAAACAGTATCACCGGCTATCAAGGTGCCTTCACGTGAATTGTAAAGACAGACGCTTCCGGGAGTATGTCCGGGTGTGGAAAGCACTTTCCATTGATTAAGTGCCGCCACGGTTGACGGAGCCATTTTCTTTTCACCGAGCAGTTTTCTCACAAAGGGAATTTCACCAAGCGATTTTCCTTCTATCAGATAGTCGTCCGCAGGAGGCAGATTGCTCACAAACGGAAGGAATTCATCAAAGCCCATCGGACAAAGGCTTCTCCCCTGCAGATGCGAGGAATCAGGCCCTATGAAATCCTTGTCCGCCTCGTGTATAAAAATGGGAATTTCAGGATACGATGCGCGCATTTTCGGCAGACCCGACACATGGTCAAAATGGCCGTGAGTCAAAACCACAGCCACCGGCTCCAGATGATTTTCCTCAAGACAGCCTGTTATGGAATCCTCATCGGCGGAAAAAGAACATGAAGCCGGATCCACCAAAAAAACACGGGAGCCGTCCAAATGAACAATAAGAGTGTTCACTGAAAGCGGCCCCGAACGAATTATGTCTATCACTTAGTCGATGTTTCCGAAGCGTGATTTGACCTGACCGTCGTCTGCTGTTTCAAAAAACGGCTGGATGTTTTCATCGTTAGCGGTTCCTGAAGACACTGAAGACTGGCGGGCGGCGAATTCACTCTGCTCTGCGGCAAGACGTTCCGCTTCGGTGTTTACGGAAGTGTCGGCATGAGCGGTGTTTGTGACGTTTGCGGGGATTGCTTCCTCGTTGACGACAGAATCAACAGCTGAAGACACTGCGCTTGAACCAACCTCGGAGCCGCTGTCTGCGGAAGCCTGATTCTCTTCTGCGAATGAACTCGGAACCTCTGCCGTCTCTCCGTCCTTACCCTTGTTTGAGTAGCTTACGGTAAGAGTTCTTCCACGGTAGTCGTATCCGTTCAACTTGCTGATTACCTTTTCGCAGTCTTCTGTGTAAAGCTGCACGAATGAATAAGGTGTGAGCACTTTGATGTCGCCGACACGATCGCGGTCAATGCCTGCAACAGAATTCAAGAGACCAAGCAGATCTCTGGGGAACACACGGCGGTTGCGTCCGATGCTGATGAAGATTGTTGTTGCCTTTGAAGGATCAATCTGTACGCGCGGAGTATGGGGATGCTCTTCACGCTCTGTTGAATTATCCCGTGCGGGACGGGCCTCTGCGCGTGAAGTGCGGTCATTGCGGTCGCGGCTGAATCTTTCGGAGCGGTCGCTGCGCTCACTGCGGTCGCGGTTGAATCTTTCGGAGCGGTCACTACGGCCAAAACGGCGTCCACCGGCCTGCTTTACAAGCCAAGCAGCCACATATTTTCTTTTGGAAAAAGGTACGTTCTTTTTGAACAGTTTTTTAATTTCGTTCAGGGCATCAATATCGGCGACAGAAGCACCCTCAACACTTTTCACTGCATCAGCCAAAAAAGATGCAATCTGCTCTTCATTCACGGCATTATCATTATAAGCCATACAAAAACTCCTTAAAATAATAATAAATCAGCGACAAAACCCGCACTGGTCTTTTCAAACCCGAATTGTTCTACCAAGGGTTCCAGCACCTCAGGGTTAAATGCGCTTGAAATAAGAATCCATCGAATTCCGTGCTTTTTCAACAAGGTCATACAATTAGAAAGCAACGCCTTTCCTATTCCCAGACCACGGTAATTCTGATTCACAAAGAAATCCGTAACAACGGCAGTTTTCTTTGTTTCGGGAGGACAATACGAAACCAACAGACAGCCGGTAAAATCACCGGATAATGTTCTGCAGACAATTCCTGACTTTTCCTCGGGCTTCCACACACGGGATCTCTGCCTTTGCAAAAAGGATACTGCATGTCCCAAGTCATCCTGTTTTGAAAAAAGCTGTCCTATTTCCTCTTCCACCCCTTCCAGTCCACGCTCAATATCTTTTGAATCCATCTTGAAATCATAATCGCTAAACTGAAAGTCATCGAGCACAAGCTCATCCGTATCCTGAACCTCATCCGATTCCAAGGACTCGAGATGCTCAAGCCCCCAAGACTCGCGCAGACCGTTATACCACGAGACAACACGCTCACGCATCCTCTGCTCTTTAAAGGAATACCATTTGCGTTCAACTTCCGGGTATGATTTCAACACGTTTTTAAAATTCCTGAATACCCCCCTTCCACCTGTAAGAGCACGGTGCAAATCAGCACGGGCCCCTGGTGCATGCAAATTATTTGTGAATTCCTCCATCAGCTCATAACCGTCGTCACTGGTCCACTCCGGAAGCGGAAAAAAACTTTCCTCGTCAGTCTCCGGTTCCTCCCTGCAGATTTCATGGAGCATTTCTTCGGAAACGACAGAACAATCCCTACCGTCAAGAAACCAGAAACTTCCCTGATCTTCCATTGAGAAAATTATGTCGCTGACAACTGAATCCGTTAGTTCAAAAGACATCTCTGCCTCTGTACAACTAAAG
>DGXM01000083.1 GCA_002396325.1 Treponema sp. UBA4232
AGTGTTGGTGATTTCAGCATCTGCGCTAGATATAGTGCATAGATTCCGAAACGAGTTCGGAATGACGCTACGCAACGAACTTTTTGGTCAGCCCCGACTCCCTATTGAAAATCCTTCGGTCGGTTTTATTATTAAAGGTTGATTTTTTCAGATTATCATTGTAATATTTTATTCGTGCGGAGGGTTCAATATCCCGACGCTCTGCGTCGAAATAAAGGGTATTGAATCCGACTGCAATACCTTATGAGAACACCATACCTCGACGCTCTGCGTCGAGTGTTGGTGATTTTGAAAAAAAATCTTGAAAATTTCCGTTTTTTTGTACAGAAATGAAAATCCGCACATATAATTAAGGTATGGAACACATTCGGTTTTCAAACAGCAGTCCGTTTTCGTTGCGGCGGATTGCGTTTTCTTCGTTGAGCGGATTGAGGTCGTCGGTCGGAAAGGCTATGTCTTTTTCTTTTGCCCGTGAAAAATGCCTTGTCTGCGGGCGCACTTGTTTTGCCATGCCTATCTGCCGTTCGTGCGCTGACTCGGCTGAATCTTCACTTGGGGAAGACATGGCTTTCAGGTGTGCCAAATGCGGTAAGCCGCTTTTGAGCGAACAGGGGCTTTGCATGAGCTGCAGGGAAAGTCCCGTTTTGCATCACACGGACACTGTTTTTCCTATGTTTACCTACAGATTGTGGTGGAAAAAACTCCTTTTCGAGTGGAAAATGCATGACCGGAGGAATCTTTCACCCCTGTTTGCCCGTTTTTTTGCGAAGGGGCTTTCGATTCTGGAAGTGGATGAAAAAAACACCGTGATTGTTCCAGTTCCGCCGCGGCCGGGAAAAAAAAGAGAAAAGGGCTGGGATCAGATGGGTGAACTTTCTTCTTATCTTTCGTCTGTGTACGGCTATTCCGTGCTTCCGCTTTTGAAGCGCCACGGCCGGGGACAGCAGAAGAAAAAGGGGCGCGAAGAAAGGCTTTCATCCGTGGGCACTCTTTACGGAAAATCGGATTGTGCCGGCCGCATACTTTCAATCTGGGCTCGTAGAAGCAAGTCCGGAAATCTGCCTGAAAATGCCGTCATTGTTGACGATGTGATAACAACCGGTGCCACTGTGGAAAACTGTGCGGCAGTGCTGAAGGAGCTTGGAATAAGAAAAGTTTCAGTTCTTTCGCTTTTAATAGTGGACTAGAATCGATTGTTGGTGTAAAATAGAGGATATGGGCCGCTTTCGGAATTTTCACTTTCCGGGGGTGCCTCATCAAGACTGTGTTCCTGGAATTCAGGAAAGTCTTAGAAACATGGATTTTTAAGTCAAGGAGTTTCACATGGCCGAAGAAAATTCCCAGTACCAGTTGGTCACTTTTCAGCTGGGCGATGAGTTGTACGGTGTGGACATTATGGATGTGAAGGAAATCGTAAAGGTTCAGGCCGTACGTCCGATTCCCAATGCCCCCTATTATGTGGAGGGAATCATCAACCTCCGCGGCGAGATTGTTCCTATCATCAATCTTCACAAGCGCTTCCATATCCAGAAGCATACTACCGCCGCTGCAGACGAGATTGAAGACGAGGATGAGGGTGGATTCATAATCCTTGATATTGAAGGAAACAAAATCGGAATCATCATTGACCGCATAAACCGCGTTGTACAGGTGGAAAAAGGAGAAATCAAGCCTCCGCCACAGATGCTCAGTGGTATCGGAACTGAATATATCGAGGGAGTTGTGCGTCAGGAGTCTGCGTATCTGATTATCCTTGATACCCGCAAGATGTTCAATGCCAATGAACTGCAGAAGATTTTGGAGCCCGATGTGTAATTTTCGTGGAATTCCGCAAACAAAGCGGTTTTTCATCTTCGGATGGGAGACCGCCGGCATTCAAAAAAGTCACTGCTGAAAGGGTTGCAGAGAGGCCCATCACATAATAAGGAAAAACAAAAAAAATGATACAAACATACAGTTCCACAATACGCCGAAAAGAGATGGAGTCGGTGCTTACGTGCATGGTCGATGAGAAAATCGGACCAGGCGAAATGAATGCGCGTCTTATTCAGATTGTTAAAGAAACCACAAAATGTGACGGAGCAATTGCTTTGAGAAGTTCAGCTCTTGCGCTTGAATATGCCCTGAATGCCTTGGCTCTTCCAAAGGATTCCCTCATTATGCTCAGTGCATTGGCTCCTTCATGGCAGATTATCACAGTGGAGCGTCTTGGATACAGTGCCCTTGTTCTTGATGTGGAGGAGGAAACAGGTCTTGTTCCCGTGGCAAACGTGGAGGAAGGCATAAAAGAAGGCGGACGTCTTTTGGTTTTGCATGAGTCGATGGGCATACTCCCCGACATAAAAGCATATCTGGCGCTTGAGGTGCCTATTATAGAAGATATTTCGCAGTCTGCTTTGGCTTATTATCCTGAGGAAGAAAAAAATGAAGAGGCTTCGGTTTCGGAAAACAAAAATTCCGATGCGGAAGGTGAAAAAAAGGAGCCTCGTGGAAAAAGAGCCGGTATGTACGGACTTTATGCCATTTTCGGCATGGAAGACCGCGACGTAGTGACTTCCGGCGGCGGAGCAGTTCTTTTTGCCCCGAACAGAAAGGAATGGATCCCCCTTAAAGCCCTTGCCGACAATGCACCTTCCACAGATATTATGCCCGACATGAATGCAGCTCTCGCTTTTGTCGAGATAAAGGAATATGCCAGAAATGAAGAGACCCGCAGGGAACTTTTTGCTCTGTATTCCCGTTCCACGATGAGCGGAAGACACAAAACCTTTGTCCGTGCAAACGATGAGGGATCCACAGTCTATTCATTCCCTCTGGTTCTGAATTCCGGTTTCAAGGATGTGAAATCCTATGCCCAGAAAAAGGGAATCGAAGTGCGTCAGGCTTTCGAGAATTCAATAATCGCACTCAGGCAGGAGCAACTTGCGGAAAAATGCATCTGCGCCAATTCTCTTCTTTTGCGCTGTGCCCTGTTCCCGCTTTATCCACGTCTTGGACAGAAGGATGCCTCCCGCATAGTGAAAGTGCTTTCTTCACTGCCGTAAGGAGAAGAATTAATGTCGTCTAAAAACTGCCTGATTGTTGCGAACTCGTTCAAAGATGCCTCTTCCGTTCTTGGAAAAGAGATTTCGTCTTTTCTGTCCGACAGGGGATGGAATGTTCGTGTTTTTTCATACAACGGTCAGGATGCCTTGGAAAATGCCGTAAAGACTTCGTTTGAAGGTATGTCGCTGGTTGTCACTCTTGGCGGAGACGGCACGGTTTTGTTTGCTTCCCGGGGATGTGCTCCTCTTGGAATTCCTGTGTTTGCCGTGAATCTTGGCGAATTCGGCTTTCTTGCGGGAATCAAAAAGGACAATTGGCGGAAATCTCTGCAGGACTTTCTTGACGGAAAATCGTCCTTGAGCAGAAGGCACATGGTCCGGTGCGTCGTGGAAAGAGATGGAAAGGATGTGTTCCACTGTTCTGGAATGAACGACGTGACGGTTTCAAGTACGGCGGCCTCAAGGCTCATTAATGTTGACGTTTCTTATGCGGATGCGTTTTTAGGTCCATTCAAGGCAAACGGGCTTATAATAGCCACGGCGACAGGCTCGACTGCATATTCAGCTGCTGCGGGTGGTCCCATTATGTCTCCACCTTTGGATGCCTTGGTTCTCACTCCCATAAGCTCATTCAGTCTTTCTGCACGTCCTCTGGTTTTTTCATCTGAAGAAAAAATCGCAGTGACGGTAAAGCCTTCAAGAGTCAGTGTGCATCTTTCTGTTGACGGACAGATTAATTTCGACCTTCAGGAAAAAGACCGAGTGCTTTTGTATATTCCTGAATACAGTGTAACTCTTGTGGGATACACACTTGAGACGTTTTATTCCGCATTGCAAAGCAAATTGAACTGGTCAGGAGGTCCCCGTGCTTGAGGAACTGGATATAAAGAACTTTGCTCTGATTGACTCTGCCCATCTTGAGTTTGAAAAGGGCTTTACCGTTTTAAGCGGTGAGACAGGCGCCGGAAAATCCATTCTCATCGGAAGTCTCGCGTTTCTGCTTGGAGGAAAAGCAGGTGTGGAGCAAATCAGGAGCGGCACCACAGAGGCCCAGGTGTCCGGAGTCTTTTTCCTTGAAAACAAAGAGGCGTTCGAGTGGCTTTCTGAGCATGGAATTGAAAGTGAGGAAAACCGCATTCTTCTCCGCCGTATAATCAGGGATTCGGGAAAGTCCTCTGCGTGGATAGGTGGTGTTCCTGTCACAAAGGCAGACCTGCTTTCTTTTTCATCGTTCCTTGTTGATATTCATGGTCAGCATGAGCAGCAGTCGCTGATGAAAGTCTCGGAGCACAGACGCTATCTTGACATCTACGCCGACATTGTTGAGGAGGTTCAGGCCTTCACTGTGTTGTATTCACGTCTGGTTGAAAAAAGACGTCTTTTGGACAGCATGAACACCAACGACACGGAACGCAATAACCGCATGGAGATTCTCTCTTTTGCAATCGGTGAGATTGATGATGCGAAAATCAAGGACGGCGAGGATGCTGAACTTGAAGCTGAGGAAAAGAAGCTTTCTTCCTTTGAAAAACTCTACAGCGATATTGAGGAAGTGAATGCCGTATTCGATGGAGACGAGGGTGGTGGAGGTGTTCTTCCGTTGCTGCGCAGACTGAAATCCGTTGTGCCCCATGCGTCTTCACTTGATTCTTCGCTTGAACCCCTCGATGGAAGACTTCAGTCCGCTTTTTACGAGATTGACGACATTGCCCAGGAATTCAGGCACTATGCACAGACCCTTGTATTTGACCCTGAGCATCTTGCGGCAGTCCAGGACCGCCTTGAACTTTTGAACAGGCTGAAGAAAAAATACGGTGGAAATCCGAATCCAAGCCTTGAAGCCGTGATGGCATACAGAAAATCCGCGGAGGAGGAACTTGCCCGTCTGGGAGGATTCTCTGAAGACAGGTCGGCCCTGCAGCAGGAAATCGCGGTTTTGGAAAAACAGGTGTACGCATCGGCCAGACAGATAAGTTCCAAACGAAAGGCGGCATCGGAAAAGATGTCTCTTGCGGTGGAAGAAATACTCAAAAAGCTGGGGATGAAAAACACCGTGTTCCGTGTGAATCTGGCTGAAAAATCAGGAGACAGTATGGTGCAGAAATGCGGACCGTACGGTATGGATGACATAGAATTCCTCATCAGTGCGAACCCCGGATCTCCGCTGCTTCCTCTTGCCCGTATTGCTTCCGGCGGTGAGTTGAGTCGTGTGATGCTCGCAATGAAAACCATTCTTTCGGCGGCTGATACAGTCGGAACCCTTGTGTTTGACGAAATCGACACTGGAATCGGAGGCGAAATAGCGGTGGCTTTGGGCGACCATATGAAAAAATTGGCCTCGCAAAAGCAGATTTTATGCATAACACATCTTGCCAGCATTGCTGTTTATGCCGATAATCAGATTAAAATACAGAAAGGTGTGGACGGCAGCAGCACTTCTACCAAGGTTTTCCCTGTTACAGGTCAGGACAGAGTCAGGGAGATTGCCCGTATGCTTTCAGGTGATGAAAGTTCGGCTTCTTTGGAACACGCTGCATCCATGTTGCAGAAATACGGAGGTTTATAATGGCTATACCCACAGAGCGTCGTGCTGAATTTGCAGAGAAATCGAAGGCCGTTAAAGCTCAAATCGACAACAGTCTTAAAAAGGAAAAATCCTTGCTCGATTCCATACGTCAGAACAATTCCGGCATGGAATACAAAAAGATGCTTTTGGGAGAAGAGATGATATACATAGCCACTCTCTATATGTCAATCAACGCCTACTCCCTGAGCATTATGGAGACGAAAAACAACGAGGCACTGAACGATGCCCGTAAAACCATATACAAGGCACTCATTTATTTCGAGGAAGTCGTTTCCAATACTGTTGACTGTCCTTACAACGAAATTGCACCGCGTGTTGAAAAAATCGAGAATATTCCGATTGACAAGCGTTTTTATCTTATGCGCAAAATGGGACTCGTGATTCAGATGCTTTACGATGCGCTTGGTGAAAACAGCAAGTGGAAATGGTCGTTCGTTGAAATCAGGGCGCGTTTTGCAGTGGTTTCCAAAAATCTTGTGGATATGAAGCAGGCCGGTAAGGATTATTTCGAGCCGAGTTCGCAGGATTACGACACCACGGTTTATTATGTGCGCATGATCCGTAAGCTTCTCGATAAGAGTTCCATGGACTACCGCGACAAATATGAGCTTTCAACCAGAAGTGAAGCCGACATGCAGATGGCAATAAACCTGCTGATTGCACTCCGCCGCATTGCGATGATTCTCGGTGACAGCGATGAGTCTGAGGAAATCAGGAAGAAGGCTCTTGTCTGGAAGACCAAAATGGAGTCCGACCAGAAACAGCAGAAACATTAGGCAACCTCTAAAAACTATAA
>DGXM01000199.1 GCA_002396325.1 Treponema sp. UBA4232
AGTTATGTCATGCTGAACGAGGTCTTGTCATGCTGAACTTGATTCAGCATCTCTTTCAAAGGAGATCCCGAATCAAGTTCGGGATGACGGTGGTGGCAGGCCTTGAATGACGGGGAAATCATGCTGAACGAAGTTATGTCATGCCGAACGAAGTTATGTCATGCCAAACGAGGCTGTGTCATGCTGAACTTGATTCAGCATCTCTCGTACAAAGGAGATCCCGAATCAAGTTCGGGATGACAGTGGTTGCAAGTTCGGGATGACGGTGGCAGCAAGTTCGGAATGACGGTGGCGGCAGGCCCGGGATGACGGTATGCAACGAACTTGTCAGACAGCCCCATGTCATAAAAACTGATTTCCGTACACCCGGTGCCACCCCCTCGACCATTTCACTCAAATATGATATACTTTCCGCTGCAATTAACAACTATACAATGAAAAGCGACACTCTGGAGGTCCTTGAATGGCTATTGATAAATGGGAAATCGTAATCGGATGTGAAATCCACACACAGCTTCTGACAAAGACAAAGGCATTCTGCGCTTGTGAGAACCGTTACGGAGGAATGCCGAACACGCGTGTGTGCCCTGTATGCCTGGGACTTCCCGGAGCAATGCCCAGAATCAGCAAGGGCTATGTGGAGCTGGGAGCCGTGGCAGGACAGGCTTTGAACTGCAACATCGCCCGCTTTACAAAATTCGACCGCAAGCATTACTTCTATCCCGACCTTACCAAGGGCTACCAGATTACGCAGTACGACATTCCGCTCTGCACCGACGGACACGTTGATCTTCCGATGGCAAAGCTCCCGAAAGAGCAGCAGTTCGGCGGAGAGAAATGCAGGACAAAGAATTTCATCGGGCAGGATTGCATCATTGACAACGGAAAATACCGCCGCGTAAGAGTTGAAAGGATTCACCTTGAGGAAGACGTAGGAAAGTCCCTCCACCTTCAGGGTGCCCACTCGTACATCGACTACAACCGCTCCGGCACGCCGCTTATCGAAATAGTCACAAAACCAGACATGACAAGTCCAGAGGAAGCGGCCCTCTTCATGGAAACCGTGCAGGAAATTCTGCGCTACGTGAAAGTGACAAACGGAAACCTTGAGGAAGGAAACATGCGCTGCGATGCGAACATCAACCTGAACGTGTGGGAAGACGGAAAGCTCTATCACACCCCTATTTCCGAAATCAAGAACCTGAACTCATTCCGCGTGATCCGTGACGCATGCACTTACGAGGCAAAAAGACAGCTTGAGGAATTCATCAACGACAGGCAGGAATTCAACCCCGGATTCAAGGTGACTATGGGCTGGGACGAAACCAAACAGCAGACGGTCGTTCAGCGCACCAAGAACTCCTTCGTGGACTACCGCTTCGTGGTGGAACCCGACATCAAGCCGTTCAGTGTGAGCGAAGAGCTTATTTCACGCGCAGGCTCAAAAGTCGGAGAACTCCCCGAGGCAAAGAGAAACAGGTTCAAGAAAGAATACGGACTTTCTGATTTTGATGTAGAGACGCTGACTTCATCACGGGAGCTTTCACTGTGGTTCGAGGAAGCCGCGAAGGGAGCAAAGGACGTGAAGAAGGTTGCAAACTGGATTCTTGCGGAACTTCTCGCAGTTTTGAACGAAAAGAACGAAACCATAAGCGACGTTAAAATCACTCCGGCGCACATAACCGATCTGGTGAACATCATCGCCGACGGAAAGATTTCCTCCGCACAGGGAAAGACTGTCTTTGCCGAAATGCTTTCAACAAACAAAATGCCTTCCGTCATCATCAAGGAAAAAGGCATGGAAGTCGTGAGCGATGGCAGTGCAATCGAAGCAATTGTTGACAAAGTGATTGCCGCAAATCCCAAGGCCGTGGAAGACTTCAAGGGAGGAAAGACCAACGTAATCGGCTGGCTCACAGGTCAGGTGATGAAAGAGTCAAAGGGAAAGGCAAACCCGAAAATGGCCTCCGCACTTGTGAACGAAAAACTTTCAAAGCTCTAATCACCAGCACCCAGCGCCTGTTATGGAAGATTCCGTTTTTCTTCTGTTCCTCATTGCAATACTCCTCTCCCCGGTTGCTTGGACTGTGAGTATTGTGGTGAGGCTCATCAGGCGGAAAGATGATTGGAAGGAAGTGCACAAACTTAAACTCCTTCTTACCGCATCGGTCATTGTTCTTTTGATTGAGGCAGCCTTAGTCTTTTCAGTCGCTTTAATGATACATTGAATACAACAGCAAAAAACTTTTTCCGTCCAACTGAATTTCTTAAGTAATTTACCCCACTTGACCCCGTTTTGGAGAGATTTTATACTATTTTACATGAGAATAAGTATTAGCTTTTTTAAACGTCGGCTTTCGGTTTTTGCCGTGGCCTTGCTGTCTGCATCCATCCTTCTGGGATGCACGTCTTCACCAAAATCTTCCGAAAAAGTTCTGAAATCAGACCCGGCGATTGTCCAGGGGACTCTTTCCAACGGAATGGATTATTACGTCCGCAGAAATTCCGAACCGAAAAACAGAATAGAACTCAGACTTGTTGTCAAAGCCGGTTCAAACATGGAAGATGATGACCAGAAGGGTATTGCCCATCTGATTGAGCACATGTGTTTCAATGGCACCGAAAATTTCGAAAAGAATGAAATCATCAATTTCTTTGAGGAAATCGGCATGAACTTCGGCGCGGATTTGAACGCATACACCTCATGGGATGAGACCGTGTACATGATTCAAATTCCTGCTGACAATCCAGAGCATCTACAGAAGGCCTTGCTTGTGCTTCACGACTGGGCCTCTGCCGTCACGTTCGACACCACAGAAATCGACAAGGAGCGCGGAGTCGTAAACGAAGAGTGGCGCATGCGGGACAAAGGACTTTCAGGACGCATCTCGAACAATCTTGTTGACTTTGCACTCAGCGGCTCAAGATATGCAAAACGCCTTCCGATCGGAGACATTAACATTGTTCGCACAATAAAAAGAGAGCGCATTGTTGATTTCTACAAAAAGTGGTACCGTCCGGAGCTTATGTCCGTCGTTGTTGTCGGCGACACCGATACCGCAAAAGTCGTTTCTTCCATTAAAGAGATAATGGGCGCAATTCCCGCTTCCGAAGAAAAAAAAGTTTCACCGGAATTCGAGGGTCCGAATCACACTCAGAAAAAAGTCTTCACTATGAGGGATTCTGAGCAGCCCTACATTCTTACGCAGATTATGCATTTTGACAAAAGCTACGAGCCTTCAACGACAGAAGCAACATTCAAGAGAAACCTCGAAAGAGATGTCGTTGGATTCATCATAAATCAGCGTCTTGGTGAAATCACATCGAAACCAGATGCTCCGTGGCTTGCCGCAAATGTCACCGCGGAAAAGATAACCAAAGAAGGAATGCTTACAGGATTTGCATTTGTGCCGAAAGGAAATATGTATGAAACTTCCCTCAAGACACTTTTCGATGAGTACGACCGTGTAAATCTGTTTGGATTCACGCAGAGCGAGCTTGATTACGCAAAGACTGTATTCACGTCAGAGATTGAGGAATCTTACAAGACTTTGCTCACATATTCTTCTGCCGCAAGGGCTTCTGAAATTGTAAACCAGATTCTGGACAACGGAACGGCTCTTGCAGACAGTGAATGGCACAAGCAGAGTGTTGCAGCCCTCAATGCAATCACAGTTGCCTCATTAAACGAAACTTTCGCACAAATCTTCCCTGAAAGAGGAATGCTCTGCTTCAACATTTATCCTTCCGGCGCGAAAGACACCATTTCCGATGCAAAGGTCCGTGACATCTGGAGTAATTACCACAACGACTCAATTACAGCCTATGCAGACCAGACTGCAGACGGAGAGCTTATGTCTCCGATTACCGCAAAGGCCGAAATTGCATCACAACGCACAGTCAAAGAAATGGGATGCACCGAATATGTGCTTTCAAACGGAGCCCGCATCTATCTGAAAAAAACTGATTTCGACAAAAACCAAATCAGCTTCCGTGCAAGCAGCAAGGGAGGAAGCATCCTCGTAAAAGACAGCGATTATCCTTCTCTGATTGCCGCATTGGATGCCACGGTTTTATCAGGAATGAACGGACTTGATTACAATCAGGTAAAGAAAGTGCTCAACTCAAAGCACTGTTCCATTTCTCTTAATATTTCCACAAACGAAGAAAACATCACCGGATACTCTACTCCTGTAGACATGGAAACTCTTTTGCAGATGGTTTATCTGATGATGACGAAGCCTCAGTTTACCGACGACGGCTGGTCGCTCACACTTCAAAACTACGAGACCCTGGCACAGGGATTCAATCTTGAGCCACTGGATGTTTTCATCAACAAGGCACAGGAGATGATGTACACCAACCGTGCTGCCGTCCGCTACGAAGGAATCAGTCCTGCTTTTGTAAAGGCAATCAGTCCTTCAAGGGGAGAGTCTCTCCTAAAGAGCAGATTCAGCAATGCCGCCGACTGGTCATTCATTTTCGTTGGCGATTTCGATGAAAAGAAACTTCTTGACTTGTGCCGCGCATACATCGGAGCAATCCCCGGTGACAAAAACAAAACAGAAGATTACGTGGATTCTGGCTGGGGATTTGCAAAACAGTCTGCTCCGGTTGTTGTAAAAAAAGGAAGCGATGAACAGGGAGCCGTCGGAGTGATATTCGGAACAAGCAATCCCGCAGGAAAGTCCGCAGAGGAAAACTGGAAAGAAGCCGCTGTATTGAGTCAGCTTCAGTCCCTGCTCGAAATCCGCTTAAGGGAAGCAATCCGTGAAGACAAGAGTGGAGCGTATGCACTCAACACAAGCGCAAACATCTTCGGAAACAAAACAAAACTCTTCCGCTCAACGGTAATCTTTACCTGCGAACCGGGTCGTTCCGATGAACTTGCAGATGAAGTTCTTGAACAGATAAAACTCATTCAGACCACTGCCGTGGATCAGAAATACGTGGACAAAGTCAACGAGGCATACCGCCGTTCACGGGAAACAAACCTCAGAAGCAACAGCTGGTGGGTGTCCAAAATCGATTCAATTTTGGCGATGGAAAATGAACCGATGACAGAAGTGACCGATGCAAACGTGATTCCGTCTCTCACAACGGTGGAATCGATGCAGCAGTATGCAAAGAAATATTATGACACATCAAAGTGCATAAAGGTTTTCCTGAAGCCTGAAAAATAAAGTCATGTTCACTGAATGAAACATTTTGGGGCTGTCCAAAAAGTATTGTCATGCTGAACCTGTTTCAACATCCATTGAACCCTGTCATGCTGAACTTGTTTCA
>DGXM01000208.1 GCA_002396325.1 Treponema sp. UBA4232
GGGCTGACCCAAAAGTATTGTCATGCTGAACTTGTTTCGGAATGACGCTACGCAACAAAGTTTTTGGTCTGCCCCAGGTCATTGGAAACAGCCGGTTCCCCATGAATTCCGCATACCGATATGCAGTGCAAATTGAAATTTATGGTTCAACTTGCTTGCAACCATTTAACCTATATGATAGTATAAAGGTTACAATGAAACAAAACGTATATGATTATTCATTTGAAATGAGACGGACCCGCAAGCGTAATATCACTTTCGGACTTGTGCTTGCCCTGTCCGTGATACTTTTTCTGACTCTCCTCTTGAACCTTGTGCTTTTTCCGGTGCTGGTGCGTTCATCTTCCATGGATCCTGACATCCCCAAAAATGGAGCCGTGTTCATCACTCCTCTGGTAAGAACCCCGGGAAGAGGCGACGTGGTTTATCTTTCGAGCCTTGACGGAGAAAAGATTCCGGCACCCAAGGCATTCGTGAACCGCATTGTGGAATTCTTCACTCTGCAGCAGTATTATCCTTTCGGCCACACGAACCGCATTTCCGGAAAGCCGATGCTCAGACGCGTTGTGGGACTTCCCGGCGACCAGATTTACATGAAGGATTATGTGATTTACGTGAAACCGAGGGGACAGAGCCAGTTCCTGACCGAATTCGAGCTTTCAGACAAAGATTACGACCTGAAGATTTATTCAGTTCCCGCAGAATGGGACGGTCTTGTTTCTTCCGGCAATATGGACACAATCACACTTGGAAAGGACGAGTATTTCGTGCTGGCAGACAACCGCATAGAAGCTTCCGATTCCCGTCTTTGGGGGCCTGTGCAGCATTCTGTCATCAAAGGAAAGGCACTGCTTCAGTATTTTCCCTTTAATAAAATACGTCTTTTCTGAAAAATGGATTCCTCTCCTGAGTGCAGTCTGTATGTGCACATCCCCTTCTGTGCCTCGAAGTGCGACTACTGCGATTTTTTTTCTCTTGCAAAAGGCTCTTCCGTTGCCCCGGGATACGTAAGGGCCCTTGTCAATGAGGCGCGCTGGTATGCTTCAGCCTGTTCGGTGGAAAGATGGAAGACCATTTACATAGGCGGCGGCACTCCGAGTCTGCTTGAGCCTGAGTCGATTGAAAGCCTGATTCAAGGTCTTGTTGAAGCGTCAGGAAGCCGTTTTCCACCCGGTGAAATCACGCTTGAAGTGAATCCACAGTCACTCACGGAAGGAAAACTTACGGCAGCAAAGAACTCGGGCGTGACCCGTCTTTCGATGGGCATACAGAGTCTGTGCGACAATGCACTAAAATCCGTGCACAGGAACTGCAGTTCAAAAAAGGCTCTCGAAGCACTTGAACTTGTGAATTCAAAATGGAACGGAAGCCTTAATCTTGACGTGATGGCAGGACTTCCCGGACAAAGCAGGGACGAATACCTGAATTCGGTTGAAAAAATCCTTTCATGGAACGCCGACCATATATCGCTTTACACACTTACGATAGAAGACGGAACACCCCTCGCCCGCCGCATAGAACACGGAGAGTTCTGGGACGAGGATGAAGCCGACGCACAGTGGATGCTGGGCCGTGATTTGGTGGAAAAAGCGGGATTCAAGCAGTACGAAGTTTCGAATTTCGCAAAAAAGGGATTTGAAAGCCGCCACAATCTCGCCTACTGGAGGCAGGAGAACTACATCGGAATAGGAGCAGGAGCCACTGGCACTGTATATTCATTCGACGGGGAGCCGCACGCGCTCAGGTGGACTGACACAACCGACATTTCCCGCTATACTGACTTCTGGCTTTCCACCGATACGGCATCAGAGAGGGATATGACGAGGGATGAAAAAGACCTTCCACGCGACGTGGAAAATCTTGATGCAGAGACACTGGAATTCGAATTCCTTATGATGGCTCTAAGAACCCTGGAAGGAGTGAGTGAGGATGAATACAGAAGACGCTACACAAGAGCAGGATGGAACGGAAATCTTTCGGAGAGGCTCGGGGAAAACGGTTTGTGGAAAAAATACACCGACAAGGGAATGACCACTCCCGTAAAAGACGGAAGATATGCCCTGAACAAAAAAGGCATACTGTTTCTGAATTCCTTCCTCCGCGAACTGATTTGAGATTATTTCAGATTGCACCCACAAATCTTTAGGAAAAAACAAGTGAGTTTCCAAAAACATCATTTTCAGCAAAATGCCCGCGCTGCATATCAAAGATAATACTGCATTTGCAAAGCGTTTTTTAGAAATGCCCTTAATAATCTAATTTTCCAAGTCCTTTTTCAGGCCGCAGACTTCCTCGATTCTGTAAATGACGGCCCGTGTTGTCCTCTTGAATGAATATGGATTTTCGAACGAAGGCGGCACAGGATCCTCCTTCCACATTTCAGTCAGCTTTTTGCACAAATCGTCGGAATCTCCTGTTTTGAAGAAAGTCACCGGCATTTCCGAATACACTTCCCTGAACACCTGGATGTCGGAAACAAGGGCACGTGTACCGGAAACAAGAGCCTCAAGCGGGGGAAGACCGAATCCCTCGTAGAAAGAAGGCTGTACCAGAATACGTGCCTCCCTGAGCATAGTCCTCAAATCTTCGTTTGAAACAAATCCCGTGAAGACAATGCCGTTTTCCTCCGAAGCCTCTATGTATTTTTCCAGTGAACTGTCCTTGGTACGGAAATTGTCTTTTTCGCCCACAATAAGAAGACGGGGCAAATCCTTTCCCGCTTGGAACTCCTCCCTGAATTTGACGAAAGCAGGAATAAGAGTCTGAAGTCCCTTGTGTGTTTTTATGTTTCCTATGAAAATCACATAGTCTTTTTTTTCTGCGCTGTGTTCTCTGTCTATGAAAAATTCAGGTGTTGACGTGGATACAACCGTGACAGGTTTCCTGCATTTAAGTTTTTCCATAATCCGTCCCCTGCTGAACTCCGAGACCGTGAAAATCTCCTTGGAGCGGCGGATCGAAAGACGGTAAATCATTTTGCGCACGAAAGTCCCCAGACGTCCTGCAAGTTCGGGTATGTCAAGGAAAACAACATCGTGTATCGTGGAGAAAACAGGCACCTTTATTCCGCCGGGAATATTGCAATAGGGTGAGAAATACGCATCTGTGCTGTTGATGATTTTAAGAAGATCCCCCGGAAAAAAGAACAGCTCCTTGATGGAAAACATTTTCACGGCGCAGGGCACAACATCCACGGAAGGCCCCCTGTAATGCGCAAGCTTCACTGCATCTCCCAGCAGCACAAGATTATGTCCGCTTTCAACAAGATGGGGAAGCACTCCGTCTATGAAAGCCCCGATTCCGCTTTTTCCGCTCATGCGGCAGTCCACACAAATTCTCATAGCTGGAATTATAACATTACGGGTGAATTCAGGCAATATGATTATCTGAAGTAAAATTTTTCGTGCTTTTCGTAAATTTATGAATATTTTTCTCACATTCAGACTTTCAATCCCAAAAAAAGATGAAATTAATGAAAAATCGGTTGCAAAACAAGCGAATTGAAATTATACTGGGTATATCAAGAGTTTCTGCGCACGGTGAACAACACCGGTCTTCAGGCAGACAAGGCCCTGGGGATGCGGAAACCGAGGAAGGACAGATATGAAGAAAATTATAATCGCTGCGCTGTTGGCGGCCTGCATGGCAATTCCTGCATTGGCTCAGAGTTCCGCATCAGAGTCTGAGACTCCCATCTGGAATCACGGCGACAATGTTTCAGAAATGGTTTATCACTCAGCACCCGTCTACAGCATCACAATGACACGCGATGCCTATGTGGTTTTCTATCAGACGCAGGGCATGAAGGTTGATACTGCTGTAATTCCCAAGGACTGGGCAAAACGCGGGGAAAACAAAAAGCTTTATTTCCGCAACAAGGCCCCCGGACTGGACACCTACATCACAGTCTACTACCGGAACGGCAATTTTGACCACGTGATTCTCACGGCAAATCCCGACATCCGCGATCCCGTATGGCACATTGCCCCGTCATACACAAAGGTTGATGTTTCGGGAATTGAGACTCTGGAAGTCGATTTCTAAATAAAAAACAAACCAATCTTACGAAAGGCCAGACTACGGGGTTCCGCTCTGGTCTTTTTTTGACTCTGCCCGGTTCATCGAAACGTCAGGGCTTTTTAAAAGGATTTTTTCATGCTTCTCTTGACAAAAGATCAAATTGACTCATTTTCTTCTTTCGTTGAAAAACACGCTTCATTCATCGTTGTCGGACACAAAGAACCCGATGGTGACTGCATTTCCTGCTGTCTTGGGGTGTCACACATCCTGCGGCACAAAAACAAGCCGTTCACAATGCTCAACGCAGGTCCCTTCAAACGCGCCGAAATAAAAAAATACGCATCCATGTTCCAGTCGAAGATTCCGTCCATGACTCAGGGAGAGAAAGCCTCCACAGGACTTATCATAGTGGACTGTTCGGAAATCCTGCGTCTCGGTGAAATAGAAGGAGACTTCAACGGATTCGACACATTCATAATCGACCACCACAAAACCTCTGATGTGAAAGGCCCGAATGCAATCATAGACGCAAGTTCCCCGGCGGCATCATGTCTTGTCCAGCAGTTGTTCGAAGCCATAGTTGGAAAACCAAATCCTGAAGAGGCACACGATCTTTTCTTCGGAATGGCCACAGACACAGGTTTTTTCCATTATCTAAACGAAAAGGACTCCGAGGTATTCAAATGCGCATCGAGACTCACTGAATCAGGAGTGAACCCTAGGGAGATTTACCAGGAAATGACGGGCGGCAAACCCTGGAACACACGCAAACTCCTTGCCATAATGCTCGAAAGAGCCGAAAGACACTGCAACGGAAAACTCGTGGTCACATACGAAACACAGATGGACACAAGGCAGTACGGTCAGGAAGGCCGGGATTCCGATGCACTCTACTCTCTCATGCTTTCAACTGAAGGGGTCGAAGCGGTTCTTTTCCTGCGTCAGGAAAGCGACTTCAAGTGCACGGCGGGATTCAGGTCCTTAAAAGACTGCGACGTAAGCGGGATTGCCTCGAAATTCGGCGGCGGCGGTCACAAAAACGCATCGGGGGCAAGCATTGAAGGCCGCATCGAGACCATCCTTCCGCAAATCATAAAGGAATTCTCAAAGGTCCTTTAAGGGAACCTCTAAAAACTTCAGTTTTTAGAGATACCCTTAACCTGCCCCGTTTCAGTATGCAAAGGTGGAAACCACCAACAGCGGATCAGTAAACGGGAATATCCTTTCCGTCCCTGATGAAAACAGGAATCACATCAAGCGGGGTGTCCACCAACACGGTGGTTCCCCCGTTGTGAACATCCCCTGTCCTTGCATCCTTCCACTTATGTGAATGCGGAAGATACACAGAACGGCTCTTCATCCCCTTTTCCATCACGGGAGCAACCAGCAGATCCGGCCCGAACATATACTGGTCAGACATCACCGCGCACCTCTCGTCATTCGGGAAGTCGTAGTACATCGGTCTGGCAACAGGAGCTCCGCTGACGGAGGCCTCTTTCATGCAGGAACGGACATACGGACGTAGACGCTCCCTCATCAAAATGAAGTTCTTCATAATCTCGTAGTTCTCATCCCCGAAACTCCATATTTCATTCGGCTGCGCACTTCCCCACTGCGGCACTCCGTCTATCACTTCCATGCCTTTTTCAAGCGGAATATAAGGCGGCCGCTCTCCATGCATTCTCATCACAGGACAGAACACGCTCCATGCAAACCACCTCACCAAAAGCTCACGGAACTCAACGCTCTTCGGGTCTCCTCCCACAAATCCGCCGGCATCTGTAGTCCACCAAGGGATTCCCGCCATGCTCATATTGAGTCCGGCCTGAAGATTTTCCCTGAACGCCCTGAAATCCGAATGAATGTCTCCGCTCCACGTGAGAACACCGTACTTCTGGCTTCCGGCCCATGCGGAACGAACAAGGCTCATGCACTCATTCTCTCCCGCAGCCTTAAGTCCCTCGGTAAATCCCTGAGCATAAGTCTTGGGGTAAATTGCCGCGCACTGCTGAACAGGCCCCGCATAATATCTGAACAAATCCCAGTCATAAGGTCCGTATTCAGGCTCAGCCTCGTCAAGCCAGAAAAGACGCACTCCCTTGTCGTAATAGTTTTTCTTGCACAGCTTCCACACAAAGTCCCTCGCACCCGGGTTGGTCGTGTCGTAGAAAACCGTATTCCCAAGCCAGTCCATGTGTATTCCGGAACCTCTGTCCGCGCCCACAAGATAACCTTTTTCCGCCATCTCGCCGAAAGTCACGGCCTTCTGGTCAATCGTGGGCCATACCGAAACGCAGAGCTTCATCCCCATCGAATCAAGTTCCTTTATCATCGCCTCGGGATCCGGAAAACAGCGGCTGTCGAACCGGAACTCCCCCTGACGCGACCAGTGGAAAAAGTCGCACACAATCACGTCTACAGGAATATTCCTCCTGTGGTATTCCCGTGCCACCTGCAGAATCTCGTCCTGCGTCCTGTAGCGTAGCTTGCACTGCCAGAACCCCATTCCGTATTC
>DGXM01000201.1 GCA_002396325.1 Treponema sp. UBA4232
CTCGACAGGCTCCGCTTCGGGAACCTCCTCCAACTCCTCGACAGGCTCCGCTTCGGGAACTTCCTCCAACTCCTCGACAGGCTCCGCTTCGGGAACTTCCTCCAACTCCTCGACAGGCTCCGCTTCGGGAACTTCCTCCAATTCCTCGACAGGCTCAGCTTCGGGAACTTCCTCAACTTCTTCAACAGGCTCAATTTCTGACACAACCGCCGGATTTGAACTGAGCTGCTCCAACGAAGCCTTGTAACTGCCGCTGATGATTTTCATAAACTCGTTCCAGCTTTTGTCCAGAGCATCGGTGATTTCGCGGCTGTGCTTTTTTCCGGTGGAGCCGAGACTCTTTACAATCTCCGCATTCACGTCCTGCTTCCGCAAGGCAACCTTTTTCTCAAGTTCCTTCCAGTCATCCGTGTCCTTGCGCTCAAGATATTCTTTGAACAATGCTATTTCGAATTTGCGGATTCGTTCGCGGATTAAAATCGTGTCATCGTGGCGTATGTTAAACAGGAGGAAAATGACCAAAAAAAGAGTGAGTGCCAGCGCAGTCAGAAGGAGCCATTTTTCCATGTCAGAGAAGACAAAATCCTCGTTGGGACTTATCCAGCCGATGTTGCAGTAACGCGAAGTCTTTCCTGTGACCAGAATCAAAAGAGCTCCCTTTTCATCCTGCACCAGCTGCTCCGCACCGTACTGCCCCGCATCCCACAATCTGCGGATTTGAGGCTCAAGCACGGACCTTCCCACCAACGGCATTCCGAACACAACGCCCGTATTATCCGAGGTCTGCACATTCATGCCGTTTGCGACAGGAGCCACGACCTTCACGCGGGAATTCAAAGAAACCAAATTTTCCGCAATGACAAGACGCAAAAAATCGTCCGCCGCAACATAAAACAAAAGTGTTCCCCGGTAGGCAGTGTATTTGTCGAAATACGGGAATGAAAAAATCAGCCTGTCTCTTTCGCTGTCGTAGTAACGGGCAGCTCTGTCTGTCATCAACTTGGGAGTCGAAGCATATTCACCGTTGTCAAAAGTGGCAAGGCATCCGAAATCGACTTCCCCAAGCTCCTGATAATTTCTGTATGCAATATAGCCTCCTTCCTGACTCAGAATATCGGAAGGGAATGTGCTGTAGTGCACGTGGATTCCATCGGCCTCAACCACGCGGACTCCGAGAACTCCGGCATTTTTTTCCATAAGTTCCGCAGTCATTTTCTGGCGGTTTTCAATATCCGTGTCGGTACTGTCTCTTTCGATGAAAGTCTTGGTGCGGTCATCAAGTGAATAAACCGCAAAAGTGGAAAGAAGGTCGTCGACGTAAGTGTCGTAAATCCCGCTGATTTTTTCAAGATTCTGCTTGATGTTTTCAACCATGCGGGGCTGATAATAATGCA
Source organism: Treponema sp. UBA4232 (assembly GCA_002396325.1). Lineage (GTDB taxonomy): Bacteria > Spirochaetota > Spirochaetia > Treponematales > Treponemataceae > Treponema_D. The sequence continues at coordinate 1,395 of DGXM01000201.1, forward strand.
TCTCGATAAACGAGAATCCCCCCATAAACGCCACAACACACACAAGAGAGAAAATTACTATTGATATTAAAAGGCTGAAAGCCACTTTATGAGACGAAGACACAACCTGCTCCCGGAAAGGAAGATTCAGAAATCCATTGGACCTCTACTTTTTATCGGCAGATTCGGATTGCTTCTTAAGGGAGGCGCAAAAAACATCGGTTTCAGAGATGCCGCAAACTCAAAGGAGACCCGTTTTCCAGTGCCAGACAGGGGTTGCGAGAGCATTGCTGAAGGGCTGGGTTCGATTGAAATCAGGGAGCCAGGAATCGTCATCGCTCAGGTCCTGGTAGAAAAGCCATTCAAAACCGTAAGCGTCTATGAGATCACGCAAATCCCGGTCCTCGGATTGTGTTACCATGCGGTTCTGAAACGACTCAAGGGATTTTTCACGCTTTTTCAATTCCTCTTCGCTGCCTGTGAACTTCACGGGTGTATACTGCGACATAAGGGAAATGCAGGCTCTTCCGTCGGCGTGTTTTTTGAGCCAGTCCAAAGTCGAAACGGTATCGTCCAATCTTCCAGGAAGAAAAAGATGCCTGATGATTACGCCCTTCTTGATTTTTTCCCTTTCCTCTCCGTTTTTTTTCACGGTCGTCACTTCAAGGGGAAAATTCTGCACCATCCATCTTACTGCACGGCGGGCAACCACAGGATAGTCTTCGGCACCGAAAAGCTCGGCGCTCATAATCGGATTCAGGGTCTTCAAGTCGGGAAGCCAGATGTCCACAAGCCCTTTCAAAAGCTCAAGGGATTCCACGGACTCAAAGGCGGAACTGTTCCAGGCCACGGGGATTTTGAGACCTGCGTTTTTTGCTTCGGCAAGATATTCCGCAATCAGAGGAATGTGATGACTTCCGGTTATAAGATTGATGTTCTCGGCACCGCGTTTCTGAAGCTCAAGACAGATTTTCACGAAATCGGCGGAGTCAACATCGGCCCCCATATTCTGTTGGCTTATCTGGTAGTTTTGGCAAAAAGAGCAGCGGAGAGTGCAGCCGGTAAAAAAGACGGCACCGCTTCCGCCGAACACCGTGACCAGAGGCTCTTCCCCGAAATGGAGTGTGGCAGAGGCAATGCGGAGTGCGGAATCCGATCTGCAGAATCCTTTTTGCCCTGAAAGACGGCATATTCCGCAATGACGTGGACACTGGGCACAGGCTTTGTATAGAAATTCCGTGGCGGCGTTCATCAGAGGGCCTGTTTTTCAACAAAGAGCGACATAAGTCCGTTCAATGCGCCAATGTCAACATCTTCGGCCTCGAAAGTCGTGAGCGAGCACAGTTCCTTCCAATCTTCCGTAGTGAGACATTCCGTGAATTCGGATGAACCGTCCAGAACCGAAGACATGGCGGCGAGTTTGTCTATGTTTGCCGTGACGGGTTCTTCGTTTATGCTTTCAGAAACATCAATATAAGTATGAATCCAGTAATCCACGAAAGAAGATGCAAGGGATTCAACTCCTGGATGTGAGCGCACAAAACATTCTCCAAGCCTGGAACAGACGCGCAAACCGCTGTAATCAGAGGGATGGTCTGCCCTTTCGTGTTTTTTGATTTTTTCGGCGTCCGAATAAAGCTTCTGAATCGAATCCATTTTAGTACCGCACCACAGAACCGTCGGAAAGAACGGCAGGATTTTTGCTGAAGAAGACGTACTGGGCATGCTTTGCGCCGAGTTCCTCTTTGAAAAAAGCCGGATCCGTTTCATCAGGGATTGCAAAGCCGATTACCGATGCACAGTCTTTTATGCGGCGGGCACAGTGCTTCATGCTTGCGGTCAAATCTTCTTTTTTTGCCTGAGTCGAAGTGTCGGAATCCGCTTCTGGAACCACAACTGCGTAAAGGTTCCTCTCTTCGAGCACTTTGAGCCAATCACGGAAAATCGCAAGGAATTCCTCGTTGTAATGCTCTTCGTCAAGACCAACCTGAGTCCAAGGCACTTTCACAAAGAAAGGACCTCCTTCAGACGGAGCGGAATCAGGCACACATTCCGCACAGGGCACTACGTCTGCATTTGAAACAGGAACTTCCGTTCCATCCAATTTAAAAAGAGAATTGTCCCTTGATGTGAATCTAGCTTCAAGTTTCATGGGGTCAAGTATAGACTATTTTTCGAGGGCTGTAAAGGGTTCGAATCTTACTGTGGATTATATGGAATAAAAGAAAAGTCACCGTTCTCTTTTCACCCTGAACGGCAACTCTTCCGAGACTGCGGGGAACCTTTTTAGGGTAAAGGCTTCCGCATTGTTAAACTGATTTTCAAAAAACGTTGATACTACTCAGTAAGAATCTTGATGACTTCTGCCTTGTCGGAAGTATTCAAAATCTGTGCGCGCTTGTCGGCAGACTTGAACAACAGGCTCACCTCAGCCAAAAACTGCAGGTGTGGACCGGTCTTATTCACAGGAGAGAGCGTCATAATGAAGATGCGGCAGGGTTCCTGGTCAAGACTGTCAAAATCAACAGCTTTATCCGAAATACCGATGCATGCAACCAAATCGGAAACAGTGTCGGTCTTGCCATGAGGGATAGCTATGCCGTGCTTCATACCGGTAGACATTTTGCGTTCACGATCGAGCACACACTCTTTTGCGGCAGCCTTATCGGTTACCTTTCCGGCTTTCACGAGCACATCCAGCAACTCGTCAATAATCTCTTCCTTTGTAGAACCTTTCAAGTGCAGGTCTACGGTTTCAGGTGTTAATACAGTTCTTAAGTCCATAATTTATAGTCTATGTTCTGTCGCTTAATTTGTCAAGAAAAAAAAACACAATTTTTCAAGAAAATCGTGAAAATTTTCACTGGAAAACGCATAATTCCGTAAAAAAACGCATATTTTTCAAATAAATTCAAAAATTTACTTGCCTTAAAAAAAAAATTATGCCAATATAGCCGCTGAGCGAGAGTATTTCAAAAATCTCCAAAAAGTCAAGCAATATTGGAGATTTAATACAGGAGAAACAAAATGACTTTAACAAAAACAGATCTGCCCCATCCGCTGACGCTTCTTTGGCTCACGCTGGCTGTTTTTTCGGCATCTGTCTTTATCATCATTCCTGCAAGCTTAAGCGCCAGCCCCTCCCCACGCGCAACAGCCCACACCGCGCAGCCGCAGTCGAAAGAAATGGAAGAAAGTGAACAGACCTATGCGGCTCTCAACATGGAAGAAGCCTTGGAGGAGTGGAACTCTGAAGACGATGTGGCCCTGCATCTTTTAAGGCAGCCGCAGACAAGAGCATCCGTTGAATGGTTTTACATTGCTGTAACCGGAAGCCGTGAGATTACACTTGCAATCCTTGATGCGGCAGATGAAAACAACATCCCCCTTTCACTTGCATTCGCACTGGCCTATACCGAAAGCAGATACAAGACAACAGCGGTGCACGAAAACAAAAACCAGACGATTGACCGCGGGCTTTTCCAACTGAACAGCGCGTCTTTCCCGAAACTTTCAGAAGAAGAGTTTTTCAATCCGAAGACTTCAGCAAGCAAAGGGCTTGGGCATTTGAGATTCTGCCTTGATACGGCTGGAAATGAAATCGCTGCAATCGCAATGTACAACGCAGGCACAAACAAAGTCCACAGCAACCGCACTCCAAAATCGACCTTGGACTACATCGCCAAGATTGAAAATTACCGTGCAATGCTTGACGGGGATTTCAATGAGCAGGTTTTAAGTCTGTACAACACACCGAACACAGACGCACCCCTCCTTGCAAAAGCCGATTTCAAACCGAATCCAGAGCTTTAACCCGGGGTTTAAGCATGATATTAACTTTGCCTTAATATAGTTCAGTTTTTTTTAGAATAAATTTTTGCAAAGTATTTTCCCTAAAAAAGAACAGGGCTTCAGCATCAGTTCTGCTGTTAGCGTTCAAAATGAGGCAGTGGGACGCAGGAAAAAAGCAAGGAAGTAATGTCCAATAAGTTTGCCACCCGGTTTCATTCAGAACCTGCTGCCGCCGTCATTCCGGGCCTGCTA
>DGXM01000198.1 GCA_002396325.1 Treponema sp. UBA4232
ATTTTTACGTGAGTAAATACGTATGGAAATTCCGGGCGACCAGAGCAGAGCAAACTCATTGTAAGCCGTCCTTTGGGGATGAGTTTTCATGTGGCTTGCACAAATCCTTTGTAAACGGTAGAATTGCGTTATGATAAAGGCAAGTGGTTCTCAGATAATTATCAAGATGTTGGAAAAGGAAGGCATCAAAATCGTGGCTGGTATTCCCGGTGGTTCGATTCTTCCATTGTATGATGAATTAAACCGCAGCGGAATAAAGCATGTTCTCGTGAGACAGGAGCAGGCCGCCGGTTTTATAGCACAGGGCATGGCAAGATCTTCTGGAAAACCCGCTGTCTGTATGGCGACTTCAGGTCCGGGTGCAATGAATCTTTTGACAGCCGTTGCAGACGCAAGATGTGATTCCGTTCCGATTGTTGCATTTACGGGGCAGGTGAACTCCTCTCTGATTGGTACCGATGCATTCCAGGAAGCAGACACTTTCGGACTTTCTTTCCCCATCACAAAACACTCCGTAATGGTGAAAAACGCACTTGAACTACTTACCGTGATTCCCGAAGCATTTTCCATTGCCGTAAGCGGCAGACCGGGCCCCGTGCTCATCGATGTGCCCCGCGACGTGCAGTGTCAGGTTGTCGAATTCGAAAAATGGCCGGAAACAGATGCGTCCGAATCTTCCCGCCATGTGGAAGTGACGACACGCTTTGCAACCGAAAAAGAAAAAATTCCTTCTATTATACAATGCATGGCTGAAAATCTTCGTGAAGCAAAAAAGCCTGTGCTTTATCTGGGCGGCGGATGCAATACAAAGGAAACAGAGTCCGCTCTGAAAGACTTCCTTTCCGTCTACCCGTGTGCGGTGGTTTCGTCTCTCATGGGAATCGGTGCGGTGTCGCGCAAAAATACTTCCAATTTCGGAATGGTGGGAATGCACGGTTCATACGCCGCGAATCTTGCAATGCATGACGCCGACTTGGTTCTTGCCGCAGGAGTCCGTTTCGACGACAGGGCAACCGGCGTGATTGCGAAATTCTGTCCGTCCGCAAAGATTCTTCATATTGATGTGGATGCCGCCGAAATAAACAAAATCCTTCCCGCCGCCGTTTCTTTGGTTACAGGAGTGGAAAAGGCCTTCCCCCTGCTTACCGCCGAACTCAAATCTTCCGCCGTGGATGCAGGAGCCGCTGCCGAACGTGCGAAATGGATTGATTTTTTGAGGGATACATTCGCCCGCACTGAAAGCATAGAGCTTGGAAGAAATCCTTCTGTGCCGGAAGACTCTGTGAATCCCCGTGCATTCATAAGGGACATTCCTTTAATGGCGGAAAAAGCCGGAGTCTCTCCCGAATCTCTCATTGTCACTACTGATGTGGGCCAGCATCAGATGTGGTCAGCCCAGTATTATCCGGTTGAACATGCCCGTCAGTTTTTGACAAGCGGTTCTCTTGGTACCATGGGATTCGGACTTCCCGCCGCGCTGGGGGCTTCTTTGGCGAATAAGGATGCCCGCGTTGTGTGCGTGAGCGGAGACGGTTCCATTTTGATGAACGTGCAGGAATTTGCAACCCTTGCCGAAGAAAATCTGAATGTAACGGTGTTCGTGCTTCAGAACGGCACTCTGGGAATGGTGCGTCAGCAGCAGCAGTATCTTTTCAACAAGAATTACAGTGCGTCGGAATTTCAGCGCTCTCCTGATTTCCTTACAATCGCCAGAGGATTCGGAATTGATGCGGTCTGTGCCAACGAAGACAGGGAATGGTACAAGCGTGCATTTACACCGGGCCCTCATTTCGTGCTTTTGAAGATTAATCCTGATGAAAATGTGCTGCCGTTTGTGGCTGCCGGTCATGCAAACATCGACGCAATCCGCTAGGAGTGGAAGTGAGTGATTCCGTAAAAAAAGACTCGGCATCGCGGGGGAAAATACTGGTTGCACTTATTGTGTGCGCCGTGGCCCTCGTTGCTGAGTCGGCTCTTATATTTTTTATGGCGCAGAATCCTCCCGCAGAAACCGTGGCAAGCGGGGATGATGTCGTCGCCGTTGTGGACAAGGCCGATTTGATGCCTCTTCCGCAGCCGCAGGGGGACGATCTTCTGCGGGGTCACTCTTTTCTTCTTGATGACGGCACTTTCTACCAAAGCTGGACATTCGCAGATGACGGAACCGTGCTCGTGGAAAAAAACTGGTCTGTGGATTCACGAATCCCTGTGAATCTGAAATACCGGGCCGCCTATTCCTACGACGGAATCAAAAAAATCCTCTTTGTAAAACCGGTTTCTCTTTTTCTCGACAACGTGGAGTACAAATCCTCTGTGCGCATCGGGGAAACAGCTTCGGCACTTCTTTTGAATTCCGTGGAATCAAAATGGGGCGGTTGGGCAGATGAGGAAGACAAAAAAAAGGCTGGGGAGATTCTTTTCCGCAGAGTCCGCCTGATGGTTGAAAACTGGCTTTATGAAATCATTTCCTATTCCATTGAGGTTGAGGCGCACGGTCTCCTTTTCTCTGAAGCCGCCGAGGAAAAACTTCTGCCCGTGGGAAAAAATCTTTCGTTTGAATCCGCGGATTGTGAGCCTCTCATCCGTCTGGGAAGGGATTCTGTTGTAATCGATGTGAACGATGATTCGGGAACTTTTTTTGTGGGAGTGCCCGAAGTGAACACATCCACCGGAAAGATTGTGTGCAGAACGTATAAAATTGATTCTGTCGAAAAAATCTCGGTTTCGGAAGGCGGGACATTTATCGCCACCGTGAGCCGCGCCATTGAATGTGACGACGGGGGAAGTCTGGCCTATTCACTGAAAGTTGATTCGCTTTCGCCCGCGCTGGGAGTGAAGAAAGGTTTCGTTTTCACCTCGTCTTACCCCCTGTACGGGCAGATGAAATGGATGGTCAGGCAGGATTGAGTGTTCCTGAAAATTGCGCCCGGATTTTTTTGAGGCGGCACTGAAATCACTTCAATCTTGAAACGCCGTCTCCGCTTTCACATGCAAAGAATCCTGCTTTGTATCCGATTTTTGCGGTGTAGGCGTTCTGCACATTTTCCACGAATGAATCAAGATAGTCTTTGTGTACAAGGGCGATTCCGCATCCTCCGAAACCGGCTCCGGTCATTCTGGCCCCAAGACATCCTTCCTGTTTCTGCGCAGCCTCGGCCAAAGTGTCAAGTTCAATTCCGGTCACTTCGTAATCATTTTTGAGTGATTCGTGAGATGCGTTCAAAAGCTGCCCGAGTTCCTTTAAGTCCCCCCTTTTGAGAGCTTGAACGGCGTCCTTCACCCGCTGGTTTTCGTAAACACAGTGCCGGGCCCTTTTTAAAAGCACTTCATTTTTTATTGTACCCCTGCATTTTTCCCAATCTTCAGGGGTAAGCTGGCACAGGGCGGAAATTTTTTCCCCTGAGTCCTGAAGGATTTTGAGGGCTTCTTCGCACTGAGCCCTTCTTTCGTTGTATTTACTGTCGGCAAGACGGCGCTGTTTGTTCGTGTTCATCACCACAAAACGGTAGTCCCCGAGCTCAAGAGGCGCATATTCGTAGTCAAGTGTTCCGCAGTTCAGTTTTACGGCTGTGTTCTTTTTTCCCACCGCAATTATAAACTGATCCATGATTCCGCAGTTCACGTTCATAAAATTGTGCTCGCTCATCTGTCCGAGTTTTGCAATTTCGATGCGGTCAATGTTGAATCCGTATGTCTCGCTGACGGCATATGCAAATCCGCACTCCAATGCTGATGACGAGGAAATGCCGCCTCCCGCAGGAATGTTCGATGCCATAAGGATTTCAAAACCCTTGTCGAAAGAAAAGCCCTTCGCCTTGAGCTGTGAGAGGATTCCGTTCAGATAATTCGCATAGTCGTTTTTTTTGTCGTACACAAAGCTGTCGTTTATGTCGAACTCGAATGTGCCCGGAAAGTGGATGTCGTTGTAGATGATTTTGCTGTCGTTCCGCTTGCGTATGGCCACGTAAAGGTAGCGGTTTATTGCGGCCGGAAAAACCATACCCCCGTTGTAGTCAATGTGTTCACCGATGATGTTGATTCTGGCCGGAGAAGAAAATACCTGAACACTTTCAGGATTGCCGCCGTAAAGTTTCACAAATGCCCCAGGCAAGTCCGCGGGATCGTAAATTGAAGCCGTAAGAGAATCCATAAATACCTCTGTAGATACGTGTTGATTATTCGTGTAACTACAATACTAACACACATCCACCGTAAATGCAAGGGGAAAGTTGATTTATAATTCACTAAATCGGTAATTACCTTATTTTGCCTGAATATCTTAGATGAAAAGTGAATCGAAAACTGCAACCAGGGATTCAAAAATGCCCCGAAACGGTTGTGGAACTGTACAAAAGAAAGAGCTGTTTTTGAAAGACCCGGAGCGTAGGCGGCGGACGGGACGATGGGCATTTGGCGCGGGGCGGAAGGCTTAGGCCTTCCGCCTTGATACCTATCCGCGCCACGGGAGCCCG
>DGXM01000063.1 GCA_002396325.1 Treponema sp. UBA4232
ATGGCCTTTTCCTTTTTCAAAAGAGCATCAATCACACGCTTCAATCTTTCCTCGAATTCACCGCGGAATTTCGTGCCCGCAACAAGAGTGCCCATATTAAGCGAATAGATTGAAAACCCCTTCAGGAAATCAGGCACATCGCCGTTTACGATTTTCTGTGCGAGTCCCTGCGTGATTGCTGTTTTTCCCACACCGGCCTCTCCCACGTGAAGCGGATTGTTTTTTGTCCGGCGGCACAAAGTCTGAATGGTGCGGTCAAGCTCATCTTCCCTGCCCACAAGAATGTCAAGCCCGCCTTTTTCGGCCTGCTCCGTCAAATCAGTGGTGTACCGGGAAAGAAAATCCTCTTCCAAAGACGAAACCGAATCATCCTGCCCGTGAAACTCCGAATCGTCCCCAAGCCACTGCGGGGCACTGCCATCGGAAGATGAAAATCCCCCATATCTCTCGAAAGAAATGAACTCAAGAAGCTCCATGCGCGAAAGCCCGCTTTTTTTCATCAGATACGAGCAGTAGAGTTTCTGTTCATCCATCATACTCACAAGTATGTCTTTCATTTCGATGGTTTTTCTTCCTGAAGACTTGCACTGCAATCCCGCAGACTCGATAAGATAGGTAACCCCCTCAGTCCAGACAGGCTCATAATCCGTCACGCTGTCGGGAACCCTGTACACATTTTCCGAAATATATTCATCCAAATCATCTGCCAGAGACATCAGGTCGGAACCACAGGAGAAAAAAAGCTCCATCACATCGTCATCATCTATGGCGGTGCGCAAAAGATGTTCGGGGGTCACGTATTCACTGCGGATTTTCTTTGCATTTTCAAAAGTCAAATCCATAAGAGAACGAAGATTATTGCTGATTTCCAGATTCGACAATTACATTTCCTCCACTTCGCAACGGAAGGGGAATCCTTGCCGGCGTGCCATATTCATTGAAACCTGAGCCTTGGTGACTGCAATATCGTACGGATAAACACCGGCCACCCCGCGCCCGCTTTTGTGCACTTTTTTCATAATTTCCACGGCCTGCGCATTGGATTTGTGAAATACAGTCTCAAGAACATTCACCACGAATTCCATTGTCGTGTAGTCGTCATTCAATAAACAGACTTTATACAAAGAAGGAGGCTCCAAATCAAGAACTTCCAGAGTTCCGCCGGAGGCAGATGTTTTTTCCTGTTTGCTCATGGCGGAAGTGTATCACATTTTGCGGATTTAGGGTACCACCCGGAGATTTTTTACAGGGAGCCGCCCTTTTTTCCCGAAGCCATTTTACTCAGCTTGGATTTTTTGTTTCCCACAAGATAAACGCTGCTCAGAACAGCCAGAGTGATTACAACCGCACCGATGATTTCCCAGAGTCCGTTCGTGGCCATGGTACAGAAGAGGATTGCGAAAAATCCCTTGATTCCGCCCAGTCCCTCCACATTGAATCCCATGGAAGAAAGAACGCCTGCCATTCCCTGCATAAGATCCTTTCCGTAGAAAACATAGATGCTGCCCATCACGAAAAAAGTGTTTGCGAAAGTACCGAACGCAGACGCCACGGTTCCGGAGATTACACGGGGCATTTTTGGAATAAGCGAAAAAGCCTTGAATACGAGCCAGGTGACCACGGGAATCAAAAGACGGGGCACGATTGACACCATAGGATTCAGGAAAAACGGATTCGTACCCGCTCCGCCCATCACAGTCTGCACCAGACTTGTAAGACCGAAGATAAGGGAAACGCCAAGCCCAGGAACAAGCCCTGCAAGGATTGTGGCAAGAATCGCCGGAATATGCATGATTGTAAGGGAAATGAATCCTCCTATGGAAATATATCCCAAATGCGTGAAAGTAAGCACCAGACTGAGAGCACCGAAAATTCCCGTGACCGCAATTTTATAATTCAAAGTCCTGTTCACAGCCCTGTTTTTTTTTCCGTTTTCTTCCATAATATATGCTCCAATATTCTCCACTAGAATTCAATTTTCCCGATTATATCAAATACAGACCATAAAGGCAATCACAAAGAACCACCGAACGAAACGATGTCATGCCGAACGAAACGATGTCATGCCGAACGAAACGATGTCATGCTGAACGTGGCTCTGTCATGCAGAACGAAACTCTGTCATGCTGAACTTGATTCAGCATCTCTCGCACAAGGGAGATCCCGAATCAAGTTCGGGATGACAATATCAGCAGGCCCGGGATGACGGTGGTGACAGCCCGGAATGACAGTGGTGGCATCCCCGGAATGGCGTGGAAATGTCATGCTGAACGAGGCTGTGTCATGCCGAACGAAGCCATGTCATGTCGAACGAGGCTGTGTCATGCTGAACGAGACCATGTCATGCTGAACTTGATTCAGCATCTCTCGTACAGGGGAGCTCCCGAATCAAGTTCGGGATGACGGTGGTGACAGCCCGGGATGACAGTGGTGGCATCCCCGGAATGGCGTGGAAATGTCATGCTGAACGAGGCTGTGTCATGCCGAACGAAGCCATGTCATGCTGAACGTGGTTGCATGCAACCGAATTCAGCATCTCTCGTACAAGGGAGATCCCGAATCAAGTTCGGGATGACGGTGGTGACAGCCCGGGATGACGGTAGCAGCAGCCCCAGAATGACGGTGGTGCAAGCCCCATGACACAAAAAGTGATTTCCATGCCCGCCACATCATCCCTACATCAAGTGCGAAAGAATCATATAGATAATCGTGCTGCCGAAAATGCTTATCATGGGGTTCTTAAGCCAGAGATGCAGAACCACCGCCGCGGCAATCCCCAGAATATAAGGAATTCCATAGGGCGCAACGGAAAATGCCACGTCCTTGAAGCCGTAAACCACCAGAATCGCCATAATCATCGAAGGAATGTAACGCTCAATGAAGGAAATCAGCGCAGGAGGATCTTTTTTACTGAAAAGTGCGAACGGAAAAAGGCGCTCGGAAAAAATGACAAGTGCAATCGCAAAAGACGCCGCAATCGCCTGACCAAGAGTAAGCATTATTTCCCCTCCTTTTTGAAAAACAGCCTGCCGCGCACAAGGATGATTGCCGCAATACCGAATACGATGGCCACCAGAATCACATTTGTAGACGGAAGCACCCCCAGCTTGCAGAGAGCCACCGCCGCCGCAGAAGTCAAAAGCCCGATCAGCGGAGGAACAACATCGCCCGATTTTTTAATCTGCTCAATCAGAATCACCACAAACATCGCCGTAAGTGCAAAATCCACGCCCCGCAGATAATGGTCCAAATGAAAATGCTGCAGAACGGAACAGGCCGCCGCACCAATCACCGAGCCCAAAATCCAGTAGCACTGATCCAAAAGCGCAATCATTCCGTAAAAAAATCCCGGGTCCGCACGGGGAGGCACTTCGGTACTGGTCAAAAGCGCGTAAGTCTCATCGGTAAGCGAAAAAACAAGATAGGGCTTCCATTTTCCCACCTGCTTGAATTTCGTGATGAGCGAAAGCCCGTACACAATATGCCGGATATTCACAAAAAGCTCGGTTATCAGAATCTGAGGCAGAGGAACACCCGCCGCAAAAAGACCCACCGCAATATACTGCCCGGCCCCCGCATACATAAACACGCTCATCAAAACAGACATCCACCACGGATACCCCGCCGCCACAATATTTATGCCAAACGGAATCCCGATGGCAAGATACCCAAAAAGAATCGGAGTGGAAATTTTAAACGCCTGCTTGAAGATATATTTATTCATTTCGGGAAGTATAGCGTTTTAAGTGTTTTTTGTGAAGGGGAGTTCAAACCGTCTTATTTCATTTATTCGGACGAAAGGCCCCCGCAAACGGCTTCCGCAATCCGCCGTGCATCCCGCTTTCCGCCCTTCCGCTACCGCTCCATTCCGCCTTGAAGCTTCGCTTTCAATTCGGAACGCTGCCGCGGGGCTCCAATCGGGCGTAAGAGGCCATTACGGTCTTGAAGTTTACTTACATTTTGTGTACTATAAAAACATAGGGGACGCTTGCATCTGCGGCGGCTTGCCTCCGAATTCACTTTGAAAGCGGAGGCATGTCTATGACAGAATACGAAAAAACAATGCTTGTCATTGCTATTATCGCTCTTGCATTAGATCTGCTCACTTTCCTGATTAAATAGGATAAGAGCATAAAAAAGCCCGCCCCAAGCTGACTACTTCGGCGGGCTTGTAACAATAGCTCAACGGAGGCGGTCGCTCTTTTGCAGGCGTCCCCGTTTCTTTTAATATACAACGTTACTGTGTTTTTGTCAAATTCTCGTACAGTTTGAACGGCTCTGCCACGCACTCGCTCTCCGTCATTTTGGTGGAAAATCCATACGCCGCCATTACAGCCTTGTCGTTGGCCTGGTGGGCTTTGCGCAGGTCTGCGGACATGGTAGTTTCATCGTAGAGGTCGGCAAGAGAGCAGTCCGGTTATTTTGCACGGACATCAAGAATGGACTGGGCTGTAAGCTCAATGCGTTTTCGCATTTCGCAGGAAATAGGATTTAGGAGTTAGATACTCGCTCCTACTTCCTATCTTCTCGCTCCTATCTCCTAAAACTGGCCAGGGGAAGTTGTTGTACACT
>DGXM01000039.1 GCA_002396325.1 Treponema sp. UBA4232
GAACTGATGCTGAAGCCCTGTTCTTTTTTAAGGGAAAATACATTGCAAAGATTTATTCTAAAAAAAACTAACCATATTAAGACAAAGTTAATATCATGCTGAGCCCCTGCCTGCGGCCGGCCGGGAGTAAAAATCTGGAACTTGGGAATTATGGAATTTTCCGCAGATTCCGCCGGATGTAAAATTTTTAAAATTTTTTTGCAAAAACACTGCGAATTTTGAAATCCCGCGGCTATTAATATAGTGAGGCTTTTAAATGCCCCAACGAGGTTATATGCGGATATTGAGTTTTTCGCCCTTCGGATATGAAGGAGCTCTTGTAAGTGTTGAAGTGGATTTGCGCCGTGGCATTCCTGCTGTTGATTTGGTGGGACTTGCGGATGGTGCCGTAAAAGAGAGCCGTGAGCGGATGAGGTCTGCCATCAGAAACAGCGGATTTGAATTCCCTTTGGAGCGGGTGTTAATCAGCCTGTCTCCTGCCGACCTGCGCAAAGAGGGCGCCGGGTTTGACCTTGCCATTGCTCTTGCAGTCCTTAGTGAAAAGGAAAAAAGTGAGGGAGCGTCTTACGGGGATGAGGACATTCTTGTCATGGGAGAGCTTGAGTTGAACGGGAATCTACGTCCTGTGAGGGGAATCCAGGCCGCTGTGACCACTGCTGCGGAATGCGGCATAAAAAAATGCATCGTGCCGTCTGCGAATTTCAACGAGGCATGTGAAGTGCACGGAATGAGCGTGTTCGGGGCCGCTACACTTGCCCAGGCGTTCCATGCCCTTTCCGATGCCGGCGTTTTCAGCAACGGAGAGTCTTCTCTGCCTGATTCGTCCATGCCGGCGGGGTCGGAGGAAATCTGCGGTGTGTTTTTTCCTCCCGAAAGCGGGGATTTCAATTTTCTGGCGGTGAAAAATCAACGGCAGCTTTTGCGCGGACTGCAGCTTGCGGCTGCGGGAGGTCACAATGCGATTGCGTTCGGTCCTCCGGGATGTGGAAAGACTCTGTGCATGCAGCATTTTCCTGATTTGCAGCCGCTTCTTTCTCTGGACGAGGCCCGTTCCGTTACACGCATTTATTCCATCGCAGGCCTTCTTTCGCCGGGGCAGCCTGTGGTCCGCAGGGCTCCGTTCCGTCAACCGCATCAGACAGCATCTTTGGAGGGCATGTGCGGAGGAGGAGTGCATTGTTCCCCCGGAGAAATTTCCCTTTCCCACAACGGGGCTCTTTTTCTTGACGAGGGGGCAGAGTTCAAATCTTCCGTTCTTCAGATGCTCCGTGTCCCCCTTGAAAGCGGAAGCGTCACATTGAGCAGGGCCGGAAGGTCAACTGTCTATCCTGCGGATTTTCAGCTTCTGATTGCGATGAATCCCTGTCCCTGCGGATTTTACGGATCGAAGGATAAAGTCTGTCTTTGTTCGGCGCGCTCGGTGGAAATGTATTGGAAAAAAATTTCGGGTCCTCTTTTGGACAGAATCGACCTGAGAATCAATGTTTCATCGGGGAGCGGGGAGTCATCTTTTTCAACACATGAACTCAGGACTGGAATCGCAAAGGCTGTGGCAGTGCAGCGTAAAAGGCAGGGAAAACGCAATGTGAAGCTTACTCCGGCAGAGATAAACGAATATTGCGTTTTGTCCGATGCGGCCCGACGCATGCTGGATGCTTCTGCTGAAAAAAACGGATTTTCACCAAGAGCCGTAAGCGGATGTCTTCGTCTTTCGCGGACAATCGCGGATATGGCGGGACTGGATATAATCGATGAAACCTGTATGGCGGAAGCAGTCGCATTCAGAAAAACAGAGGGAGGTCTTGATTTGGGATTCGGCAGCTGGTAGGAAATGTGCGGAAAAAAAAGTCCCCTCCAAAAAAGGGGACCATTCGAAAAGTACCGGCTCTGAGACTTGAACTCAGACGCGATCGCTCGCAGCAGATTTTGAGTCTGTAGTGTCTACCATTCCACCAAGCCGGCGAATAATACGAGTACTATATCATAAAAAAATATTTTATGCAAGAGGCTTTTTAATCTTTTTATAAATGCGGTTTGATAGGAGATTTATTAATTGGAAGAAATGCGCTATAATTGGGTTCTCTCGACGGTAAAAAAGCTTTCGCTTCAGACTGCAGGACTTATTGCGGCCGATTTATGCTATGTGGATGAATGTGTTGAGAAAAAAATTGTCGGTCAGGAGGATGATATGGAGCGCTCTCCCGAGGAAATATTGAGGACTGTGTTTGGTTATGATTCGTTCAGACCCCTTCAGCGCGATGTGATTCAGAATGTGCTGGACGGACGCGACACTCTGGCGGTAATGCCCACCGGCGGCGGAAAATCTCTTTGCTATGAAATACCGGCTCTTCTTCTCGGCGGTCTCACTGTCGTGGTTTCTCCCCTTATTGCCCTCATGCAGGATCAGGTGGCCCAGTTGTGTGAGTTCGGAATCCCTGCCGTCTTTTTGAATTCGTCGATGGAATGGTCTGACTATCTGGATGCCTGTAGAAAGATACGCAGCAACGAAATCAAGCTTCTCTATGTTTCACCGGAAGGCCTGAACACATCTAAAGTGCAGGATCTGCTTCACTCGGAACACGTTACGGTTGACTGCATCACGATAGACGAAGCGCATTGCATTTCCCAATGGGGCCACGATTTCCGTCCTGATTATCTTGAGATTGACTCTGTGCGGGAACAGTTTCCTCACGCAGTCTGTCTTGCCCTTACCGCCACCGCAACAAAACCCGTGCGTGACGACATCATCGCGCAGCTGCATATGGAAAATCCTTCCGTGCTGGTCTCGAGCTTCAACCGTCCGAATCTGTTTCTTGAAGTGCGCCGTAAATCGAATGCTTTTGCTCAGGTGCTTGAATATCTTCGGAGTCGGAAAGGGCAGAGCGGCATAATCTACTGTTTTTCCCGCAAACAGGTGGATGATTTGACCGATGGGCTCCTGCAGGCCGGGTTCAAGGCATTGAATTATCATGCCGGACTCAGCGACGAGGCGAGGACTTCCCATCAAAATGATTTCATTCAGGATAAGGTTGATATTATGGTCGCCACCGTTGCCTTCGGAATGGGCATCAACAAGCCTGACGTTCGTTTTGTGATTCATTACGATTTGCCCAGATCAATCGAGCAGTATTATCAGGAAATAGGCCGTGCGGGGCGTGACGGGCTTCCTTCGAGTGCATTGCTTTTGTACAGCGGCGCGGATGCCCATAAAATAAGATATTTTTTCTCGGAAAAGGAAGACTCTGAAAAAGACGAGAGGCTGCTGCAGGGGATGTTGAAATATGCTGAGTCCAGAACCTGCAGAAGACATTTCCTTATGTCGTATTTCGGGGAGATTTACAATCCTCTTGAAAACGATTCGCCGGAATCCTGTTGCGATGTGTGTTGTCGTGAGCCTGTTGCTACTCGGGATGCCACAGTCCCTTCCCAGAAATATCTTTCGTGTGTGCTCAGAACAGGGGAGAGGTACGGGGCCGCTTATGTGATAGACGTGCTGATGGGATCCAAAAACAAAAGAATCCGCGAAAACGGGGACGACAAACTCAGCACATGGGGAATTGGCCGTGATTTGAGGAAAAACGATTGGTTTGAGCTGAACAGTTGTCTTCTTGACGCCGGCTATATAACAAAATCGCAGGAACACAGTGTCATTTCCGTTACCGACTACGGACGCACGGCATTGAAGAAAAGAAGTCCTATAAGCCTCCCGATTCAGTTTGATTCTTCCGCATCAAAGGAAACCGGCGTAATGGCTTTCCCGAAAAAATCACCGAAGACCGTTTCCGTTTTGGATGAAAATGACAGTCAGGGACTTCGGATTGTCTCTGATTTGAGAAGTTGGCGCCGCCGTATTGCGGAGGATATGAATGTGCCTCCCTATGTGATTTTCGGCGACAAGACCATGATGGATATTGCCTCCAAAAAGCCCCATAATATAGAAGAACTTTTGAATTGCAACGGAATAGGTGAAAACAAGGCTGAAAAATTCGGACGGGCCATCCTGCGTATTGTGGAAGAGGCTGAATGAACAAGCGGGTCGTGCTTTAGGTTTGTAAACATTCCGGGAAAATTGATTTTTTCACAAAAAACCTCAAATTTTTCGTTCCCTTGTTGAATAGAATAAAAATTTAGGGTATAGTAGATGTGTAAGGAATGGACCGCTTGCATAATTATGCATGAAAATGTATAAGGTGCAAGTCTGAAAAACAGCTCTGTTACGTTGTTAAAACATCTGTTTCAGCAATCTTTTCCTGGACGATAGGAGTTTCTAGTATGACACTTGAGGACATCAAACACCCGAAGATCAAGGCTTGGGTAGACGAATGTATTAAGATGTGTGAACCTGACAATGTTGTTGTCGTCGACGGATCAAAGGAAGAGTATGACCGTTTGATGAAGAAGTGCGTTGATGCAGGTCTGGCCACACCATTGGCAAAGAAAGAGAACTGCTTCTTGTTCCGCTCACTTCCATCTGATGTTGCACGCGTCGAAAGCCGCACATTCATCTCTTCTGTAAAGGAAGAGGATGCCGGTCCAACAAACCACTGGATTGACCCTAAAGAACTCAAAGCTACAATGAAGGGACTTTACAAAGGTTGTATGCACGGACGCACAATGTACGTTCAGGCATTCTGCATGGGTCCGCTCGGTTCACCCATTTCAAAGAACGGTGTTGAAATCACCGACTCAGAATATGTTGTTTTGAACATGGACATTATGACCCGCGCAGGAAAGAAGGTTTGGGACATCTTCAACTCTGACCCCGACTCTTTCTTCGTTCCTTGTCTGCACTCTGTCGGTAAACCTCTCAACAACGGTGAGAAGGACAACGGTGTTTGGCCCTGTGCTGATGTTGAGCACAAGTATATCACTCAGTTCCCCGAAGAGCGCCTCGTTTGGTCTTTCGGCTCTGGATACGGTGGAAACGCTCTTCTCGGAAAGAAGTGTTTCGCTCTCCGCATCGCTACAGTTATGGCACGCGACGAAGGCTGGCTTGCAGAGCACATGCTTATCCTGAAGCTTACACGTGAGTCTGACGGCGAAGTCAAGTATGTGACAGGTGCATTCCCCTCAGCTTGTGGAAAGACAAACCTGGCTATGCTTATCCCGACAATCCCCGGATGGAAGGTTGAGACAGTTGGTGATGACATCGCTTGGATGAAGTTCGGTGATGACGGCCGCCTTTATGCAATCAACCCCGAGGCAGGATTCTTTGGTGTTGCTCCAGGAACATCAGCCCAGTCAAACAAGAACGCCCTCATCTCTGCTGAAAAGAATACAATCTATACGAACTGCGGTCTTACAGAAGACGGAGATATCTGGTGGGAAGGCATCGGTTACGCTCCAAAGGGCAAGGAAATCATTGACTGGCATGGAAACAAGGTTCCGTGTCCTGCAAACGACAAGAATCCGAAAGACAAGAGCCAGTGTATTGCTCATCCGAACGCTCGCTTCACAGCACCTGCAGGTCAGTGCCCCTGTATCGCAGACAACTGGGAAGATCCAAAGGGTGTTCCGATTTCTGCAATTCTCTTCGGTGGACGCCGCCCGTCAACAGTTCCGCTGGTACATCAGGCACGCAGCTGGAACCACGGTGTGTTCCTCGGATCTATCGTAGGTTCAGAGATTACAGCTGCTTCAACAATCAATCCTGAAGAAGTTGGAAAGATCCGCCGCGACCCGTTCGCAATCATTCCGTTCTGCGGATACAACATGGGCGACTACTTCCAGCACTGGATCGATGTTGGTGCAAAGGCTGATCAGGACAAGCTGCCGAAGATTTTCTACGTCAACTGGTTCCGCAAGGACGACAACAACAAGGATCTGCCGGGTGGATTTATGTGGCCCGGATACGGCGACAACAGCCGTGTTCTTGCATGGATTTTCGACCGCTGCGACGGAAAGGACAACTACGTTGACACACCGATCGGATTTATGCCCAAGGAAGGAGCAATCAACACTGACGGTCTGGCAGACTACTACAAGAAGACCCTGCCCGAGATTCTCAAGGTTGATGTCGAAGGTTGGAAGAAGGAAGTCAAAGACATCCGCGAGAACCACTATCCCAAGTTCGGCAAGCACCTTCCCAAAGAACTCTATGGAATTCTTGACGATTTGGAAGCCCGCTTGAACAAAGCGTAAGCTCTTTACACGTGCGGGTTTTGACGCTTTTTGCAGAGCTTGAATCCTAAGCCTTGCGGGAAAGTCAAAACCCGTTGGCTGGCGCAATCCGGCATCAGGCATTGGATTATTGTTCAGTGCCTTTTTTTATTCGTGTGGGGCAATACTCCGCGCAGTCAAACGCAGAGCTTCAGCATGAAACAAAA
>DGXM01000064.1:0-14048 GCA_002396325.1 Treponema sp. UBA4232
CCGGGTGGCAAACTTGTCGGACATCCCCTTGATTTTTTGCTGACTCATTTTGAACTCTTTGCATTTTGTTTCATGCTGAAGCCCTGACGGCTGCCCTGTGGAAGTTGAAATAAAGGTTGTTTTATTGTATACTTGTTTCCATGAAAGCCGTGGATTACACCGTGATTTATAGTGACGAATCAATTCTCGTAGCGAACAAAAGAAGCGGATATCTTGTTGCCGCAGACCGTTACGACACAGACTCTCCCCGTCTTGATGTGTGTGCGGAAAAGGATTTCGGTCCCCTGTTCGCAGTGCACCGCATAGACACTGATGCAAGCGGAATAGTCGTGTATGCGCGTTCGCAGGAAATTCAGGCGAAAATGGCGGAAATGTTTCAGAAAAGGCTCGTGGAAAAAGTCTATCATGCCCTGGTGTACGGACATCCCATGTGGAAAGACCTGCACGTTGACCTTCCTCTGCTGCCGGATGGAGACCAGAGGCACCGCACCACGGTGAACAAGAGGATAGGAAAGACCGCCGTCACTGATTACAGGCTTCTTGGAAACTGCGGGCCTTTTTCGTGGGTTGAAGCAATTCCCCGCACAAGCAGGACTCACCAAATCAGAGTGCATCTTCAGCAGAACGGTGTGAACATTGTGTGCGACCCGTTGTATTCCGGCAACCAGAAACCTGTGCGCCTGAGCGACATAAAGAAAAAATGGAACGGAAATGTGGAAGACGAGAGGCCTCTCCTTTCAAGATTGGCACTCCATGCGTACTCACTTTCCTTTGAGCATCCCGTGAGCGGAGAGAAGGTCAGGTATTGCGCCCCGTACCCCAGGGATTTGGATGCAGTGAGAAAGCAGCTTGCAAAACTTTTTTCTGTAGATCCGCTGGATGAAGAATAAAATTGAATTTTTTTTCGCGGCAGTCTTTTTTTTCTCACTTGGTTTTCAATCCTTTCCTCAGGGAGTTGAAAATGCAGAGGCAAAAGTGAAGCCGTTTTCCATTTCAGTCACTCCGTTTTTTTCAGTAGACTTTGCCGGTCAGGGCGAGTATGTGCATCACAAGGATTCCGATATGGTTTGGAGTTACCTTAATTGGGAAAGTTATCCTTTGTTTAATGCCGGCATCGGACTTGATTTTTCCATCTTCGGCGTGGGTGTCTCCGCTTCCGTAAAAGGCGCCTTTCCGGGAGCCTGCGGCAAAATGGAAGATTCCGACTGGGATAATGTGCACGACTCAGTGGATCCCGGAAAATACGGCGGCATTAAATCCCGCTATACCAAAAGCGACAATTATCTGGAGAGCAGTCTGGATGTCCGCACGAGGATTTTCTATGATTTTCACATCAATAAGATTTTCACCCTTTCCCCCGTAATCGGATTTGATTTCAACCATACCGCTTTTGTGGCACGTGGCTTGGACGGCTCTTACAGCAAAAAAATCGGCGGGTATTACCGTCAGTGGGATGACCCGGCTTATTCGAGCGCGCAGTATAAGGATTCTTCTGTCGATGTGATTACCCTCGTGCGCAACCGCTTCATGACATGGTTCGGATTCAGATGGAGCGTTCGGATGGGGAAATGCTTTTACACAGGAGTCGAGTGGTCCATGAGTCCTTTCTGCTGGATGGAATCCCTTGACAGTCACATCCTGAGAAGCACACTTTTTTACGACCTGATGCAGGGATTTTTTCAGTCTGTAAGTGCGGCCTTTGAAATCGGCTGGCAGTTCAATTCGAAAAACAGGCTCGGCTTCAACGTGGAGTACACGTATCTTGGCAAAATTTACGGAAATACGAGTTCCGGTGCAATGTATTCGAAAAAAGTGTATCCTTCTTCCGATTCTTATGCCGCCGCCGACTATTCCTCCCTTTCAATCACTCTTTCGTATACGTATATCTTTCTTTGATTGCGGAGGTTTCAGAAAACGTCCGTCTTTTCCTATTTTCTTAAGTATTTCCCTTGATTGAAACGTACATAATTGGTAATATCGAAGAGTATAGGTCACGTTGGGAATTCAATCTCAAGGAATAAAATTCCAGAGGTTTATACATAGAAAAAATAAAGGAGCGATTTCATGCGGTGTCATATTCGATTGCTGGCTGCGTTTGCTGCGGTTGCATTTTCATCATTTTTAACAGGCTGCGGAGCTGGTTCCACAAATAAAAAATCTTCTCTAGAGGCCAAGGATCCGGTCAGTGCCAATGCTCTTTCCGATGTTTTCGAGGTTATAGATTTTTCACCCGACGGTGAACTTCCGTCAGAAGTGAGAAATCCTTCAATCAGCGTTCAGTTTTCCGAGCCTGTTGTTGCCCTGCAGAGTCTTGGTGAGCAGTCAGACAAATCTCCCTATGTGACAATCGATCCTCCGATCAAAGGTGTGTTCCGCTGGTACGGCACAAGTCTTTTGAGCTTCGAGTGCTCTGAGGCTGCAATCCCGCAGAAAAAATACACTGTAAAAATTGCCCCCGATATGGTTTCTGTGAGCGGAAAGACAATCTCCGGCAAACTTGAGTATTCCTTCCACACCGAGGAACTCAAGATGAAGTCCGTGGTTCCCGGTTACACTGCCATTTCCGAAGGCAAATACGTTGACTTCGAATCTGTTCCGCTTGACTTGGCAAAAGACATCGGACTGAAGTTCAATTCTCCCGTGAATCCTGATGTCATAAAAAAATATCTGACCGTCACAAGTTACGACCCCGTCACCGACAACCCGATTTCCCTGCCGTACAAGGCCGCGCTCGGTACCGTCACGGGTGACAAAAAGAACACAAGCCTTCTGCGCATCACTCTTTTGGAAACACCTCCCGAGGATTCCGACATCGAACTGACTCTTCCCTTCGGCTCAATGGCAGACGACGACTGCGTGCCCACAACCGAACGGCAGTGTCTTGTTTTCCACACGCTTACTCCATTCAAGCTGAGGAATGTTGATTATGAGTCCTCGTCTTATTCCGAATATTCAAATCCCGTGCAGTTCATTTTCTCGCACATACTTCTTGCGGGGCAGGAAAGCAAGGTTGCATCCCTCGTGTCAACAAACCCCAAAATGAAAATCACCAAGGACAATATCGCCATAAAAGGCTCAAGGGTGATTGTGCATGGTCTTCCTGTCGCTTACGACTCCACTTACGAAATGACCCTTGCTTCCGGAGTCAAGGACATCTATGGACGCACTTCCGAGTCTGTCACCAAAAACATCAAAGTTCCCAAGGCCGCAAGTTTCGTCCGCTACAAGGATTATGGATTCAAGATGCTTGAGGCCCAGTACACACCCCGGACGGTTTTCTCATTCCAGAACGTGAAGAGCGGGTCAAAATACGGTGTGGCTGGAATTGCCGATGCAAACGGAGATGCCACAAACGGCTCGATTTCATGGACGGATCTTTACGGAAAATATCCGGACGACACAAAAATCATTCAGACTGTCGATTTGGCTCCATATCTCGAAAAGACTGCGGGTGGTCAGTACCGCGGTTCCGTTCGTGTTGATTCGGATGTCTACTATGAATACCGCTACAGAGACTGGCGCACCGAGCAGATGACGAGCAAAATCACCAATGACTCGAATTACAATGTGATTCAGGTCACGGATTTGGGACTCACAGTCCGCTACGGATACAATCAGGCCGCCGTTCTCGTGACAAAACTTTCCACTGGAGAGCCTGTTGCCAATGCCGCCGTGAATGCCTATATGGTTTCCGATATGTCAAGGAAAGACTTTCAGGTGAGATTCCTTGCAGACACATCCTCATATAACAAAGTCGGTTCTTCCACCACTGATTCCAACGGATTTGCAGTAATCAATCTTCGGAACGGCACTTTCGGTTCAAACGGACTGATTTATATAGAAGCAAAAACTGACGACGACCGTGCAGTATTCAATCCCGACAGCCACAATATGTGGAGATCGTCAATCTCCAGCGTGAGAAGTCCGTCTTATGCAGAAAAACTTCGTAGGGTTGCATTTATCTTCACCGACCGCGGACTTTACAAACCCGGCGAGACCGTGACCTTCCGGGGAATAGACCGCAATCTTCAACTTGGAAAATACAGCCCCTTCTACGGTTCATACGAAATCAATCTGCAGGACACCGGCTGGGATTCAACCGTTTACGCCACGCAGAAAGAAAAGACAACCCGCAACGGAACTTTCTGGGGCCGCTTCAAGATTCCCGAGGATTTGGAACCGGGCACCTACGAACTTGAGTACAAAAGAGACGGTGAAGTGGTGGAATCATGCTACATTCAGGTGCAGTTCTTTGAAAAACTCCGCTTTGAAGCCTCGACATCAATTCCGAAAATCACTTACTACAGCGGCGACACTCTTTCCGCAAATCTTTCCGCAAATTATCTTGGCGGCGGAAGCATGGGCAGCTGCTCATACTCAACATATTGGTCTCGCACACCCTGCGGCTTCACTCTCCCCGGCGACAAATTCCGCGGCATGAGATTCGGTCCGATTCAGGGCTACGACGGATACACTTCACTTGAAAACGAAGAAGGCCGTCTTTCTGCGGAAGGAAAGGCATCGCTTTCACAAAAGTCCGGCGGTGAGAATCTCAAGGGCATGGCTTATTCTTACAAGGTCAACTCCACCGTTGTGGATTCAGGAAACCAGAGCATTGCTACGACTGCCTCCACTGTTGTGCATCCGGCCCGCTTCTACATCGGACTTGGAAAAATCAAAAATCTGAAAGGCTTCCCCAAAAAGGGACAGAATCTTTCATTTGACTATATTTGCGTTACCCCCGAGGGCGAGGCTCCGGATAAATCAATGCTCCCGTCTTCTGGAAAAATGCACATCGAGCTTCTGCGTGAGGAATGGAAGGAAGTGCAGCAGATTTCATGGGACGGAAGTCTCACCTCACGTTACCAGAGAACGATGGTCACTGAATCTGAGAAAGACGTGGCACTTTCAGGCAGTCTGAAACCGACTGAAATCTCCGTGACTCCACCGAAGGGCGGTGCATACATTGTCCGTCTTACAACCCAGGATGCATTGGGCAACGATATTGTGACTGAATCACGCTTCTATGCAACAAGCAGCGACTGGTACTGGTTCGACCGCGACAGTGCAGAGGAAATCACGCTCACCACCGACAAAGATGAGTACGAAGTCGGCGAAAGGGCCCAGATTCTTATGCAGAGTCCTCTTCCGAAAGGCACATATATGATTACAGTGGAGCGCGAAGGAATCGTGAACAGTGAAGTGCGCACAATCACCGAGCCCACTTCCGTGCTTGAGTTCGACATCAAGGAATCCTATGTGCCTGTAATGTATGTTGCGGTTTCTTCGTATTCAACACGTACTGAACCGCCTGCCGCGGATTACAATTCAATCGACATCGGAAAGCCGAAGGGATATTTCGGAGTCACGGCGCTCAATGTAAGCACTGCAACCAGAAGATTCGACATCGAAATCAAGACCGACAAGACTCTCTACCGTCCCGGTGAAAAAGCCACAATCAGTGTGCATGCCTCAACAAAAAGCGGTCCTGTGCAGAACGCGGAGATTACGCTCATGGCAGTTGACCGCGGTGTTATTGATTTGATCAATTATCATGTGGCAGACCCTGTTTCATACTTCTACGACAAATGGCTCTTCCCTGAATGTGTGCGCGGAGGAGACAGCCGTTCTCTTCTTATGGATCCGGTTACTTACAGCACAAGCAATCTTGTTGGTGGAGATGCGGACAAACTCAATGAACGCAAGAACTTTGAGCCTACGGCGCTTTTTGAGCCGCAGCTGATTACAGATGCCAACGGAAATGCAAAGTGCACGTTCACATTGCCAGACTCTCTCACTGCATACCGCATTACGGCAGTCGGTGTTGACGAAAACAATTTCTCAATTGCCGAGGACGAAATGCCGGTTGCAAACCCTGTGTCTGTGCGTACGGTTCTTCCCCGTCAGCTGCGTCTGAACGACCAGAGTGAAATCGGTGTCACAATCTCCAATATTGAAAGCAAATCTCACAAAGTCACTGTGTCAATGCAGGTGTACCCCGGAATTGAAAAGACAGGTGCCGTGCAGTCAGAAGACGAAGTGCAGAAACTTCCGGGAAAGGCTTCCATTGTTCAGGAGGCTTCAAAATCAATTACGGTTCCCGCAGATACAACTTCCCCGCTTATGTTCCAGATAAAGGCCGAATCTCAGGGCTGGGTCACGGTTGAGTACACGGTGAAATCCGATGTTGTGAATGAAAAAATCCTTATGCCGCTGCAGATTGAAAAGCCGTACATTTACGAAACTGTCGCAACGGTCGGACAGATTGACGCTGATTCTGGAAAGAACGGTGAGGCTCAGGAAAAGATTGTGATTCCGGGTTCCGCCGATGACGGAAAGGGCTCTCTTTATGTGCAGCTTGACCCAACTCGTCTTGGAGTGCTCCGTGAGGCAGTCACCTATCTGTTCCACTATCCGTATGGATGCCTTGAGCAGAGATCTTCCGCAATTCTTCCGCTTGTTGCATTCGGTGAATATGTTGATTTGTTTGGACTGAACAACGAAGTGAAGAATCCGAAGAAAGTGGTTGAAAAGGAAATAAAGACATGGGCTTCTTCACAGCTTTCATCAGGTGCCTTCCCGTACTGGCCGGGCGGATCTTACGACAGCCCCTATGTTTCCACGCGCATTGCTGAAATCCTCGGAATTGCAAAGTCAAAGAATTACAGAGGTGTCGAAAGCATAAACACTTCGGACCTTGTCAAGTATCTGGAAAACCATGCGTACAGTATGTTGTCTGATGCAGATGAATTCTCATGGAGAGATTACGATGCCGCCCATGAATTGTACGCAGCCTCGACACTCAGCGGTGATATTGATGAGTCTTATGTGGATAGGATTGTTGCCAAAGACGATGCCGATGTGAACACGCTTGCACTCTGCGGACTCATCTATTGCAATATCGGAAACAAGGCCAAGGCTAAGGATGCACTCAAAAAGGCCGGCCGCTATGTGAGCCTCACAACGAGGGGTGCCGACATTACCGACGCTTCGTTCAGCGGCTACTGGTCGTTCTATTCCGATACATCCGAAAAATTCGCTTTGATGCTGCAGCTTCAGAGCCGTCTTGATTCCAAGGCCTCAATCAGCCAGCATTTGGTTTACGAGCTTCTTATGCTGCAGAAAGCACACCGAGGTTACTGGACGTCAACAGCTGCGACTTCAAGGGTACTGGTTGCACTGGACGAATACATCCGTGCAAACAATCTTACCAAGCTCAATTTCTCTGCTGAAGTGCTTCTCAACGGAACATCCCTCGCCAAGGGTGACTTCAAGGGAGTGGAGGCAAAGCCTGTTGACGCGACATTCGACTTCACGGAATCTCCGATGAAGAACATGCCGAGGGACAAAGAGATTGCGCTCGACTTCAAGAAAAACGGAACAGGAACGCTCTTCTATACAGCCGCAATGAAATACGCAGTTCCTCCAAGTGAGCAGGCTGCACGCGACGAAGGAATCTGTATCTTTACTGAAATCACTGACGTGAAGACAGGACAGGTTGTTTCCGGCAATGAATTGGTTTCCGGCAATGTGTACCGTGAGGTTGTGTATGTGTCCACTCCGAGATCCCGTGAGTATGTTGCGGTCCGTGCCCCGATTCCGGCTGGAGCAGAGATTCTGAATGCCGCGTTTGTGACCACGGGAACATTGCCTGAATCTTCAGACAGTGATGATTATGATGATGACGACTGGGCTTCTTGGTACGAGAATTACAACTGGGGACTTTCATACCAGGGCATATACGATTCCGAAGTTCAATACTTCTGGGATTATTTCCCCCGCGGACATCAGACTGTGGAATTCATGTTCCGTGCCGCAAGAACCGGAACCTTCAATACTCCGTGCCCCACAGCGGAATGTATGTATCAGGAGGAAATCTTCGGTCGTGGCAATGGAAAAGTCTGGACCATTAAATGAAAGCCGTGAATAAAAACGGCAGACGAAAAAGACCGCTTCGTGTTCCGGGAATAATCGGAATCTGCGTGGCGGTCCTGCTCCTGTCTTTTTATCTGGCTCTGAAATTAATTCCCTTTCCTGAACTGGAAGCGTTTATGCAGCGTCAGAACAGCACCCGCTTTTACGACAGCGAGGGAAAACTCGTCTATGTGCTTCCTCTTGAAGATGGACTCAGAAGGGAATATTTCCCATTGGAGGAAATTCCAGAAAGTCTTTCCGATGCATTTTTGGAACAAGAGGATTCGCACTTTTATTTTCATCCGGGTGTTGATTTTATCTCCATTGCACGAGCGGCTCTTCAAAATAAAAAGGCGGGAAGGGTTGTAAGCGGAGCATCCACAATTACAATGCAGCTTGCAAGAATCATCGTGCCAAGAACGGAAACTGTGTCTTACAAAACCAAGCTGAAGGAAATGATTTCCGCTTTCCGAATCGAGGCAAAACTCGGCAAAAAACAGATTCTGGAATTGTATCTGAATTCTGTGCCTTTCGGTTTCCAGACGGAAGGAGTGGCTTCTGCGGCGAGAACTTTCTACGGCATCTCCATGGAAAAGCTTTCCGATGAGCAGATTGAAGTGCTTGCAAAAATCCCGCGCCGTCCCTCTGACTATGCACCGAAAAAATCCTATGTGTATGAAAACCGCTGTCCTCATTTCATTCAATATGTTGCGGGACAGTACAGAAAAGCAGGGAAAAAAATTCCCGACTCACTCATCCTTTCCGTGGACACAAATCTGGCCTCGCGCGTGGAAAAGAAAATTCAGGAAAAGCTCGACGAATACACCGAGGCAAGGGTTCACAACGGGTCGGCCTTTGCAATCAACAACCGTACCGGACAGATTATCCTTTGGGTGGGAAATGCGTCTTTTAATGACAGTGAACATTCAGGCCAGATTGACGGAGTGCTTGTGCGAAACAATCCCGGCAGTTCAATGAAGCCTTTCCTTTATGCCCATGCTCTTGAAAACGGATTTTCCCCCACTACGATTCTCCCCGACATCAGGCAGGATTTCGGAGGAAGCGGTGTCTATGTGCCTTACAATTTCAATAATATGTTCAACGGTCCTGTTTCATTCAGAAATGCGCTTGCTTCAAGTCTCAATGTGCCGGCAGTCTATCTTTTGAACGAAGTGGGAATCGACTCTTATCTTGAGCGGCTTTCGAAACTCGGTTATGAGGATTTGGAAAAGAACCGTGCCACGACAGGACTTTCTCTTGCGCTTGGTGCCGCCGAAGTTTCCCTTTACGAAATGGTGAGGGCATTTTCCGTTTTCCCCAATGACGGCAGGATTGCGGAAAATCTTTCGTTTCTGAAGGACGAGACCTGCTCTGAATTCAGGAAAGTGTATGAAAGCGACACTGCAAGAATCATCTGCGATTTTCTAAGCGACTCGAATGCCCGTGCTCTCGGATTCGGAAATGCCAAGGTTTTTGAGACGGACTATCCCAGTATTTTCAAAACGGGCACATCGAATCAGTTCCAGAATATTATTGCACTTGGTGCGACTTCGGAATTCACTGCCGGAGTTTGGATGGGAAATTTCACGGGCGAAACGGTTGTGCGTCAGACGGGAAGCAGCATCCCCGCGGCGGTGGTGAGGATGATATTGGACTTTCTCAGCGACAGATACGGAGCCTGCTCTTTTCAGCAGCCTGAACTTTATGAAAAACGCTCTGTGTGCGCTCTTTCAGGATTGACGCCCGGTGAGAATTGTCCTGCGAAAGTGAATGAGTATGTCTTCAAGGGAACGGAAAAAAATCGTGTGTGCGACTGGCATTATTCAATAAATGGAAGGATTGCGGTGCGTTATCCTGAGCAGTATGCACATTGGGCTTCGGGACGGAATATGAACGGAGGTCTTCAGCAGAATGATTTACCCGTGCAGATTGTGTATCCCCGCGACAATGCACAGTTTGTATTCGATCCCCTTATGCCTTCAGACTATCAGAAGCTTCACGTGATGGCGACCGGCGGCGGCTCCAGGGAAACCACTCTTTTTGCAGATGGCAAAATGATAGGCTCGACTCAGGGAATCCTTGAATGGGACATTCCGTTGCTGCGCGGTATGCATGAATTGAAAGTCGTCTGCGGGGACTCGGAGGACGTTTCGGTTTACACCGTAAGATGATTATGCGGATTTGTTCTTTTCGTCGTTGAGTGCGAAAATCTTTCTTGCGGTTCCTGCTGTAGTGTAAACGAGAAGTCCCGGTCCGATGATGACGATGAAAATCAGTGTGTGGATGTTCCAAAGCAGTATGCCGATTTCCAAAACCAGAATCAGCATTAAAACAAGTGTTTTTCCCAGATGTGCGAAACAGAGAAGAAACGAATTCCGAATGTGGTTCAGGACTTTGTTTTCATAGCGCGCCGAAAGAGGGTAGGCGTAAACGAGTGCAAAAACAATCGCCACGAATGCGACTATGCTTATTACTATGACGGGAATGCCGGGCTCTCCTTTCTGCAGAATCTGTATGTCCAGATAAAATCCGTAGACTGCAACGGCGGTGATAATCCACAGGATAGTGCCATGCTTCCAGTTTTCCTTGAAAGCCTTTAAAAAATCACGGAAGATGTATCCCTCTTTTCCCTCGATGAGTTTGAAGGCGACTGAATATGCCGCAACGGTGGATGCGCCCACGGAGACAAGGGGAAGACTGAAGAGAAGCCAGCAGCCGTTCAACGCGAGAAGGTTTCCAATGAAAGAGATTGCTTTGTATAATTTGCTTTCGGGACTGAAAAACGCCATGTCAGTAGTATAAGATTTTGATAGGAAAAGAACAAGGGTAAAAAAAACGGGGCCGACCAAAAAGTTCGTTTCGCAGCGTCATTCCGAACTCGTTTCGGAATCTATGCACTGTATCCAGTGTAGATGCTGAAACAAGTTCAGCATGACAATACTTTTTGGACGGTCCCTGACCAAAAAGTTCGTTGCATAACGTCATTTCGAACTCGTTTCGGAATCTATGCACTGTATCCAGTGTAGATGCTGAAACAAGTTCAGCATGACAATACTTTTTGGGGCGGCCCCTGACCAAAAAGTTCGTTGCATAACGTCATTCCGAACTCGTTTCGGAATCTATGCACTATATCCAGTGTAGATGCTGAAACAAGTTCAGCATGACAATACTTTTGGGGCGTCCCTTGACCAAAAAGTTCGTTGCATAACGTCATTCCGAACTCGTTTCGGAATCTATGCACTATATCCAGCGCAGATGCTGAAACAAGTTCAGCATGACAATACTTTTTGGAGCGGCCCCGTTTGTTCAGATGAAAGTCAGAGGATTATTTTCCTGCCGCCTTGTCTTCTGCCGCCTTTTTCTTTGCGGCTTCCTGTACGTAGAATGCATCAACAGCGTCAATGCCGTAGCTCTTTGCTTCAGAAATCATTGCCTGAACCAGCTTGTCGAACTCTGCGTCATTCTTTGCATACATTGCCTTCCAGGAACCGGTCTTGATTGCAGTTGCAACCTGGTTTGCTGTAGCCTGAAGTTCATCGGTCTTTGCAGACTCTGAATATGTTGATGAAGGTGCAAGCACATACTTTCCATTTCCAAGATACTCTTCAACGGAAGATGCTTTTGCCCAGTCTCTCCACTTCTGTTCGATTTCGAACTTTGCGGGAGTCGCTTCGCTTGCCCAGCTTGTCTTGTTGTATGTCTCGCCGTTTGAGTCGGGGTTGGTTGCATCGTTTGCCCATGTGATGTTGTTCATCTGGAATGTTCCGTCCTTGTACACACCGGTGTAGGGGGCGGGCATTGCGGTGTTGCTGTCACTCTGGCACTTCTTTCCAAGCTCGGTGAAGTAGGTCTTTCCGTTTGCATCGTAATCCCATGTGACACCCTTGGGTCCGTAGAGGGATGTCATGAATCCTTCGGGAGTACAGAGCCAGTTGATGATAGCCATACAGAGCTCAGGATATTCTGTCTTTGAACCGATGGACCAGATGCGGTTTCCACCGAAAACTGACTGACCGTAGCAAATCGGGCTTGCATCTTCGGGACGCACTGAATACATCGCCTTTCCCGCAGAGTTGTGTGCCTCTGTGTTGTATACGCCTGAAGCCATCCAGTTGAAGATGTTCCAGAATGCTGTTCCGTTCACGTAGTTTTCGTTCATGGCGTCGTAGGTCTGAGTCTGGCTGTCGGGATCGAGAAGTCCGTCCTGATACAGGTCGTTCAGGAATTTGAGGGCATCGAGATAAGGTCCGTTCTCTTCAAGGCATGAGTGATATGTTCCGTCGACAGGATTGTAAAGTCCGAAACCGAATTCATCCCAGCCGACATAAGCTGTCGCAAGTGATTTTACGAACATAACCATGTTTCCGTCCCAGTCAGGGAAGAGGGACACACCGTATGTTTCCTGTCCGTTGTCGTCTTTCGGGCAGATTTCCTTCATCTGCTTGAGGACTTTGTGCAGGTCATCGTAATTCTTGATGGCGGGTTTTCCAAGCTGCTCGTAAAGGTCATAGCGGAGATCCCATGTGTAGAAGAATCCCTGGCGGTCCTTTGAAGAAGTTGAAACGCCGTGACCGAATCCGTAAATCTTTCCTGTGTCTGAAATGCCGCGGTTTTTTTCAAGTGCAAGAGCCATATGATCCTTGATGTAAGGTCCATAGTTTGTGAGAAGATCTTCCTCTTCCCAGTCGAACAGAAGTCCGCCTTCGGCAGCGTTCAGATAGTCGTCGGAGTCATTTCCCCAGATGACGATGTCGCCGAGGTTTCCGCTTTCCATACGTGTTGTGTAAGTGTTTCCTGATTCCGGGATGATGTTCAGCTTGACGTTGAATTTGTCGAGCATAATCTTTCCGAACCAACCCACCTGCTCGCCTGAATAGTTTGCAAGCTGATCGTAGACCTGCAAAGTCACCGTCTGTTTTGGGATGATGTCAGAAGCTGTTGAATCGTTTCCGCCTGCTGCGTTTGATGCCTCGTTCTTTTTTCCACCGCATCCCATCATTGCTGCGGCTGCCAGTGCAAGTGCTGCACATCCGGCAATCTTTCCTAATCTTTTCATAATTCCTCCTAAAGAATTATTTACTTACCATTGGGTATCTCTAAAAACTCGCCTTCGCGATTTTTTAGAGAACCCGACGAGTTTTAACTCTTGAAAATAGCAAGAGTTAAAACATCGCACTTTTAAAGTTACCTCTAAAAACTGAAGTTTTTAGAGGTTCACCATTGTTTGTTATAAAATCTTCAGATAAAAATCTGAAAATCATTTGTCGGTGCGTCTCTGAAATCCTCGGGAAATCAGCCTTTGACTGCTCCGAGCATGATTCCCTTTTCGAAATACTTTGACATAAACGGATACACAATCAGAATCGGGATGGCCGTAATCATTGAGATTGTGTATTTAATCACCTTCTGGCTGCTGAGTGCTTCCCTCTGTGCGTCGGTGAGCACAGTGGATCCTGCCGACATAAGTGCGCCGAGGTTTGTGGTGCGGTTCAGGTAGTTCCACAGGATGTGCTGCAGTGTGAAGAGCTTCGGCTGTGCCTGCATGTAGATGAGGGAGTCTTGGAATGAGTTCCAGTTTCCGACTGCACCGAAGATTGCGATGGTTGCAAGAATGGGTTTGCACAAAGGCCAGATGATTCTTGTGAAGATAGCCCAGTACGAGGCTCCGTCGATTGCCGCAGATTCCTCAAGTTCCGCGGGGATGGACTCGATGTATGTCTTCACGAGAATGATGTTGTAAGGTGCCACAATCCCCGGAATGATGTAGACCAGATAGTTGTTGGTGAGCCCGAGCATCTGCATTGTCATAAAGGCAGGGATGATGCCCGCGTTGAAGTACATCGTGACAATCAGAAACCTGTACCAGAACTTGCGGGCCCACATCTCCTGTTTTGTCATAAGGTAGCCGATGAATCCGCTTGCCATGACCATAAGTCCCGTTCCGATGATTGTACGGCTGAGTGTGATGATGAGGGCTGTGAGCAAATCTGAGTTGCTTGTGATGATGCGCAGGTAATTCGAAAAGTGTATGCGCCTCGGGTAGAAGTTGATTACGCCGGCCTGTACAAGATCGTTTCCCGAAATTGTGTTGATGAAGAGGTAGTAGAACGGGAAGATGCACAGCAGCGTGAAGA